>ONEC01000008.1:964-39112 GCA_900316715.1 uncultured Eubacteriales bacterium
GTTCTTATAAATTCATTAGATTCCATATTCTTATGTTTTTATACCTATCATATAGCTATTTCTCTTAGCATTCAGAATGGTACACCAAATGGTACACATTATAAGCATTTAACCCTTGGCAACATATTCTTCAAGTGATATTTTTTCCAACAATTCTTTAGGAATATTCAGTTCATTAAGATTAAGGCCTTTCGCAACGTGCTTAATCTTCGTATACAAAGATGTTGATTCATAATCTCTTTCCATAATAAATAAAACCTGTGAAGGATTTGTAGTCAGTTCTTTTATATTTCTCATTAATGCAGACACCGGAACGAACTTATTGATTACATTATCAGTTCTAATCCCAAGGCAGAAATTTACTCCACCCACAACCTTTTCGACGACTAAGTATGGCTGATTTCCATTTGAATCACCTGCAATTTTCGTGATAGATGTAAATCTTGTTATTGCAGGCAATGCCTGTAATTTCAGATGGCTCATACCATCTTTTCTAAATGCAATTTCCGATATTCTTAATTTGTTTTCTAGACATTTACGATAAAAGTTTTCTGACTGATGTTCTAAGATATTGCCATTTTGATCAATAATATTCATTCCGGTCAAGTGTTGATAATTCTTTGCAAGAAAAACAAGTTCGATATATTTGATTTTATTTTCATCTCTGTCTCTATATGCTATTATGAATTCCTTGTTCTCCAGAAGTTTCTGATAGTCCTTCGCGCAATTCATAACAATATGCCGGGCTTCTTCTATGGTATATTTTGTCATAGTTAATAATTCCCCCTCGAAATTTAAAAGGAGAGTGGATATACCAATGTATAACTCGCTCTCCTTTAATAGCTAATTTTAGTGTTGTCTGCCAACGGTCCACAAAGGGCAAAGTACAAGGTTTTAGTGTTGCCTGCCAACGACCGACTGCATCATCAATCGGTAAATGTATCAGATTAAAGTGTTAGCCACACTAAAGAAAGCACGCTTTCTTTACTTGTATTGTAATACACTAAATAGTATTTGTAAATTGTATTCTGTTGCTATTTATGACAATTATTTTTTCTGAACATCACACCTTCCAGTGCCTGCATAGATTCAGCCACACCATCATCTGTCGCATCTGCATATATATTCATCGTTGTACTAATATCTTTATGGCCAAGTATCTTTTGAATAGATTTCAGATCACTGGTATTACGGCATAATCTCGTTGCAAACGTATGTCTCAACTGATGTGTTGAGAATTCCGGGAGCTTATATCCGTCCGTATTTTCATTATATTCTCTTATAATCTGCTTTACCTGAGCTGAAATATTTTCTCGTGTATATACTCCATCTCGTTCAGACAGAAATACGAAACCTGTATATCCGTCAACAACCGGCTGCCTTACGTCAAGTACCTCTTGTCTCCATTTCTGGTCTAAAAGAGCCTTCTTGACCTCTGAGAGCATCGGAATATCCCTATCACCGGCCACCGACTTAGTCCTCTTAATAATATGTCTATAATGCCCATCCAATTTCACATATGCTGCTGCATGATTGATACTGATAATGTTCTTATCAAAGTCAATGTCATCCCATGTTAATCCTATCGCTTCGCCTACTCTGCACCCTGTACCTAGAAGAAAGACAATAAGATTCTTAATCCCATCATGCTTTTTACCATTAAACAGATACTCAAGAAATGTATCCTGTTGTTCTTCTGTAAGAGCACATTTCTTTTGCGGAACCTCCCTGCATTCAGCTTTTATCTCGCCCATCACTCCCCTGGCCGGGTTCTTGAATATAATGTCATCATTTACAGCTCTTTCAAATAACGGCTTAACTATACAATCTAATCTTGCAAGTGTGCTGATACTGATTTTATGGTCACCACTGATCAAGTTGAGATAATGCTGTTTCACCGTAGATCTTTTTATCTTACCCAATACCTGTTTTCCGAGAGTATCTTTTATATATCTTCGATACATGAATTCCATTGTCTGATATGTTGTTATCTGTACCGTTTTCTTTTTATCCCTGATATATTCCTCAGCCAGATCATTCAGAGTCGTGTTCTTCAGATCAATATCTATTCCTCTCTCTACGGAATTCATTAATTCTCTTTCTTTTTTTCTCAGTTCCGGAAGTGACATTGAATAAAGCGATCGTCTCTTACCACCGACAACTATTCTAAATACATACATTCCATTTTCTCTTTGAAATTCACCCTTGAGCAGCTTACGTTTTTTAGAATCATATTTCATTTATTCACGTCTCCTCCTTCCTGATATCTGATTTAATACCATCTTATCAAAACAGAATCTCTAAAAATTAACGTATATGATGAATTATCCTGATTTTATTATCATAATCGTACATTTTATTGATTCATCAGGCAAATGTGCAAAATAAAACGACCCAAGATAAAATGAACCTGCACTTAATATGTTTATATCAGTCTTTTTTCCAGTGGAAAAATATGCCCTTTTCTCTTAACCAGGAATTTGAAAAGTGTCTCAAGAAGTTGTCAGCTACTAAAATCTATAAGCTTTAAAAAATCACACAAATTTGTCGCATTTTCGCATTCACCATCGTTATAATTATTGAGAGTACATATTATGGAGTTATTTCAAGGCCTATGAACAACAGAGAAATAATAGAAAAAATATACGAATTATACGAACAAAAAATGTTCTACATAGCTTTCAGTATTCTTAAGGATGAATCTGCCGCAGAAGATGCGGTTCAGGATTCATTTGTGAAGCTTATTAAAAATATATCCCGGATAAAAAATCCGACCTCCGATAAAACTAAAGCATATATCATTAAAACAATTAAAAATGCCACTATTGATATATACCGTATACGAAAACGTGAACATGTATTCTATGATGATAGCATCCTCGATGATGTAGTATATCACGATGATAATGACTTTTCCGATATAGACATTAAGGATCTTACCATTCGAGAAGAGTTAACCAAACTTCCTCAAAAATATAAAGAAATCATTATTCTTCACATAGAGAAAGAAATGTCTATACAAGAGATAGCCAGAAATCAAGGAATAAGCTATGACGCTGCACGTAAACGATATGAACGGGGAATCAAAGCTTTACGTAAAAATGTATTAATTGCGATAGACAATCAAAATATTAAGATCTAAAAATATAAGGGGACAGTTATGAAAGAACCATTTATAGATATTTCAATAAATGATTTCAATAATTTTGAAATACCGGAAAAACACATTTTTTCTGATAGATATGAAAAAGAAAAAAGGAGAATGATATCCTCTATATCTACAAGGAGGGCGGCATCTCCATCATTCAAACTTGTTGCCGCCGCTATAATCTTAGTTATTCTTATTCCTGCCGGTGTTTATGCTGCAGGAAAATACTTTGGTTTTTTTAATGGTGCATGGGGCGGTGCCGGAAGAAAAAGCCATGAAGAATATACTACTCCCGCAGATAATCCCGATGATAAACCTATAAAACATCCTGCCGTTGAATATACTGATGTCGATGAAGATTTAGCAGATAAAACAGTTGGTGAAGTAATTGAAGAATTGCCATTTTCTGTTGATTTAAATGGAACTCAGCTTACCTTAACGTCTATCGTAAAAGATAAGCTGGGTAATGCTGTAATCGAATATACACTTGAACGAAAAGGCGGCATTCTCCCGGAACAAGGAGAAACAGGTAAAGGCCTTTTAAACGCAACATCCGACTATTCATTTTCTATAGGATTCGGGTTTGCACATACCAGCGAGGGATATGCATTTAAAGATGAAGAGCGAAGCACCGATGAAAAATGGTATTGCTATGATTATATTTTAAAAGATGACACAAGTTACTATTCCCATATCGATCACATGAAACAATATTTAAACTCTTGGCTTGACTGCTCTTACGATGAAGTCAGAGACTATTACGCGGAATTTGGTATAGAATTCGGAGAAGATCAATATGAAGAGTTTCTCAATAATATAACTGCAGATTTAGAAATATATAATAATCCTCCTGATAAAGATGCTTTAGTGATTAGTTACACTATAATTAAAAAGGAAATGGAAGAGGGAAAATATTATTTAAGAAGTGAATCAGACGAGTATTGCGAGGAACATACTGTAACATTTCAACTAAGTGACAAAGCTCTGGACACCAGATCATTTATCTCTCAGGGTGAGATGGAATCAATAATTGAAATATCTCCGATATCAGTCAAAATATCCGGAATTGAAGATGGTTCACACGATATTATCATTTACTTCAATGACGGTACTGAATATATAGTTGAAAATGATAAATATGATAATACATATAACGGCCGCTATATGTATGACGGCGATGGTGATGGAATTCAAGACATAAACACGCTGCTGTTAATGTTTAACAGGCTTGTTGATGTTGAAAAAATCGATCATATTATCATAGATGAAGAAATATACAAATGAATTAATTATCCTGTCCAAAAACAGGCAAGCAACGGCTTTATGTTAAAAGTGCAAATTTCACTTCGCTTCATTTGCCCTTCTTCCATAAATCCTGTTTCTTGAGGCTCCGCCCCAAACCCCTGATAAATATCTGCAATATTCCGAAAATACTTGAAAAAGCAAAAGACCTCTCGCAGCACCGCTGGAGAGATCTTATAAAATGGTACACCAAATGGTACACCTGAAGCATTTTCGATTAAAACCACCTTATTTCATATTTTCATCCAATTCCTTCAAACCCGCATAAAATAAGGGATAGTAAAAGAGCTCGTCGGGGTAGACGAGCTCTTTTGGAGAAGGTATTTTGTTACTTATGGGGTGTAGCAAAAAACTATATAATGTATTGGGGGTTACAAGTATATTATACATACCCCCGGAAAAAGATGTTCACAAAAATAATTTTTTTTGCTATATCTTTTTGTAAATTTTTGCTAATGGTTTTTCAGCCTTCTGTCAATTTATACAATTTTATCCTGATTTAGGCCTCTCCATTGGCAAAAAGTGCATCAAACTCAGCACCTGAGATTCTTTCACGCTCCAGAAGTACCTCTGCAGCCTTGTGAAGAACGTCAATTTTTGCCTCAATAATAGCCTTTGCTTCTTTATAACAGTTGTCAATGATGTTCTTAACTTCTTCATCTATTGAAGCAGCTACCTGAGCACCATAAGGCTTCTCATGTCCAAGTTCTCTTCCGAGGAATACCTCATCACTGTCACCGGCCTCATAATTGATGAGTCCCAGCTTTTCAGAGAAACCAAACTTCATAACCATATCTCTGGCTGTCTTTGAAGCCATCTTTATATCCTGTGATGCTCCTGTTGAAATGTCATCAAAGATAAGCTCCTCGGCAATACGTCCACCGAGATCTACCATAATTTCCTGAAGCATCTTCTTTCTTGTTCCGAACTGATTATCATTTTCCGGAAGCGGCATAGTATATCCAGCAGCACTGACACCTGTAGGTATAATAGACACTGTGTAAACCTGATCCATTTCGCTTAACTCATGGAAGAGTATAGCGTGTCCTGATTCATGATATGCAGTAATGCGTCTTTCCTTCTCAGATACGATCTTGGATTTCTTCTCTGTACCGATACCAACCTTGATGAAGGCCTTATCAACCTCAGCCTTGCTGATGAACTTCTTGTTCTCCTTAGCAGCAAGGATAGCTGCTTCATTCATAAGATTCTCAAGATCAGCACCTGAGAATCCTGCTGTTGTTCTTGCAACTTCATGAAGATCAACATCGTCACTTACAGGCTTCTTTCTGGTATGAACCTTAAGGATCTCCTCACGTCCCTTAACATCAGGACGTCCAACAGCAACCTTACGGTCAAATCTTCCCGGACGCATAATGGCCGGATCAAGAATATCTACTCTGTTTGTTGCAGCCATAACGATGATGCCTTCATTCTCTGTGAAGCCATCCATTTCAACCAGAAGCTGGTTGAGTGTCTGCTCTCTCTCATCATGGCCACCGCCGAGACCTGTACCACGGCGTCTTGCAACTGCATCGATCTCATCGATAAAAACTATACAAGGTGCGTTCTTCTTAGCTTCTGCAAAGAGATCTCTTACTCTTGAAGCTCCGACACCGACAAACATTTCTACGAAGTCTGAACCGGATATGGAGAAGAATGGAACTCCTGCTTCACCTGATACAGCCTTACCAAGAAGAGTTTTACCGGTTCCCGGAGGGCCGACCAAGATGATTCCCTTTGGAATTCTTGCACCGATCTGTGTGTATTTACCCGGATCCTTAAGGAAGTCAACAACCTCTGAGAGTTCTTCCTTCTCTTCCTCAAGTCCCGCAACATCCTTAAATGTTATGCCTGTTTCTTCATCCTTCTTTGCACGGCTCTTTCCGAAGTTCAGGATCTGGGAATTACCGCCTCCTCCTGATACCCCGCCAAGCAGCATCGGTAGCAGCATGATAAACAGGAACGTCGCAAACAGATATGGCAGCAGTTTCTCGATCCATCCCGGTCTTGCCACGTCATACAGAGAATACTCTATCTTATTCTTATCGAGAATCTTCTGAGTCTCCTTAACGTCTGCTGTGTAATATCTGATGTCCGATCTGTCCGTAAACAGCACATATACAGTACCTGTAGGAACCTCGCTGTTCTGGTATATTTCAACCATGACAACGCTGCCCAGCTTTATGCTGTTTTCCAATGTTTCATTCGTGTAATTCGGGGTTATTGCTCCCTGTCTGCTGGACAGGAAATAGTAAATAGCTATACCTGCCAGAATCAGCAATAGGAACAGCCCTGGTCCTCTACTAGCTGTCTTCTTTTCCAATTCTAATTTTTCCTCTCAACTAAAACTTACTCTATTACTCCTATGTAAGGAAGATTTCTGTACTTCTGAGCATAGTCAAGTCCGTAACCTACGATGAACTTATCCGGGATAACGAAGCCCGTCATATCCAGTTCAACGGGAACAACTCTTCTGTCAGGCTTATCAAGAAGTGTAATGATCTTAAGTGATGCCGGCTTACGTCCTGCAAGAACACCAAGAACATAACTGAGAGTTCTGCCTGAATCCAGAATATCCTCAACTACTATACATTCCTTACCTTCAATGGATTCATCAAGATCCTTTGAGAACTTTACTATACCTGATGACTCTGTTCCATCACCATAGCTTGATGTACATATAAAGTCCATCGTTACAGGAAGTTTGATTCTCTTGGCCAGTTCACACAGGAAGAACACGCTTCCCTTAAGGATTCCTATGAGATGTACGGTCTTACCCTCATATTCCTTTGTAATCTGATCAGCCATTTCCTGAATTCGCTTCTCAACTTCTTCCTCGCTTATAAGAACTGCTATTTTATCACTCATCCGGATTTCCTCCTTCTAAAATGTATTCCAGCCTTATTGCTGTAGTACTTGATTTATCCAGTTTATATGCTTCGCTCAGTCTGAGTCCCGGAACCCAGATTACATCTCTGTCATCAACAACCACCGGCCAGTTCTCTCTCATCACCCTGTCCACCTTAAGATCGGTGAAAAGCTTACTGAGTTTCTTCCTGCCACCCTTATCATTAATAACGATGGAATCTCCCGTTTCGGGCTTTCTGACGCGTAAGATGCCTCTTATTTTATCATAATCAACTATTTCCGTATACTTATTTTTAGTGAAATGCGTTTCTCCCCGGAGTTCAAATATCTCCTGCTTAAAACTGCCTTCCATTCCGGTTAGTTCGTCGCTGCCTCTCACCTCTAGGATCAGTATATCTCCTGTCCTTCTTGCTGTTATATCATATGGGAGATGTACACTTCTTCCGCTGCTTCCCCTGGTGATATCCAGCACCATATCTATATGCTTTCTCGTTATATCCTTTCTCTTGCCTGCCAGACGTTCCATAGCAGCCAGAACTGCCTCGCTCTGCTCTGCGTCAGAGAGAAGTTCAAATGGGATGATCGGAACGGATATTCCCGTCACTTTATCATCCTGAACAGTGGCGGTTGTAAATGAATCCAGATATTCAGCAGCTTTTCTCTCTATTCCTGCATAAACATCTGCTGTATCCCTAGCAGCACTGTATATATGATCTACCGCTCCCTGATTGATGTCCTTAAGCGCCGGTATGATCACGTGTCTTATTCTGTTTCTTGTATAATCATCCTCAAGGTTTGTTGAGTCTGTAACCCAGCTCTCCCCAAGCTCCTCAAGGTAGTTTTCTATCTCATCTCTTCCTGCAAACAGAAGAGGTCTTATTATATTCTCCCTTACAGGTCTTATGCCTGCAAGTCCCTTAAGAGATGTGCCGCGGGCCATATTAAAGATAACAGTCTCCACCATATCATCTTTATTATGTGCAACAGCAATCCTTACTCTTCTTCCGGTTGACTTCTCAAGTTCTGCAGCAACCTCTGCAAAAGCATCGTATCTTTCCTTACGTCCCGCTTCTTCACAGGACATTCCTGTTTCTTCAGCAATACGAGGGATATCTATGTGAAATGCACTCACCTCGACTCCCAGCTTCTCTCCGAGCTTCTTTACAAACTCCTCATCTCTGTCAGCCTCGGCGCCTCTTATCATATGATTTACATGAACCGCATGTATATCATATCCTATTACCTCCTTCAGACTGCTTAAAACATGAAGAAGACATACTGAATCTGCTCCGCCGGATATACCTGCAACTACTATGTCGCCTTCCTTCAGCATTCCTTCTTCTCTGATAAAACTTTCAATATCTCTGATATTCACTGAACCATCCCCACTGTTAAAATAATCTTCCCTAAATAACCCAAACGGGTAGAAGACAGAATCTTCTACCCGTTCTAATTATCTTTTTCTTTTGGTTTTATAACTATCTCGTCAGGATATACAAGCCCGAGTTTCTTCTTTGCTTCGTCCTCAATATACTTCTTTGTCTGCATATACATTTCCTTCTCCTTAAGCTGTTCAGCCCGGAGATTTGCTTCAGTAAGCTGATTCTCAAGTGCTGTCTCAGTAACCCTGAGCTCCCTTGATCTCTTGCTTAACTCGATGCTTCGGAATGTGCATGCTACTACAACCATGAACATTATCATCATTGCTAGGAAAAGCATAAATCTGGATTGTTGAATTTTCCTGACCCTTCTTCTACTCATTGCACCCCGTCCCGTTTACATAATGATACTTTTTAATTTTATAGCATCAGATGAAAGAATGCAAGAGTTTTTATACAAGGCTCTCATACATATCAGCTGCATCGTCCTTTTTTACGGTTTCTGCAACTCTTGTAACCTTCACCTTATCGGTTCTGTTACCAAAGGTTATCTCAATCTCGTCCCCAACCTTTACATCATATGATGCTCTGGCAACTTTACCGTTTACCATTACTCGTCCCGCATCGCAGGCATCGTTAGCAACAGTTCTTCTCTTTATCAGACGAGATACCTTTAAATACTTATCAAGCCTCATATCTATATCCTCTTAGTTAAGAGCGTCCTTAAGAGCCTTACCAGCCTTGAACTTTGGTGCGTAAGAAGCTGGGATGTTGATTGTCTCCTTAGTAGCAGGATTAAGTCCTGTTCTAGCTGCTCTCTGTGTCTTCTCAAATGTTCCGAATCCGACAAGTGATACCTTATCGTCATTCTTCATAGCCTCTGTTACTGTCTCTACGAAAGCCTTAAGTGCCTTCTCTGAATCTGCCTTTGAAAGTCCTGCCTTCTCAGCGATAGCTGAAACAAGTTCTGTCTTGTTCATTGTAAAATCCTCCTGATGTGTGTTTTGGAATACGTTTTCATACGAAAGCGCACCTCACATTTATAGACTTTTTAGGCAATTTTGTCAAGTCCAAGTGAGTATTTAGGCCTTCATTTATAGATAATCAACAGTAAATTCAGCTTCAAAACTCTCGCCGGCAGCAAGTACATTATCATAATCTCTGTCTGCGATCGTACCACTGAAATCTGTCTTGTCAGCTCTTCCGTACCATGGCTCGATACATACGAATGGCGCATTCTTACCGGCCGGTGACCATATTCCGAAGAGTGGAGCATCAAAGGTTACTGATACATAAACCATCTTGTTAGGTTTACATAATTCAACTCTCTTTACGCCCTGGCCTTCAAATATCAGCGCATCATTATCAAACATATGCTCATCAATTCTGATAACACCGTCCTCTGTAACCAGCTCTCCGCCATCCTCAGATACCAGTCCGTCCTTAAGAAGCTTATACTTAAGCGGCTTATCTGTATCAAACGCTATGAAGTAATCTGACTGCTGAGTCTTCTTGTCTACAGGACACATGAAAGCAGGATGTCCTCCTATCTGGAAATGCATGGCTCTCTCGTCTTTATTGATAACCTTCCAGCATGTTGTGAGCTTGTATCCTTCCAGCTTATATGATACTTCAAGTGAGAAATCATAAGGATATAACTCCTTAGTGAACTCATTTGAATCAAGTCTGAAGATAATAGACTTATTGTTCTGCTTTACGAACTTAAAATCCATATCTCTGGCAAAGCCGTGCTGGGACATAGTATATTCCTTGCCCTCGGCTGTGTACTTCTTATCCTTCAGGCTTCCAACGATAGGGAAAAGCACCGGAGCTGTTCTATTCCAGTAAGCACTGTCCGCATTCCACATGTATTCAGTACCCTTCTCTTTGCTGAGAACTCTTGAAACCTCGGCTCCTTTCTGATTGATAGTTACCTTGAGATTCATATTCTCCAGATAAAACTGCTCCATGATTATTCTTCCTCCAGATCCTTAAAATGAAATTCTGATTTACCGCTTGCGTAATCCCCAACTATCTGTCCGCTTCCGAACAGCTTATACTTGTAAGTAACAAGTCCCTCAAGACCTACAGGACCTCTTGCATGCAGCTTACTGGTACTTATACCCACTTCCGCACCAAAGCCGTATCTGAAGCCGTCTGCGAATCTTGTAGAGCAATTCTGATATACACCGGCGGAGTCAACCAGCTGCATGAATCTGTCAGCTATATCATCGTCCTCTGTTAATATGCTGTCTGTATGATGTGAACCGAATCTGTTGATATGACCGATTGCTTCATCCACATCCTCAACCAGCTTTGCTGATACCTTAAGTGCAAGATATTCCTTAAAATCACTCTCGGTTATCTCTTCATACTGAAGTCCTGTCTCTGCCTTATTTCCAAGGCATCCGAGCTCATCAAGAAGCTCTGTGACTTCCTTTGTACCCTTTAATTCTATTCCTGATTCAGCAAGTGCTGCTGCAAGCTTTGGAACAAATTCTCTCGCTATGCTTCTGTTTATAAGCAGAGTCTCAACTGCATTGCAGGCAGCCGTATACTGGGTCTTTGCATCAAGGATGATAGGAATAGCCTTTTCCTGATCTGCTGCTGCATCCACATAGATATGGCATATACCATCAGCATGACCCATTACCGGAATCTTTGTATTATTCATGATGTACTGAACGAAGCTGTTTGAGCCTCTCGGGATGAGAAGATCTACCAGGCCATAGCAGTCAAGCAGCTCATCTATCTCACTGTGAGTCTCCGCCAGAAGAAGGCATCCCTTAGGGAAACCTGCACTGATAACTGCATCATTTATGATTTCAAAAAGGATCCTGTTAGTGTTGGCAGTTTCCTTTCCTCCCTTAAGGATTGCGCAGTTACCGCTCTTTATGCAGAGAGATGATATCTGAACCATCGCATCCGGACGGGCTTCAAAGATAACTCCGATAACACCGATAGGGCATGTTACTCTGTTAAGAATAAGACCTTCGTCCAGCTGTCTTGCCAGAGTCTTTCTGCCAAGCGGATCCGGCAGTTCTATGAGCTGATTGATGCCTTTGATAACATCTCTCAGTTTATCCTCATTGAACTTAAGTCTCTTAACTACTGCATCCGCAACATTGTTCTCCTTTGCTGCAGCAAGATCCTTCTCATTCTCTGCAAATATCTCATTCTTCTTTGCTTCGATAGCTTCTGCAACGCTCTTCAGCGCAGTATTTCTTTTTCCAACACTCATAGCCGCAACATATGGCGACACGAGCTTCATGTTCCTTACATCTTCTTTAATGCTCATTTCTCTAGTTCTCCGGTTTTCTATTTTCAGGTGGTGGGCCACCAGGACCCACCATCTTAACTACTATTGGTGATATGATGATCGCCAGAATATAACTAACAATAATTGCAATAGGAAGGTTTTCTAAACAACTGCCCAACCATACCTTTACAAATGGAGGCTGCTTTATCAGCACTTCCATTGGCATCTGTCTGCGGGCCTGAAATATACCCAGACCACTCATAATAGTACCGAGCAGGCATGAATTAATTACAGTAAAAGGAAAGCCGTTAATAAGATTAAACTTTATCGTTCCCGGCCTTGCCTTGCACGCCTCAGCAAGCTTTCTACCTAGCTTTGCGATAGGTATTACAAGTGCAACAACTATTCCTACTGCAACAGATTCAACAATACTCAGTATATAGTTTACAGCAGCCGGCGGCATCATCTTCGCCTGCTCAGGTGTCCAGTTTCTTCTGGACAGAAATGTAAACAGAGCACCCATTGCCACCGAGATTATCACAGCCATGATAACTCCGATAAGCCTTTCCTTATTCTTCATATTGTTCTCCCGCTTTTAATAGTTTTCTTCACGAACCTCGAAGAAACTCTGTGGATGATTACATACTGGACAAACATCAGGAGCCTTTGTTCCGACTACGATATGTCCACAGTTACGGCACTCCCATACCTTAACTTCACTCTTCTCAAATACAGCAGCTGTCTCAACATTCTTAAGAAGTGCTCTGTAGCGCTCCTCATGATGCTTCTCGATCTCACCTACTGCACGGAACTTAGCAGCAAGCTCAGGGAATCCCTCAGCCTCAGCTGTCTTAGCAAAATCCTCATACATATCTGTCCATTCATAGTTCTCACCATCAGCTGCAGCACCGAGATTTTCAGCTGTAGAACCGATTCCTGCAAGTTCCTTAAACCAGAGCTTTGCATGCTCCTTCTCATTATCAGCAGTCTGAAGGAATATAGCAGCTATCTGCTCAAAACCTTCCTTCTTTGCTACTGAAGCAAAATATGTATACTTGTTTCTAGCCTGTGACTCACCTGCGAATGCAGCCTGAAGATTCTTCTCAGTCTGTGTTCCCGCATATGGATTAGCCTTAGCTTCCTCTTCTACTAACTCAAAACAGTCAGTCTGCTTACACTTTGGACAAACTTCAGGAGTTGTCTCTGATTCAATAATCTCCCCACAAATCTTACATCTGTACTTAGCCATTTTGTTGCCCTCCTCTTTTTTAGTAAATAACTATTTGTTCACATTCCCGTGTCTATCCATAAGACACTAAAATGCTCCGCGGAACTAGCGTCGGAGCACTATAGAATCAATTATACTTAATAATGTAACTTGAATCAATCACTTTGTTGGTGTACTATAGTAAAACAGTTTAATTGAATGCAGGGACAAGTAATGAAAGAATATTTACGCGGACTGCGGGCTGGTATACCGATTGCTCTCGGATATCTCTCGGTGTCCTTTACATTTGGAATAATCGCCGTAAAGAACGGATTCACATGGTGGGAAGCACTGGTTATATCTATGACCTGCGTCACATCAGCAGGCCAGTTTTCCGGCATCAAAACCATGTTGATGCCCGGTCAGTATCTGGATATGATCATATCTCAGCTCACCATAAATGTAAGATACAGCTTTATGTCCATCTCCTTATCCCAGAAGGTCAATGAACGCTTCAAGGGAGTATGGCGCTGGCTCTTCGGTTTCATGATGACTGATGAAGTCTTTGCAGTTGCGGTATCGGAAAAATCTGTATCCAGAAGCTTTATGGCAGGACTTATCAGTCTGCCTTATATCGGCTGGTCACTGGGAACACTCCTCGGAGCCATCCTTGGAAATGTACTCCCTGCCTCAGTCATGAGTGCCCTCGGACTTGCCATCTACGGAATGTTCGTAGCAATAGTTGTACCGGAGATGAAGAAGGTACGTCCGGTCATAATAATCGTTATAATCGCCGCTGCAATAAGCACATGCTTTAAGTATGTTCCTATAATAAAAGAAGTATCTCCAGGTCTTGCTATCAGCATCTCTGCTATAGCTGCAGCAATAGCCGGAGCAGTTCTGTTCCCTGTAAAGGATGAAGAACCTGCAGAAGAAACACCTTCTGCTGCTTCAGAAGGAGGTGTCCAGTGAGTATCCGCACCTACTTCATATACCTTATAATTATGGCAGGAACTACTTATATTATAAGAGCACTGCCCTTTGCAGCTGTAAAAAAGAAAATTGAGAACAGGTTCATACGTTCGTTCCTGTATTACATACCATTTGCAGTACTTACGGCCATGACAATACCGGATATCTTTACCGCTACCGCCAGTGTCATATCAGCCGCCTTCGGTCTGGCTGTTGCAATACTGCTGGCTCTTCGCGGCAAAAGTCTCACAACCGTTGCGATTGTTGCCTGCTGCGCCGTCTATATAGCAGAACTATTCCTTTAAAATACTTTTTGCCCCTGAGACATGATGACGTGTCCCAACCGCCCACCGGGCTCTGGTACACGCACATGTCCTCAGGGGCATTTACATTTCTAAAACAGTCTCCATTATATAAGCCGAACTTGTTATTATTATATAAAAACCCAGCCCGAGCAGGCTGGTATAAGCAATATAATAGTCCCTGAGGGCATGTGCGTGCTTCAGAGCCCAGTGGGCGGGTGAAGCGCGTCATCATGACTCAGGGACCTTTAATATCTAAATCATGCCTCTCGGGCGTACGTTATCACTTCTTTTCTTCTATTGTAATTCCATCGTCCTCGGGTTTTATAACGTCCTTCCGGTTCTTTATCTCCGTAATCTTCTCCTTGATAGGTTCCACAACCTTCTTCTTCACAGAGAAGTTCTCTCTATAATCCGCAAACATCGACCTCAGCGAAGTCGCTGTAAATCTTGTAAAGATAAATGCAAGGCTTCTGTCCTTTGCCTCATCTCTGAGATCCTGAACCTTGCTCTTTAAAGCTCTGTAACGGACAATCACATGATACTCTTCTGCCAGCTTTCTGATCCTCATAACTATGTTGAAGGAGTATACAACATCCAGTATAAAGATTCCATAGAACAATCCTACAAAGAAGCTGAAGGCCAGATTGTTAGACAGCCACAGAAGGATTGCTTCTACCCTCGGATGCATAATGAGATAGTAGAAAGCAGCCAGTGCATACCATAAAAGGGAGAATAGCGGACATATAACGCCCTTGATATTCCCCCAGTATGGTGAATAATCCCATAACTGCAGATGCATATGCACTATGAATATCATTCCCGTAACGAACTCTATAAATGTCATGGTACATGCCATTATAAAGAATACCAGCAGCTTATTGAGGATCGGATGCGCCGATTCCAGTGCAGGAATCCTTATATGTGCCAAAGCAAACAGGAGTATAAGTCCTGATCCGTAGATCGGAAGGCACGGGCCTACCAGAAATCCCGGATTTGAAAACTTTTTCTTTAATCTTTCTACCGGATCAAGATATCTTCTAAAGAAGAGCTCTATAAACCAGCCAAATACGCTTCCTCCGGCGAAAAGCGTAAGGACAACCAATATGTAATTCATGTCAGTTCAACCTACCTACTTACCTTTTCGACTTCTTCCTTAAGAGCAGCAACTATACTCTCTACTCTCTCATTCGTCATATGGGTAAAACTTCTGAGCGTTCTGATCGGTAGATACTGAAGCATTGCATATGTCATCGGATCCATATCTGTTACTTCCAGACCATCGCTTCCTGAGAACTTCTGTATCTCTTCCTTCATGACGCGAAGGACAACATTTTTAGTAATATCATTCTTCAGAAGGTCACCAATCTGAACATCCATATCAATAACAGGAAGAACAGGTGCATCACCCTTAACTTCAATAGTTTCTGTAAGAACTATATCTCTGGAAGACTTACCTATCTCGATCACATATTCTCCGCCGGCTGCATACCAGTCTGATATTGCTTCATTAAACCAGGCAAAGCTTCTCTTATCCAGTTCAAAGCTGACTGTTCCGGTTTCTCCCGGATTAAGAGCAATCTTCTCAAAGCCCTTCAGCTCATGAACAGGTCTTATAGCAGCCTTTGTCTTATCACTTATATAAAGCTGAACAATTTCCTTACCTGCCATATTGCCTGTATTTGTAACATCAACTGAAACAGCGATCTTATCTGCATTTATATCCACAGCTCCGCTCACTGCGCTGCCGCCCACGCTGACCTTAAGATTGCTATAGTTAAACGTAGTATAAGAAAGTCCGAAGCCAAATGGGAATAACACATCCATCTTCTTGGTATCATAGTATCTATAGCCCACAAAGATTCCTTCTGAATAATTGCATCTGTGATTCTGTCCAAGATAGCTTAAATAACTCGGATTATCCTCAACCTTCTTAGGGAAGCTTTCAGCCAGCTTTCCTGATGGATTGACCTTTCCGTAAAGAACCTTCATTACAGCTTCTCCTACGCCTTCTCCGCCGAGATATGCCTCCACTATACCATCAACATATTCAGCCCACGGCATCTCAACAGGAGATCCGTTATGAAGCACAATTATCACAGGTTTGGAGAGTTTAAGCAGTTCATCTATAAGAATGTTCTGGCACTCAGGCAGGCGCATATGTGATCTGTCATAAGCTTCGCTCTCATAAGCATCCGGAAGACCGGCGAATACTACCACCTTATCCGCATTCTTTGCCGCCTCGACAGCCTGCTGCTTCATCTCGTCGGACATCCGGTCTCCGTCATACGGAAAACCTTCAGTATATGTAAAGCTTCCGAAGCTGTCAGCCACAGAAACTGCAGAAACAATATTATGTGCATTTATATGTGAGCTTCCTCCGCCCTGGAATCTCGGATTATCGGCAAACCCGCCGATTATGGCGATCTTCTCATCAGCCTTGATCGGAAGAACGTCCTCATTCTTAAGAAGAACTATACTCTCTTCCTCAGCATGTACTGCAATCTCATGATCCTTATCTCTGTCGAATACTTCTTCTCTCTTCTTTGAATGATACTTCTCTATAAGATTAAGAACATTTCTTACAGCCTTATCAAGATCTTCTTCAGCAAGCTTTCCCGTCTCGACAGCCTCTACTATCCTTGCGTCGTTAACTCCGCCGCTGCCCGGCATTTCCAGATCAAGGCCTGCCGCAATGCCCTTAATACGGTCAGATACGGCACCCCAGTCGGACATGACCAATCCATCATATCCCCACTCATCTCTGAGGACATCCGTGAGAAGCCACTTGTTCTCTGAAGCATAGGTTCCGTTAATTCTGTTATATGAGCACATAAGTGTCCATGGATCCGACTTCTTTACCGCCGTCTCAAAGCCCGCAAGATATATCTCGCGAAGAGTTCTCTCATCCATATCACTGGATGCATACATACGTTCAGTCTCCTGATTGTTTGCGGCAAAATGCTTAAGACTGGTTCCTACATCCTGCGATTGAACTCCGTTGATGAGCGCCGCTGACATCTCTCCTGCCACATAAGGATCCTCGGAAATGTATTCAAAGTTTCGTCCGCACAGCGGAGATCTCTTGATATTTACAGCCGGACCCAATATAACGGCAACATCTTCAGCCTGACATTCCTTACCGAGAGCTGTTCCGATTTCAAACATAAGATCCTTATCAAAACTTGATGCCGTGGCTGCCGATGTAGGAAATGCAACGGCATCGATGGAATCATATATTTCAGCGGTATCCGTATCCTGTTTTCTGAGTCCGTAAGGGCCGTCGCTTACGAAGATTTCCGGTATTCCCGCTCCTTCTATACGTCCGACTGTCCACGAGCTGTTGCCGGACACAAGATATGCCTTCTCAGCGAGCGTCAGCTCCTTCATGATCTTATCAATATCCATATGTAACCTCCCGAAAAAAACTGTTATTCATTCATCGCATCCATAACAAGAAGCCTTGCATAGGCTTCACCCATAGTAACATCCGGCATTGGCTTTACCCCTGCTGCAACAAGTTCCGCTGTGGAGCTGTACTTATAGTCTCCCGGTACAGGAGCCAGATAAACATCTACGTCCTGCTCCTTGCACACCCTTGTAAATGCAGCCAGCCTTCCTGCATCTGCAGTCCCCGAATGATACGTGAGATGCAGCACATGCCGTATTCCGCTTATATTAAACTGTCTGTAATTAATTCCAACGTAGGGATCTATAACAAGAACTGATTCCTGAAGCGGCTTCATCTTGAAAAGCGGCATTCTGAAGAGCGGCATAGTGCCCGCTGCCTCCGTCTTCTCCCAACCGGTATCTTCCTTCATTCCTTCTGATGCTGCTTCCTCAACAGGGCGCATCCCGCTGCTGAAAAAATCTTCTGAGAAATCAGTACATCTCCGGAGTGCATTTGCCTTATGCAGATAGGTCACTCCATCAGTGTTTCTGTATATCACGAATACCTCACCTGAAGTCGCATGTTCACCGGAAGAACTACTCAGCTCTGCTATATGTTCAACAGATCTGATAAAATTTTCACCGCCATTAGCCTCTTCATCCTCCAGTATACGATTACTGGATACCAGGCCGACCGGAATCGGACATCCCTCCAGAACCACACTAAGAAGCGGTGCTGTAAGATGCAGCGTATCTGTTCCGTGGGCTATAAGGATTCCGGCATACGCTCCATAATCCACGTCCCGGAGCGCATCCAGAAGAATATTCCACTTTGCAATAGTCATATTTTCACTGAGAGTATCAAGCGGACGGATAATGTCAAACTCAGCCTCCTTCGCACGGCTGTCTGAGTTTCTGAGAAGCTCCACCAGTACCGGTGCTGCCCGTCCTGCATCTGCAGAATTATATCCTGTGCTGTCTTTGAAGGAGCATATCGTTCCTCCTGTAAGTATAAGCAGAAGCTTCTTCATATTTTCTCCCAATTACTCTCTCCAGTAACAAACTACCGGAGTTCCTACTTCAGTATTATTAAACATTATTCTTGCTGATTCATATGGAAGATTTACACATCCATGAGAACCATTTGCATAATATATATCTCCGCCAAAGGCATAGCGCCATGTTGCATCATGGAAGCCGATGCCTCTTACAAATCTCATCCAATAATCCACCGGTACCGGTTCCTCACCGCCTCGGAGTATTGCTCCTCTCTGGTGGATATTGATCTGATATAATCCTGCCGGGGTGGACATTCCTGCAGTCACCTTACCGGATACGCAGTCAGAACAAAGCACCTCTACTCCATCTACATAGAGATAGACCTTCTGATTGGAAAGATCCACTTCCGCAAAGGAATCCCCTATATCATTTATAGTACCGCTGCCGCCTACACTATAGGCATAACCCTTATGAATAAACTCCGGTTCCCTTGTTACAGCTGTTCCTGACAGGATATCGTTATAAACTCTGGAGCCTTCTCCTTCGAGATTGATCTCCCATCCATATTCTGTAGCCGGGATCTTTACAGTCTTTCCATCATGGGCCTTAAAGCTTCTCTCCTTGTTAAAGGTATCATGAGTTCTGGCAAATTCCTCCAGCAGTTCATCTATCTCATCTCTGTCGAGCATTATTCTGTACATCTTATCTATAGTTATCAGACCTGCTATATCTTCAGATGTAATGGCCGGAACCTTTGTCTCTCCATATAAGTAGAAAACTTCTGCGTGAAGGATATCGTTTGCCCTTCTCACACACTCCTGAACTGAAGGCGAATCCACCGAAAGAGAAGGAGTTATGTAGCAGCCTTCTGCTTCCACATTATACTCATCATCCATGGCCATAAGATGAGCCTCAAGCCCTTCCTGGAACTTCTTCAGGTCAATCTCTGTTCCCTCATCTCCGGGAACGGCTTCATATTCATCCCCGTTTAATACAACCTTAGGATTCTCCGGCTTTATCATGGACTTTGTATCCAGCCTGTCCTCCAGCTCCATAACATCTTCAATCTTTTCGCTGCTGAAGCTGATAATCTTCTCAGTCGTATACTCTTCAGTCTTATCAAACCTGAACCAGAGATATGGATTCTGGCTGTTCATAATCTCCTTCAGGCTGCCGCTGACATCCACATTATATCCTATGTCAGAGCCCTTGATAACGCCTTCACCATCTCTGTATTTTACTTTGATCTTATAATCATCATAATCTTTTTTTATAATTTCAGAAGCTTCATCCACCGTCTTAAATGACATATCTCTGCCATCTATAATAGTTCCCGGATTAAACCTCTTTGATGTTATGTAAACCATAACAAAATAAGCCACAATAAGTACTGTAAAAAGAGTAATAAATATAATACTTAAAACCTTTTTTGTTTTCTTTTTGTTTGTGGCCACATCTGTAAATGCCTTTTCATCTACATAGACATTTTCATCCACATCCATTTAAATTCCCCTGTTATGTAAACCTGTAACTATAAACCCCTTTAATCTGTTGCCTCACCATGGCATTCATTTATCTTTGATCGTCATAGTCCTCACTATATTCATCATAGCCGTCATGATCATGATCTGATATAAACTCACGTCCGGAGATACGCTTTCTCACACGTTCTTCCTCTACCAGCTTAGACAGCTGCTCCTTGCCCTCTTTCGCATGCTTGATATTCTTAATCTCAAAGCACTTCATAGTCTTATCAGAACTATCAACCACGATTGTTCCAAGTCCGAATATTCTCTGAATGAAAGAACGTTTAAGTGAGAGATCGAGAATTCTGTACAGTCTTATCTCATCTTCCTTTATATTCAGCATTCCGCTCTTGATAAACAGTCTTTCACTATCAAAGCTGTACACTGTAAATGTCCACGGAAGTCCGCACCATAATCTCTTTCTCTGCATAAAAAGTATATCGCCCATTTCTTCTCCTCTCCTTACTGGCTTACCCTTGACATAGCTTCAATGGCAAGCTCATCAATTACTTCATTAACCTTCTCTGTATCTTCACGGCTTATCGCCTTAAGATTCTGATCTGCAATAGCTTCTATCTCATCACTTGTTAAAAGAAGCTTCTCTGTAAGATAGTCTGTCATCATTTTTCTGATATCGGTCACGCCCTTTTCCACATCATGAGGATACCCGTCTTCTTTACTTATGTCACACAGAAGTATCACTCTGAATGCCTGTTCAAGGTCCCATCTGATATCATCATTTCCATCAAACTCATCTGTCAGCTTCACATAGGAGTCTTCCAGATAACCGATAACAACTGCATACTCATCATATAATCCGCTTATGCTCTTATACTTGGCATATTTGGAATCGTTCACATCCGGCCTCTGTTCATAGTAATAATCCGCCAGAGCCTTATAATCTCCCTTTGAATAATACTCTTCAAGCTGATCCCGGACCATATTCTTCTTACGTTCTTCCTGTCTGGTTTTCCGATATGCAGTAGTAATTGCTGTAACGAATACGCCTATTATAACGGCCAGTGTCAGCACCAGTTTTCTTATACGTTGTTCCTTAGTTAATTTTTTCTTTTTTTCCCGTTTTTCAGGTTCTTTTTTTTCCATCATGTGTCCTTTATGTCCTTCTAATCAATCAGCCTTTATTATATCTTAAAACCGCCTTCTTTGCATCCTTTTTTCTTGTTTATGACTATCCATTGTGCTATACTATTAAGGAATTTTTTTCAATCGTAACCCCGTTACGAAATATATTTAGAGAGGTAAGAAAAATGTATAATTTCGGTGAAATGATCAAGAGACTGAAAGCCGATCCGAAAACTATCGTTCTTCCGGACGGAAATGATCCTCGTATTCTTGAAGCTTCTTCAAGACTTCTTGCAAGTAACTTCATCAAGCCTATTCTTATAGGTAATCCTGATGAGATTTACAAGCTTGCTGAAGAAAGTGGTTTCAACATCCGTGGTGCCAATATACTTGACCCAAACAACTACGATAAAATAGACGAGATGGTTGATGCTTTTGTTGAGATTCGTAAAAACAAGGGTGCTACACCAGAATCAGCAAAGGAAGCTCTTAAGTCCAACAACTACTTCGGTACAATGCTTGTAAAGATGGGCCTTGCAGACTGTCTTCTCGGTGGTGCGTCATATTCAACAGCCGACACAGTAAGACCTGCTTTCCAGCTTATCAAGCCAAAGCCAGGCAACAACATCGTTACATCATGCTTCATCCTTGTCCGTCCAAACGCAACAGGCGGTAACGAAGTTCTCGCTATGGGTGACTGCGCTATCACAATCAATCCTACTGAGGATAATCTCGTAGAGATCGCCCAGGAGACTATCAAGTGTGCTAAGCTCTTCGGTATCGATCCTAAGGTTGCATTCCTCAGCTTCTCTACTAAGGGATCTGCTAAGGATGAGAGCGTAGATAAAATGCGCAACGCTGCTGAGCGTACCAAGGAACTTCTTCCTGATATTCCTATCGACGGTGAGCTTCAGTTCGATGCTGCCGTATCACCTAATGTAGCAAAGAAGAAGGCTCCGGGTTCTGAAGTTGCAGGACATGCAAATACATTCATCTTCCCTGACATCAACGCAGGTAACATCGGTTACAAGATTGCTCAGAGACTTGGTAATTTCGAGGCTTACGGACCACTCCTCCTCGGACTTAACTCACCTATCAACGATCTTTCACGTGGATGTACAGCTCAGGAAGTATATTCAATGGCAATCATTACAGCAGCACAGGCTTGCAAGTAAGAAGATAGTATTTCGTAAGATTATGAACATAAAAGGCTTTGAAAGAGAATCATCTCCTTCAAAGCCTTTTTAACATCTCCCTATATTACTTTCTTCCCGTAGAGCCGAATCCTCCCGATCCTCTTTCGGTATCGGATAATTCGTCAACCACATTGAACAGTCCCCTGATATACGGAGTTATCACCATCTGCGCGATTCTCTCTCCCGGTTCCACAGTCTGTGTAACTCCGGAATGATTGTGCAGAGATACCATTATCTCTCCCCTGTAATCCGAATCCACAACTCCGACCTTGTTTGCCGGTGCAAGTCCCTTCTTCGTAGCAAGACCACTTCTTGCGTAGATAAGTCCCGCATAACCCTCAGGAAGCTCCATGGAGATCCCTGTCTTTATCATAACAGTCTGTCCGCTCTCTATATCGATAGGTGCTTCCATGCATGCATAAAGATCAGCACCTGCCGCATAGTCAGTTCCATAGGACGGAACTATAGCCCCCTCATTCAGTTTCTTAAGATTTACCTGTACAGCCTGTACCATAGCCTTCCTCCACACATTATCATATTAATAAACGTTAAATATACCTCGGTTTTTACGCCGCTATTTATGATTATACCCTTTGTTAAAGGATTTTTCACTTTATTTTTATGTTCCATTGTGCTATCATTATCAAGTTATTTGCAAAAATAACTACATATTTAATATATTGAAAGGACGCACAGTAATGAAGTTAAAATTCAGACGTTTATGTGCAGCTTTGGCAGGAGCCATGATTCTTTCCACATTCAGCGGATGCGGAGCCGGATCACCAAATGATGCCGAGGCAGTAAAGCAGTTAAAGAAAGAGTACAGCAACATGGTGAAGCTTGGCGATTACAAAGGTGTCAGCTATGTACCTGCCGATACAACCGTAACAGACGAGGATATTGAGAACGAGATCAACTATCTTGTGTATCAGCATACAACATCAGAACAGCTTACAACAGGAACAGCTACATGGGGCGATGCCGTTAACATCGATTATGTAGGATATATGGATGGCGAAGCCTTTGATGGCGGAAACACACAGGGCATGGGAACAGTTATCACACTTGGTAACAGCGGATATATCGATAATTTCGATGAGCAGATTGTAGGCCACAAGCCTGGCGATACATTTGATGTAAATGTAACCTTCCCTGAAGACTATCAGGCAGCAGATCTTGCCGGTAAGCCTGCAAGATTCGAAACAACTCTCAACTATATTCAGGGCGAAGACATCGTTCCTACAGTAGATGATGAGTTCATCAAGACTGCAACACAGGAAGCTTATTCAACAGTTGACGAGTATAAGCAGGCAACAAGAGAAAAGCTTCAGCAGCAGAAGGATGACAGTGCACTTGACTCTGACAGACATTCAGTACTTCAGGCAGTTATAGATCAGACAACTATAGTTGAATATCCTGAACAGGAGATTCAGGAACGTATCGATCAGGTACTTGCAATGTATGAGGATTATGCAGCATCTAACGGTGTTGATCTTGATACACTTCTCTCCTACTCATTTGGATATGATGCAGATTCTTTCCAGGAATTCCTTAAGGAATCTATCGAAAGCTATATCCGTGAGAAGATGGTAGTAGTAGCTATCGCTGAGGCTGAAGGAATCTCAGCATCTGAAGAAGAGCATAACGCTAAGATTCAGGAACTCCTTGAGCAGAGCGGATTATCAGACGTTTCTGAGCTTAATGAGCAGTACGGATATACAGAGGAAGATTATTACATGCTTGTTCTTGAAGAGAAAGTTGTAAACTTCCTTTATGAAAATGCAACACCAGGTTCACCAACAGATGCTTCATCAGAAGCAGCTACTGAAGCTGAGACTGAGGCTGCTACAGAAGCTGAATAATATACTGTAACAACACATTTTATATAAAACTATAAGAGGAGATGTGACCATGAAAGACGAAACATTATGCCTGCATGCAGGTTACACACCGGGAAACACAGAGCCGGGAGCATTACCTATTGTACAGAGTACAACTTACAGATTTGATAAGACACAGGATATCGCAGATGTATTCGATGATCCTACAAAGGCACTTATTTATTCAAGATTTGCAAACCCAACAGTTATGGCTGTTGAGGAAAAAATCAACCAGCTTGAAGGCGGTGTGGGTGCTATGGCAACTTCATCAGGTCAGGCAGCATCACTTCTTTCAATACTTAATATTGCTCAGGCAGGTGACAGCATCGTATCTGTTCCTGAGATCTATGGCGGAACAGTTAACCTCTTCGCTTTCACACTTAAGAAGCTTGGTATCGAGTGTATCTTCGTAAGCCAGGATTCAACAGATGAAGAGATCAAGGCTGCTTTCAAGCCTAACACAAAGGCAGTATTTGGTGAGACAATCGCTAATCCTGCTCTTACAGTATTTGATATCGAGAGATTCGCAAACATCGCTCATGAGATGGGAGTTCCTCTTATCGTAGATAATACATTTGCTACTCCTATCCTCTGCAAGCCATTTGACTTTGGTGCAGATATCGTAGTTCATTCAACAACAAAGTACATGGACGGACATGCAGTACAGGGCGGCGGTATCATTGTTGACAGCGGTAAGTTCGACTGGACAAATGGCAAGTTCCCAGAACTTGTTGAGCCGGATGAGAGCTACCATGGAATCTCTTACACAGAGAAGTACGGAAAGCAGGCATACATCCTTAAGGCACGTATGCAGCTGATGAGAGACTTCGGATGCTATCCTGCAGCTCACTCAGCATTCCTTCTCAACCTCGGACTTGAGACACTCGCTGTTCGTATGGAGCAGTATTATAAGAATGCTATCAAGGTTGCTGAATTCCTTGAAAGCCGTGATGAGATTGAATCTATAACATATCCTGCACTTAAGGGCGATAAGAACTATGAGCTCTGCCAGAAGTATCTTGGCGGAAAGAGCTGCGGCGTCATCTCCTTCGTTATAAAGGGCGGAAGAAACGCTGCTATGAAGTTCATGGACAGCCTCAAGCTTGCTTGTAACGAAGTTCACGTTGCAGACATCAGAACATGTGTTCTTCATCCTGCAAGTGAGACACATCGTCAGCTTACAGATGAGCAGCTTGTTGCAGCAGGAATCAACGGTGGAATGATCAGATTCTCAGTTGGTCTTGAAAATGTAGATGATATCATCGATGACATCAAAGCAGGTTTCGCTGCTATGAAAGAAGCATAAATCAACGTAAGAATAATAAACAAAAAAAGGGCCGTTCCGATTGGAACGGCCTTATTTATCTCTTAATCCTCGTCCTGAGCAACGATCGTATCTGCTTCAAACTTGATGTCTGTCACATCAAAGTAATCTGTATCTTCCCACTGATACATAATACGTGAACGAACCTTCTCAATATATCTGTCGGTCATCTCAGGGAGAAGAACGAAATACTGATTTGTACGGCTCTGCATCATGATATCACTCTTTCTGAGTGTATGATTAACGACCTTACCAAAAGCCTTTGAAGCTTCAGCAAAATCTTCCATACTCATCTCAACTGTAGGTTCGATAGTAATAAGAACCTTTGAAGCAACTCCCTTATATGTCTGAATGTATCTTCTGACATACTTATAAACTATACTGAAGTAATCATAATCCAGCCAGAGAGCACCCTTATAATGATTTCCCTCATCCATGGTCTTACTGATTGTCTCAAGACCATCTATCCTCTCTTCATCATCGGACTTATTATAATAAGCACATCCGTGATTACCTGTCTGCTTGATATATTCAAGCGCCATATCAGCCTTATGGAACAGCTCTTCATAGATTCTTCCATGTTCCGGAACAAATACACCACCGATAGAAGCACCTAAAAGAATCTTCATATCAACTCCGATAAGATCCTTTGCTGCAGCAGATATTCTGCTGTTGATCTCAGCAGCAAGTCTTGCAAATGCTCCCTTATCAAGAAGTCCTCTGCAGAATACCACAAATTCGTCACCACCAAGACATCCCTTGATATCACTGTCTTCACAGCACTCACCTATGATCTCCGCACACTTCTCCAGCATTATATCGCCCATGTCATGACCATAAACGTCATTGAAAAGCTCAAAGCTGTCCAGATTAATGAGCATAAGTAATCCTTCATCACTTCTACATGCATCCTGAAGCTGCTGAATAACGCTTATTTTGTCTGAAACAACCATTCTAAACCCCCTTTAAATAAATCATTTATAGAACCCATATATATCATTGACATACCACACTATATGATAGCATTTCAGCTCTGTTTTTTCAACAGAATCATTGCCCGATCGGATCCTCATCGTTGCTAATTTTCTCAAATCTATACTTCTGTCTGATATTTGGGTATTTATCATGATCAACCTTACCCATAAACATCTCATACGGGCGTACATACATACGAAAATCTCCGTAAAGTGCCTGATAAACAACCATCATTTCCTTAGTTTCCGTATGTTCAGCTATAGCCACTATCTTATAAAGATATTTGTTAGCTTTAGCCTCATCTTCGGTAACTGTTTCTCTTTTAAAATGCCTTACTACATCTCCCGCGTGTAACCTTCTGTTCCTCATAACACTTCCTCCTGAACATATGCCGAAAGCGGTTTTGGCTTACCGAAGAAATAGCCCTGAAGCTTCTCACAGCCTATACTGGTAAGATACTGTGCCTGCTCACTGGTCTCAACTCCTTCCACAAGAGTTCTCATTCCCATCAGTTCTGCCATCTGTACAATACTGTTTATAATCGGTTTTGACTTAGCATTGCTGTTAAAATTCCTGAGAAATGCCATATCGATCTTTAATACATCGAACGAGAATTCCTTAAGCATGTTAAGGGAGGAATATCCCGCTCCAAAATCATCCAGCCAGAGCTGAATGCCCTTATCCTTGATAAGCGAAGTAGCTGCTCTTACCACTCCCTCGCCGTCTGCAAGAGCACTCTCGGTAATCTCAACATATAGATATTCCTTATTAACCTTATATCTGGTCATCAGAATATCCATCTCATCAGCTACATCCATAAGCTCAAAGTCCAGTCTGGAGAAATTCACCGATACCGGTACGTCCTTATTCATAACACCCATATGGCTGTTAATATCCCTGCAGACAATCTCCAGTACCTTTCTGTCCAGCTTATGAATAAGCCTGTACTCTTCAAGTGCCGCTATGAACTGTCCCGGATTAAGAAGTCCGTATACAGGGTCGTTCCATCTTGCCAGAGCCTCGAAGTTGCATATAGACTTATCCTTCGCATATACTACCGGCTGATAATATACCTCAATATATCCCTTTTCTACTGCTTCATCTATATGATTTACCACATACTGCTTCAGACGGAATTCATCATCCAGTTTCTTATCATACTCATTATAGTCCTTCTCATAGATCTTCTTGATCATTGAGCAGGCATATCTGGCATGATCACAGGCCACTGCTATATCCTCATTCGGATCTGTCGGAATATATGAACCCACCTTCAGCTTGAGTCTGGTATTCGGATGGTTCTCTGCCACATATTTCTGAAGCTTCTCTATTTTCTCTTTAGCTCCGGCATTTTCTGTAAGAACCGCAAAATGATCATCTGAGACTCTTGCATAGATTGAATTGCTGAAGCATTCGCTGATCTCACCGGCAACCGAGCGGAGCAGTACATTTCCTTCATCAAATCCATGCTTCTCGTTATAAGCTTTGAAATTCGATATATCCATAAAGAGAAGGATGTACTCTTTATCCGGTATAGCTTTGATGGCCTCTGCTGCTGTTTCCCGGAAATAATGCATGTTGTGGATACCGGTAAGCTCATCTGTAACAGATAGGAACTCCAGCCGTTCATCCTTCTCGGCTTCTGCCAAACGCTGATGATATACCGCAAGACTCAGCATAACAACCGAAATCCAGAAGGTAAAGAAATTCACTTCTGTTGCATAGCTCATTTCCACTTCCGGAGCCCTGTACATCATAATATAGAAAAAGAGAAATATTGCACCGGTGAAACCGATTGATACGATCGGTCTCCAATTCAGAAGTCCCACCACGAATATCATCATCATGGCAAAACATAAGATCTGCTCTCCCTTGATATAATCCGAATACGATATGGATATACCAAAGTAAACAGCGATACCGGAAAAGAAGATCATTACGATAGTTCCCCAGAGTTTACCCAGGCGCCTGTTTCCTCTTTTCTTAAGGTATCTGACGGATATGCGAATCATAACGATCGCAGTAAAAAGAAAGACAAGATACCACACCAGATGCTCAAAATACCACATGATCGTTCTGGAATCATCACCCGTAAACCATCTGTAACACAGGCTCACAAGCATCCACAATTCCAGAACAATGATCACAATAGACATATATATACTGGATCTGAAGTTAGCAATGGTGAAATACTCGTCTACATATTCAGTTCTTCTTTCAATTCCCAACCAATGAAAAAGCTTTTTCATATACTCTTATATCTCCAAAGCGCAAAATTCATCAAATGGTACAGGTTTTGAATAATAATACCCCTGTAACGACTTTACCTTATAGTCCCTTAAAATATCTCTCATCTGAGAGTTTTCTACACCCTCTACACAGAGCTCAGCATCAAAATCATTTGCCAGCTCCGATATATATCTTACCGTACTCTTGTCAGCCTGATTACTCTCGATATTCTTAATCATTTCCCTATCGATCTTAACTATATCAGGTCTGATATCTCTAAGCGCCCCCAGTGACGAAAATCCTGTTCCGAAATCATCCATTGCAATTACTATGCCTATATCACGAAGCAGCGCCACTATATCCTTCAGGAGCTCCATATCCATAAGACGGCATCTTTCGGTTATCTCCAGACACAGATTCTGAGGAGGGAAGTTCAGCTCTTTCACTGCATCTGTAACTTCCTCAACGAAACTTCTCTTTTCCATCTGAGCATAGGACAGATTTACATTTATCTTTATGTCCGGATATTTTTCAAGAATCTTTTTGCCGTCAGACATGGCCTTACGCAGTATCCAGGTTCCGAGAGTCGGAAACAGCGGATCCTGTTCAAGCACCGGAATGAAATCATTTGGAGAAACCATTCCGTACTCATCGTTCTTCCACCTGATAAGGGCTTCTATTCCCGTGAGCCGTTCCGTCTCTGCATCCACCACCGGCTGATAGCATAAGAAGAATCCATTGCAGTCCTCTGTGATGCTCTCCCTGATAACTCTGAGCTTATCCAGCTTATTTCTGTTATCATCATTGAGAGAATCCTCAAACAGTACGAAATCGCCCAGCTTAGTATTCTTTGACATATAATATGCATACTTAAGGCAGGAATAAACAGTCTTATCGGTAATATCGAAATTATCGACCACGACCGCTCCTGCATTCATAGATGGAACTATGCGATGACCTTCAATATAGAAGCCCGCACGGATCTTCTCTCTGAATTCCACATATATATCTTCAACTTCATCCTTCTTTAAGGTATGAGTGATGACTGCAAACTTTGTTCCGTCCATTCGATATACGGAACCTGTATGTTCAAATTCCTTCTGCAGCATTCTCGCCAGCTTCTGGAGTATCCTGTTTCCAAAGGAATAGCCGAAAACCTCATTATACGAAGAGAAATCACTGAGTCCCAGCTGCATGATAACCGTATCTTCCTTGTTCCAGAAGATTGTTCTAAGGTCCTGGAAGAATCCATAGAGGGATCTGAGTCCTGTTACTGTATCTACAAAGCTCTGAATGCCGTGGTTTTTAATGGCTCCGCCAAAATATACAGGCTTACCCTTTATATCCTTTACAACCACGCCTCTGCAGGTACATACCACGTATTCGCCTTCCTTGTTTCTGGCTCTGTACTGCATATCATGGGAATCATCCGATCCCATATATATACGTTCTATGCTGTCTTCATATTCTTTTCTGTCATCCGGATGGATATGCTCTGCCCACATATCTCCCACATTATGCATGTATTCTCCGGGCAACCCGAAAAAGTCCACAGCAGCCTTTGACCACCTGGACACGTCAGTTTCAAGGTCCGTCAGAAAGACATAAGACCCTTCAGCAACAGCGGATAGAGCACTATACAACTCATCCAGCATTTTTCTTTTTCCGGGATCGATTTCCAGACGCATAAGTACCTTCTCCTTATAGCAAAAGCCAAAAATTAGCCCAACTATATTATACTCTATAAACGCCCATTAACCAATGACAATCTTATTTCTTTTTATAATTAATCTATCAAATTCTCACTCTGATTGTTTTTATCCCGTAAAAATTCAGAATCTTTATCACATCCTCGTTTATCACTTCTCCCGGAACTATCGGAAGTATTGCCGGCGGACACTTGGCAGCAGCCTCCATGCTGACCCTTCCCAGTGCCTCAGATACCTCAATCTCTTCGTAATCAGAGAACAGAATATCACTATATCTGAACTTCACTTCTGGCAGGGAATAAGTCGGCAGTCCGCTGTCAGAAGCCGCATCACCCGTAACAAACTCATTCCTTACTTCCGCAAATGCGTGGCTCACCCGTTCATAATCCTCATCATCATTAGCCGGCGACCACATCATGACAAGGAAATCCCTGTCTGCAAATTCACATTCTATATCACAGTTTCTCAGCTCTGCCGCCAGTCTTTCGCCGTTCTCCGGGACTTTGATCGTCAGCTTAAGGGGTTCATCGCCGTATATTTCCCAGCCCTGTTCAGCCAGCTTATCTCTCAGGTCACTGACCTTGCGGGCCGCTGTTTCAAAATCATTATCCCCTGTTTCATCGAGGAGCTTCTTCTGTTCCTCAAGATACGGAAGGAGCCTGTCCATTGACTCCATGATAAGATAGGACGGACTTGTGGATCCAAAGAGAAGCAGTGCCTGCTTCGCATCCCTTCCCAGTTCAGCAGGTGCAGTCTTTGATATATTCAGAAGGCTTCCTCCTGTCAGGACAGGAAGCGTCTTATGTGCAGAGTCTGCTGTCATATCCGCCCCCAGTGCCAGTGGGTGAAGTGCCTGCTTCATCATGGCAAGATATGCTCCATGGGCATTGTCCACCAGACAGAGACATCCATATCTGTGAGCCACCTCGGAAATCCCACGTATATCCAGCCTGTTTCCCAGATAATCGGGACTAGTCACATATACGCCTGCCACACGGTCAAGCTTTCCTTCTCTTTCAAGCCCCTTCAGATGCTCCTCCAGAGATTCCGGTGTCACACCTGATTCGCAGAGAGAGCTTCCCGGTTTCAGCCAGCTTATATCAAAGCCCAGAAGTCCTGCGGCATGGATAAAGGATATATGAGCATTCCGTCCGGCAACGATGATCGGCCGCGCTGTCTTACTGTATCTGACCGCCAAGAAGCACATAGCCTTTATACTCTGGGAAGAACCGCCTGCTGAGTAGAGCGATTCACCAGCATCATATATTCCGGCCATTCTCTTCTCGCTTTCTCCTATTATCCCATCTGCAACATACAGAGCATCTGCTCCCTCTATCTCTGTTATATCTCGTTCAAACATAACATTAAGGCCGTCCCCACACTGAGGAACAGCCTTACCCTTATGTCCCGGCATGTGAAGTCTCGTTGCGTGAGACTCCACATATCCGTCTATAAATTCAGTTATATTTCCTTTTGCCATAGCAATCAGCATCTCCTAAGCTCTTCGGAATCACTGCAGGTATCGCAGTTTGTCTGATCATCACAGTTACTATTGGAATTAACTTCTGCCTCATCCGTCTTCTTATAAAGTTCCGGATGCGCATTATGTGCTACCTGAATCATTATAGCACATTCCATTCTCTTTCTGAAAAGCTCGCAGCCATATTCATATATTCCTGTAACACTGCCTGTGGCATGGAATGCATTTGCGGCGCAGCCGCCTGAGCAGTAAAGCTTAGCCCAGCAGTCATTACAGTCAGGACGGGCATAGGCATTGCAGCTTCTGAACTCTTCCTGTTTCTCTGTATTCTTTACACCGTCCCAGATATTTCCGAGGCAGTACTCATCTTCACCAACAAACTGATGGCATGGATACAGATCTCCCCAAGGAGTAACTGCCATATACTCTGTACCTGAACCACAGCCTGATATTCTCTTATAGATGCATGGTCCTTCAGTAAGGTCTATCATATAGTGATAGAATGTGATCGGATGTCCTTCCTCTTCACGGCGGAGCATCTCCTTTGCAAGGATCTCATACTGTTCCTTGATAACCGGAAGATCTTCTTCTGTAAGGGCCAGAGGATCTCCTGGTTTTGATACAACAGGCTCCATGCTGAGCTCAGTAAATCCAAGATCAGCCATGGTAAAGATATCCTTTGTGAAGTCTGTATTCAGGTGAGTAAAGGTTCCTCTCATATAGTAACCCTTATTACCTCTTGCCTCTACCAGCTTCTTGAACTTAGGAACTATCTTGTCATAGCTTCCGTTTCCTGCATAGTCCTTACGTGTGCGGTCATGAACCTCCTTACGTCCGTCCAGACTGAGTACCACGTTGCTCATTTCCCTGTTGCAGAAATCTATAACCTCATCATCGATGAGCATTCCGTTGGTTGTAAGTGTAAATCTGAAGTTCTTGTTATGTTGTTTCTCTACAGAACGGGCATATTCCACTATCTGCTTGCAGACATCCCAGTTCATAAGAGGTTCACCGCCGAAGAAATCCACCTCAAGATTATGTCTTGTTCCTGAATTCTCTATAAGGAAATCAATGGCGCGCTTTCCAACTTCAAAGCTCATGATGGCTCTTTCACCATTATATCTTCCCTGTGCAGCAAAACAGTACTCACAGTTCAGATTACAGGTATGAGATACATGCAGACAGAGAGCCTTGATAACATTTCCGCTTCTCTTCTTGAACTCACCTGCAAGAGGTGCATAGCTGTCCGGTGTATAAAGCTGGTTGTTATCCTTAAGGTATCTGACATCATCTATGCAAAGACGGATATCCTCCGGTGTAACATCCGGACGATCCCCGTAGGTATTCATGATCTCTGTTACTATCTCCGATTCGCTCTTTTCAGGAAAAAGCTTTATGATGTCATACGCCACATCATCCACCTGGTGTATGGAACCTGAACAGGTGTCAAGTACTATATTATATCCATTTAATTTATACTGATGAACCATTCTAATCTCCCATGACTAAAGAAGCCGCCTTGATTCAGGCGGCCTCTTAAAGTTTAGCTCTTATTTACTTTGACTGTGACTCGCACTTCTGATTTGCTACACCGCAGCTTGTCTTGCATGCGCTCTGGCATGATGTCTGGCACTCACCGCATCCACCGTTCTTAGCGCTCTCGCAAAGATTTCTTGTTTCAAGAGTCTTAATTCTTTCCATAGTTCTTATCTCCTATAAAAAATTATTATCTTTTTTATCGCGTTGATACTATATCACATTTTTATTACATGTGCAAACGCGAATTATTTCTTCTTTTTCTTGGCAGGCTCTTCCTCAAGCTCCACCTCAACCTTCTTAAGCTTCCAGATGTCCTTTACATACTCCTCGATAGTTCTGTCTGAAGAGAACTTTCCTGCTGAAGCAGTATTCAGCATAGCCATTTTTGCCCATGTCTTCTCATCTCTGTAAGCAGCATCAACTCTTCTGTGAGCCTCTGCATATGAATCGAAGTCCTTAAGGATGAAGTAAACATCCTCTTTTGTAAGAGAATCATAAAGATCTCTGAACTTCTCCGTATCATCACAATATGTACCGTTGATGAGCTGTGTAAGAACGCGTCTTACATTATGATTTGAGTTGAAGATATCCCAAGGGTTATATCCGCCCTCTTTCTCATACTTCATAACTTCATTTGCCGAAAGACCGAAGATAAATGCATTGTCGATTCCGACCTCTTCAACGATCTCTACATTTGCACCATCCATAGTTCCAAGTGTAAGCGCACCATTAACCATGAACTTCATGTTACCTGTACCTGATGCCTCACGTGATGCAGTAGATATCTGCTCTGATACATCTGCAGCAGCGAAGATTATCTCGCCGTTAGATACTCTGTAATCCTCGATGAAGACTACCTTGATCTTGTTCTCGATAGAAGCATCGTTATTGATAACCTCAGCAACGTCATTGATAAGCTCTATTGTGAGCTTAGCTCTCTTATATCCTGCAGCTGCCTTTGCTCCGAAGATAAAGGTTGTAGGATACATATCGAAAGAAGGATTCTCCTTAAGCTCTGTATAAAGATGCATAACATGAAGTATATTGAGAAGCTGTCTCTTATACTCATGAAGTCTCTTAACCTGAACATCGAAGATGGATGTAGGATCAACATCAATTCCGTTATGCTCCTTGATATACTTAGCAAGACGTACCTTGTTCTGATACTTGATATTCATGAATTCCTGCTGGTACTTCTTGTCATCAACATAAGTCTTAAGCTTTGAAAGCTGAGACAGATCTGTAACCCATTCATTACCGATCTTAGCATTCAGCCAGTCAGCCAGTAGTGGATTACCGTGAAGAACAAATCTCCTCTGTGTAATACCATTTGTCTTATTATTGAACTGCTTAGGATTCATCTCGTAGAAATCCTTAAGCTCTCTCTTCTTGAGAATCTCAGTATGAAGTCTTGCAACACCATTAACTGAGTATGAACCGGCGATAGCAAGGTGAGCCATCTTAACCTGTCCATCATAGAGGATAGCCATGGACTTAACCTTTGAATGATCTCCAGGATAAGTCTCTTCGATTTTCTGTACGAAGCGGCGGTTAATCTCTTCAACTATCTGATATACACGTGGCAGAAGTCTGGAGAACAGCTCGATAGGCCACTTCTCGAGAGCCTCTGACATAATAGTATGGTTTGTATAAGCACAGGTCTTTGTTGTGATCTCCCATGCCTCATCCCACTCAAGGCCTTCCTCATCCATAAGAATACGCATAAGTTCCGGAACAGTAAGTGTCGGATGTGTATCATTCATCTGGAAGGTAACCTTCTTAGGAAGGTCAGATATCTTCTTATTATTTTCCTTAAACTTGGCAATTGCTGTCTGAAGTGAAGCAGACACGAAGAAGTACTGCTGCTTCAGTCTGAGTTCCTTACCTGAAATGTGATTATCATTTGGATAAAGAACCTCACAGATAGTTCTGGCAAGATTTGCCTGCTCTACTGCTTTCTGATATTCACCTCTGTCAAATGAGTTAAGGTTAAACTCCTGTGGTGCCTCAGCATCCCACATACGGAGTGTATTAACAACATTGTTGCCATATCCTACGATCGGCATATCATAAGGTACCGCACGAACTGACTGATAGCCTTCCTGGATGAAATGATTTCTTCCATCTCTGTTTTCTACTCTTACATATCCACCGAACTTAACGTCACATGCATACTCTGCACGCTTCACTTCAAAAGGATATCCATTCTTTAACCAGTCATCCGGTTCCTCTACCTGAGCGCCATCAACGATAGCCTGCTTGAACATACCGTAACGATAACGGATACCGCAGCCATAAGCAGGATATCCAAGTGTTGAAAGAGAATCAAGGAAGCATGCAGCAAGACGACCGAGACCACCATTACCAAGAGCAGGATCTCTCTCCTGATCCTCGATAAAGTTTATATCGAGTCCCATTTCCTCAAGCGCTTTCTTAATCTCATTATAGTAACCGAGGTTGATCAGATTATTACCCAGCTGACGTCCCATAAGAAACTCCATTGAAAGGTAATAAACCTTCTTAACGTTCTGTTTCTTATAAACCTTGTGAGTAGCTATCCATCTATCAATGATATCATCCTTGATAGCATAGCTGACAGCCTGATAAATCTGCTGTGGTGTAGCTTCATCAAGAGTCTTACGGTAAAGCATCTTGACGTTCGCAGCAACCTCTTTTTTGAACTGTTCCTTGTTTACACTTGCAACCTTAACCATAGGATACCCCTCCCTCGCGTCATGTTTATGGAATATACGACTTATTTTGCTACACCGATGATGACGTCTTCGCCATTAATATCCCATTCTTTTGTAAATCCAGCCATCTGGCCAAGAACGATATGCTCTGCAAGAACTGCTGTCTTGATCTTATCATCGTTAGCAGCGATTATACCTGCAAGTTTATCGTTATTATCCATATAAAGTGTTATGCGGTCCATAACCTCGAAGCCAGCTTCCTTACGCATTGTCTGAACCTTAGAAATAATCTCTCTGACGAAACCTTCCTCAATAAGTTCAGGTGTAAGCTTTGTATCGATAACTACTGTAACTGTATTATCACCCTCTGTTACGAAGTCATCGCTCTGAGCTACCTCGATAAGAAGATCTTCCTCTGTAAGGCTTACCTCTTCTCCGTTAACATCAAACTTCAGTGCTCCATCAGCCTTAAGAGTATTCATAGCTTCTGTTCCGTTAACATTTGCAAGATACTCCTTGATGCCTCCGAGAAGCTTACCATACTTAGGGCCAACAGTTCTGAGCTGTGGCTTAAAGATGTATGTTGAGAATTCTGATACATCATCCTTAAACTCTACATTTTTAATGTTAAGCTCATCTCTTACTATATCAAGATACTCTCCGTCAAGAACCTTAGAAGCCTTGATGTACATGTTTGCAATAGGCTGTCTGTTCTTGATATTTGCAGTATTACGTGCTGCACTACCGAAGGTCTTGATCTTAAGGATTTCTTCCATCTTCTCCTCAAGCTCTGTATCGATAAGTTCCTCATTTACTTCCGGGAACTCGCAGAGATGAATAGATTCCGGTGCATCCTTATCTATATTTCTTACAAGATTCTGATATATACTCTCTGTAATGAACGGAACCATAGGAGCCGCAACTTCACAGATAGTAACAAGTGCTGTATAAAGGGTCATGTATGCGTTGATCTTATCCTGTGGCATACCCTTTACCCAGTATCTCTCACGTCCACGACGAACATACCAGTTACTCAGATCATCTACAAACTCTGAAAGAACTGCTGCTGCCTCCGGAATCTTGTAATTTCCAAGATTCTCATCAAAGGTCTTGATAGCTGTATTAAGCTTTGAAAGAAGCCATCTGTCCATGATAGACAGGCTTGCGAAATCAAGCTCATAATCCAGAGGATTGAACTGATCGATCTCAGCATACAATGTGTAGAATGCATATGTATTCCACAGTGTTCCCATGAACTTACGCTGTCCTTCCTTAACAGCATCCTCATGGAATCTGTTAGGAAGCCATGGCTGTGAGTTGGTATAGAAATACCAGCGGATAGCATCAGCTCCGAAGCTTTCAAGAGCTTCCATAGGGTCAACTGCGTTGCCCTTTGACTTACTCATCTTAAGTCCGTCCTTATCCTGAACGTGACCAAGAACGATTACGTTCTTATAAGGTGCCTTATCAAAGAGAAGTGTTGAGATAGCCATAAGTGAATAGAACCATCCACGTGTCTGGTCAACAGCCTCTGAGATAAAGTCTGCAGGGAAGTTATCATTGAAGATATCTTCATTCTCAAACGGATAATGCCACTGTGCAAATGGCATAGCACCTGAATCGAACCAGCAGTCGATAACTTCAGGAACACGGTGCATAGGCTTGCCGCAGTCAGGACATGTGAT
>ONEC01000121.1 GCA_900316715.1 uncultured Eubacteriales bacterium
GAGGAAGACAGAATTGCAGCATTCAGAGAAATGATCTGTGCTGATACAGTAGAAGCAAGAGAGAAGGCTCTTGATAAGATCCTTCCATTCCAGCAGAGTGACTTCAAGGCTCTCTATGAGGCACTTGAAGGAAATCCTGTTACAATCAGATTCCTGGATCCACCTCTTCATGAGTTCGTTCCTCATGAGGAAGCTGAGCAGCAGAAGCTTGCTGATGCAACAGGTAAGACACTTGACGAAGTTAAGGCTATCGTTGAGTCTCTTAAGGAGTTCAACCCTATGATGGGTCACAGAGGATGCCGTCTTGCAGTTACATATCCTGAAATTGCTAAGATGCAGACAAAGGCTGTTATCAGAGCAGCTCTTGAAGTTCAGGCAGCTCATCCTGATTGGAATGTTAAGCCTGAGATCATGATCCCACTTACATGTGAGGTTAAGGAGCTTAAGTTCGTAAAGAAGGTTGTAGTTGAGACAGCTGATGCTGAGATCGCTGCAGCAGGCGCTAAGCTTGAGTATGAAGTTGGTACAATGATCGAGATCCCACGTGCTGCACTTACAGCTGATGAGATCGCTAAGGAAGCTGACTTCTTCTGCTTCGGTACAAACGACCTTACACAGATGACATTCGGTTTCTCAAGAGATGATGCTGGTAAGTTCCTCAATGCTTACTATGATACAAAGATCTTCGAGAACGATCCGTTCGCTAAGCTTGATCAGAACGGTGTTGGTAAGCTTATGGAGATGGCTATCAAGCTCGGTAAGCCGGTTAATCCATCACTTCACTGCGGTATCTGTGGTGAGCACGGTGGAGATCCTTCATCAGTTGAGTTCTGCCACAAGATTGGTCTTGATTATGTATCATGTTCACCATTCCGTGTACCTGTTGCAAGACTTGCAGCAGCTCAGGCAGCTATCGCTGAGAAGAATGCGTAAATCTTATTAAGATATTTTCACCCACACATGAAAATGTGTGGGTGATTTTTTTATATTGTTATTTTGCAATATTATGTTATTATGAAAAAAATAAAAGCGAAACGTTTCATCCATTAGGAGGTATTATTATGTTACAGGCTGCAGAAACCAGATATAATTCTATGCCATATATGAGATGCGGAAACAGCGGATTGAAACTTCCGGGAGTGTCATTGGGGTTATGGCACAATTTCGGTATTAATTCAGATCCCGAAAATATGAAGAAGCTTATATTTACCGCATTTGACAACGGGATCACGCATTTTGATCTGGCAAATAATTACGGTCCGGAACCGGGACGCGCCGAGATAAACTTCGGTAAGATATTACGTGAACATATGTCGGAATACAGAGATGAGATGATCATCAGTACAAAAGCCGGATACGATATGTGGGAAGGCCCTTACGGTAACTGGGGAAGCCGTAAGTATCTGCTGGCAAGTCTGGATCAGAGCCTTAAGAGAATGGGACTGGAATATGTGGATATATTCTATCATCACCGCATGGATCCCGAAACGCCTCTTGAAGAAACTATGGGTGCGCTTGCTCAGGCTGTTGCAAGCGGAAAAGCACTTTATGCAGGTATCTCCAATTATGACGGTGAAACATTGGAGAAAGCTGCATCCATCCTGAAGGAATACAAATGTCCATTTATCATTAATCAGAACCGTTACTCCATATTCGACAGGACTATTGAGAATAACGGATTAAAGGCTGCGGCTCAAAAACTCGGTAAGGGAATTATAGCCTTCAGTCCTTTGGCTCAGGGACTTCTGACAGACCGATATATGAACGGAATTCCTGAAGACAGCCGTATTAAGACCGATTCGAGATTTTTAAATGAAAGTGCTTTAACGGCTGAGAAACTGGATCAGATAAATCAGTTAAACGAATTAGCAAAGAAAAGAGGCCAGACTCTCGCTGAAATGGCTCTGGCATGGATCTTAAGAGACGGAGTGGTTACAAGTGTTCTTATCGGGGCATCCAAGCCCGAGCAGATCCTGGATAATATCAAGGCATTGGAGAATACTTCATTTTCCGAAGAAGAACTGAAAATGATAGATAAGATTGTTCTTTAAGCATCAGATACGTGAAAAGGAGAACCTTTATATGTATACGATCGTATTTGCCGATGATGAGGAAGAGGTTCGTCAGGCAATTATTAAAAAAGTGAATTGGGAAGAGATCGGATATAAGTTCGTGGGTGAAGCGGGTAACGGTGCCGAAGCACTTGAACTTGTGGAAAAGCTGAAACCGGATGTGCTCCTTACGGATATACAGATGCCTTTTGTATCCGGTATCGAACTTGCCAGGCAGGTTCGGGAGATTCATCCGTCAACTCAGATCGTGTTCCTCAGCGGACATGATGATTTTACCTATGCACAGAAGGCTATACAGTATAATATCATAAGTTATCTTCTGAAGCCTATCTCTGCGGCCGAACTGACGGAAGAATTGGGAAAGATCAAGCTCAAGATAGACGAAGAATTCAGGAGATTTACCGACGGCGTAAGCGATCCGAACAGGGAAGCCGTCATGCATTTTTTCATGTCCCTTCTTTTGGATGAATTTCAGGTGGAAAATGACGAAAAAAGAGACGAGGACCTTTCGAAAAAGCTTGTCGATCTCGGCTTTACCGACAGGATTGACAGCGGCCTTCTGTATGCGGTCATGACCGTCAGCATATTAAATGACGATGATGAAAATGTTACGATCGAAGAAAATGTCAATTCCGTTAATTCTGTTTTAAAAAAGTATTTCAAGGTGGTCAGCTTCTATATCAACGGTAAGATCACCTCCGTACTGTTGGCGGGTAAGAGAGGTTTTGATAAATACCTTCATATAGCGGTTGAAGAAATATCCGAGAAGGTTAAAAGAATAATGGGTAAAGACTCGGGAATCGGAATAGGCAGAGTTGAAGAGGGAATGTCATGCATACATAAGTCCTACGTTGAATCCGTAAAGGCAATAGGGTATTCCGAGAAAAGGAAACGGGGTATATTCTTTATCGAAGATATGGAGAAGAGTAAGAACAGTGCGGAGCTGATAAGCGAGAAAGCCATGGAAATCATTAACAGCAGTTATATGAATCCGGAGATATCACTTGTTTCCGTAAGTAAGGATGTTGCTGTCAGCCCGAATTATCTGAGTGCATTGATAAAGAAGTCGACAGGTCAGACATTTATAGATATTCTGACTAAAAAAAGAATAGATGTTGCAAAGGATATGCTGCTTCATTCGGATTATAAGATTCGCGAAATAGCCGAACAATGTGGTTACAGCGATCAGCATTATTTCAGTTACAGCTTTAAAAAGGTAACGGGAATATCACCGAATGCATGTCGGCGCGGGGAGATAGAGGGCATCATATCTGATGAAAAGCAGTAAGACCGGTAAAGAAAAAAGAATAAAAAGAAATATGTCTCTGTCTGCGGTCATGACATATGTTGTTGTCTGTCTTGTTCTGGTGGCATGTATCGTAGGTGTTGCGGTATTTGCCGGGATGTATCGCAATTCGGTTGAACAGAATGCGATAACAAACAGTGATCAGGTGGTATCTCAGGTCAAGAATATGATCACCAATTATATTGATGACATGAGCGAGATCATGGAGATGGTAAGGATCAACATGGATGAATCCGAGGAAGTACGGAATGATTTTTTTAAGAATCTTCTCCATATCAGGAAAGATGTTGAAGCCATCACGGTTCATTCCATGAACGGGGAGCTTGCAGCGTGCTGGTCAAGAGGCTATACGCTTAAAGACCATATAAGGAGTAATCTGTCTTATACAAAACTCGATAGTGATGAGCTGTTCATATCTGCTCCTCATGTACAGAACATTTTTAAAGATTATTATCCGTGGGTTGTTACATTTTCGGAAAAAGTAGAAAGTGACGGAAGCGAGTCAAAACAGGTTTCTATGGATATACGATTCGCAAATATAGCCGCTTACGTGGATACTGTCGGTATCGGTACTCACGGATATTGTTATATTGCGGACAAAGAAGGAAATATAGTCTACCATCCTCAGCAGCAGCTGATATATGCGGGACTAAAGGAAGAACAGAGCGAAAATATCAGAAATTATGAAGACGGCACACATACGGAAGACGGCATTATATATACTATACGTTCTCTTGATAACTGTGATTGGAGAATAATCGGTGTAAGTTATGTGGATGAACTGATAGAGTCAAAGGTGGCGGGAATGATAAGAGCCGTTCTTTTTGTTGCGGTTATGGTTATACTGGCTACGGCACTGTCGGGCTCGATACTTGCAAAGAGTTTCTCCAGACCTGCAAAACAGCTGGCGGCTGCCATGAGAAGATTTGTAAGAGAAGCGGAAAGCTTTGAGTTCTATCCTGTCAAAGGTACGGAAGAAATAGTTGCTCTTTCCGATTCGTTCGGTCAAATGGTTCTTCAGATACAGGAATTAATGGAGAAAGTCCGTAACGAAGAGATAACTCTCAGAAAGACCGAGCTCAGTGCACTTCAGGCACAGATAAATCCGCATTTCCTGTATAATACTCTGGATTCCGTGGCATGGATGTGTGAAGTTGGAAGAACCAATGAAGCGATAGAGATGGTAAATGCTCTTGCCAGACTGTTCAGGATAAGTATCAGTAAAGGTCATGAGCTTATTACGGTGGATCAGGAACTTCAGCATGCGGAATGCTATCTTAAGATTCAGAAATTCCGTTATAAGAATCAGTTTAATTACACCTTTAAAGTTGATGAAAGATGCCGTGGATATCTCTGCAATAAGATCTCTCTTCAGCCGCTCATAGAGAACTGTCTCGTACATGGACTGGATGTGAGCGAAGAGGGAGAGATACTTATAGAGGTATATGAGAAGGATGATGAAATAGTAATGGCCGTATCCGATAACGGAGTCGGTATGACGGAAGAACAGTGTGAAGAAATACTTAAGAAGGACGTCCATAAGAAGGGCGGAATAGGTATTAAAAACGTTAATGACAGAGTGAAGATATATTTCGGTGAACGTTACGGTGTTACGATAACCAGCGAATTGGATGAAGGAACCCGTATGGAATTACATATGCCTAAGATTATGGAGGATGATTATGAAATGTAGCATAAGAAAAAGTATATCTCTTATAGCCGTCATATGTATTATCCTGAATGTGCTGTGTTCCTGCGGAAAAGATACCGGTGATATCAGAAGTGACAGAGCGAAAACATATGTGGCGGTCATAACAAAATCAACCACATCTCAGTATTGGAAAACCACCTTCGCGGGAGCTAATGCTGCCGGTGCCGAATATAATCTTGAGGTGACCTTTGACGGACCGGAGAATGAGGAAGATTATGAAACACAGAACAGTATGATAAGAGAGGCTGTTAAAAACGGAGCGAATGCTATAGTTTTTTCGGCCGTGGATTATAACGCGAATGCCGCCGCCATTAACGAAGCGGTTGAAGCCGGCGATATCTATGTCTTCACCAATTGTTTTCCTGTCCAGAAATACGATCTTCATCTTCTATCCTTTCTCAAAACATGGTACCTGACCCCAAGTTGTCACCCGTCCCTCAGCCAGTATCCTTCAGCTTTTGATGGGGTCTGACCCCCTCAGAGCCAATGCCGGTGCGGCTGACAGGAGTTATCAACAGTGGTACCTGTCCCCCATTACATAAACAGCCTTCCAGCCCAGAGCCTGAACGGATTTCAGGGTACCTGTCCCCCTCCAACCCACTCCCGGCGCGCCCGGCAGCGATTCTCGGGAGTGGTTCCTGACCCCCGGAAGCAGGGGGCGAGCCTT
>ONEC01000018.1 GCA_900316715.1 uncultured Eubacteriales bacterium
GCGATAACACACTTATCTACTCCAAGATACTGCTTGATACCATAAGCATACTTAAGAGTCAGTGCTCTTGAGAAGTTTATTCCCATAAGATAATCTTCTTTTGCTCTGAGATATGCAGCATCACTCAGATTATCATATTCTGAAAGCGGCTTAGCTTCTCTGATTCCACGAAGTATCTCTTCTTCTGTCTGGGAATCTATCCATACGCGGCGGCGGTCCTTTGTCTTCGGGACCTCTGCCATCTCCTCAACAAGTCTGTATATATATTCTCCTTCACGTCCCGAGTCGGTGCAGACATATATAGTCTCCACATCCTCTCTTGTAAGAAGGCCTTTAACCACATTAAACTGCTTTGATACAGCACCGATAACTTCGTACTTATATTTTTCAGGAATGAAAGGAATCGTTGCAAGAGCCCATTTCTTCATATTCGGATCATAACTCTCCGGATAGCTCATTGTAATAAGATGTCCGACACACCATGTTATTATATTGTCACCCTGTTCGAGATAACCCTGTCCGCGATTACCCTTTACACCAAGTGCATCAGCAAACTGCTGGGCAACCGAAGGCTTCTCTGCTATAAACAGTTTTTTCATTAACAGTCTCTCCTGACAATCCTTATACTTATAGGATCTCATAGTTTTCATTCGTAAAATGTAATTATAACATCAAATCCGATAAAACTCTATGTCAAAAATCTGATATAACGTTCCTGTCTGTTTGGCGATTGTCAACCATTTAAATCATTTAGGTTGACATTTCGCATATGCTGTGTTATCTTACTTGAGGTTTTGATGATTTTAATATTTTTATTTCATAGGATTTACGAACATGATTACAACTTCAACAGAAAAACTGAATACTTTGACCGAAGAGATCATTTCGGGAAGACGTCTCAAAAAGAATGATGACATAAGTGCACTTACGGAGGCACCGACAGATCTCCTCTCATCCTGTGCCGACAGATTACGGGCACATTTTTCGGGAGACAGGGTAGACCTCTGTTCCATCATTTCCGGCAAGAACGGACATTGCGGAGAGAATTGCAGATTCTGTGCACAGTCCGCCCATAATCATACAGGCTGTGAAGTTTACGGCCTGATGGACTATGAAGATATATTAGAGACCGCCTTATCCAATGAGAAGGAAGGCGTCGATCGTTTTGCCATAGTAATATCCGGAAAGAGTCCGAGTGATGAAGATTTTGAGAAGATAATATCTATGTATGAAAAACTTCATGCCAAACTTAAGATATCTCTATGTGCTTCTCTCGGATTTCTTACCTCAGAACAGTTCACGAGACTTCATAATGCAGGAGTAACAAGCTATCACAACAATATCGAAACATCCGAGAATTATTTCGACAAGATATGCACAAGCCATACATTTAAAGATAAGATTGAAAATATAAAGCGCGCCCAGGCGGCCGGGCTTTCCGTATGTTCCGGCGGAATCATAGGAATGGGTGAGACCATGGAGGACAGGATAGATATGGCATATACTCTATCCGAACTCGGAATAGCGTCCGTTCCGATAAACACACTGATTCCTATTCCGGGTACACCTCTGGAGAACCTTCCCGTTCTTACTCCGAATGAAATTCTCCGTACGATTGCGATATTCAGATTCATCTGTCCCGAATCCAATATCCGCCTCGGAGCCGGAAGGAAGCTCATTCCGGGAAACGGAAAGACTGCATTTCTCGGAGGTGCCAGTGCAACTATTACCGGAAACATGCTTACAACATCAGGTTCAACTATAAGCTCAGACATTCGTATGCTTTCTGAGATGGGGAGATTATAATGAATTACATACTTATTACCGCATTGATCATTTACCTTATTATATTTATAGCCATCAGTCTGTTGGATATAAAAAAAGTTCAGTCATTTAACGATTATGCCGTTGCCGGAAAATCCCAGACGACTTTTGCTGTTACCATGTCGCTTCTTGCTACCACAATAGGCGCATCAACCACCATAGGTCTCTGCGATACGGTATATTCCATAGGCTTTCCGGGAATCTGGTGGCTTCTCTTCGGCGCAGTGGGACTTATACTCCAGTCCTTTATTCTTTCGGAAAAAGTGCGAGACCTGGATGCGGCAACACTTCCGGATCTTGCACGTATAGTATCGGGACGTACAGCGGAAATGGTTATCGCACTGATCATAGTAATATCCTGGATAGGCGTAATCGCAGGACAGCTTGCTGCCATGTCGGGCCTTATATCTTTTGCTTTCGGAAAGGAAGGCAAGGTTATTCCTATCATCATATCCGTCATAATAATCGTCTATACACTTGCCGGAGGCCAGCTCTCTGTAGTACGTACAGATAAGATACAGTTTATATTTATTATGATCGGTATTTTAGTCTGCTTCGGATATCTGTATATAATGCATGGATATAACAATACCGAGATATTTTCTAATATTGAACTGTTAAATGAAAACTACAGACCCGTTAATCTGCTCAACCAGCTCTTTGTCATCGGCGGAGTTTACTTCATCGGACCTGATATCATGTCCAGGAACTTTATCTCTAAGAATAAAAAAACGGCCCGCATATCTGCGCTGGCTGCCGGTCTTATGCTTATTCTGTTCTCCGTTATCATTACTCTTATCGGAATGTGGTGCAGACATAACATACCTGCATCGAGTATGTCGGGAAAAGCTCTGATGTATGTCATCACCCTTATTCCTAAACCTTTGGGAATCATGCTTACACTTGGACTTCTCTCCGCTATTCTGTCTTCGACAGATACCTGTCTCATTAACGCTGCGGGAATATTTGTAAAAGATATCTTAAAGCGTGATAATGTCTCATTGGTTAGGATAGCTGTAGCCGGTATCGGCTTACTCGCCATACTTCTTACTTTCTGCGGAGACGGAGATATCATGACACTCTTGTCAGGCGCCTACTCGGTATATACACCGGGAATAATATTCCCTCTTACCATAGCCGTATTGTGCTATAAAAAAAGAGACCTTCGTAAAGGCCTGTGGCTGACCGGAGTAATAGCCGGCGGTCTGTTCGGAATAACAGCAACCTACCTTACAAAGATTCCTGCCGTATCTGCAGCTCTTGGTTCTTCCGCCTCATACCTTCCGCTTTTAGGTATGGCGGTATCACTGATAATATCTGTTATTTCAATTAAACCTAATAAATAAAAGTAGAAACCCGGACATCCTGAGATGCCCGGGTATTTTTATTACCTTTCTGCTTTTTTCTTCTCTTCTTTAAAAGTTGAGATACTAACTATACCAAGCATCGACATCAGAAGCAAGAAGAACAGTAACTCAGGTTTCGTGCTGTCACCAGTATGAGGAGTAACATCTTTCTTTGTTACAACCTTATTTGTTACTGTAGTTGTTTTATTAGGTGTATCAGTTATAACTAATTTACTGTCATTCTTCTTGTTATCTGTTGTAGTATTCTTCTGAGTATCATTCTGCTTTGTATTATTAGTCGTGTTATTGTTCGTTGTATTGTTGCTTGTATTATTATTTGTATTGTTGTTTGTGTTATTGTTTGTATTGTTATTTCCATCAACCTTTACAGCAATAGCAAAACATGAGAACGAATGGGTTCCGAATTTAATCGGTGTACCTTCATATACTCCTCCTTCCGGCTGTTCTTCGGACGCTATATGAATTTTCTCGAATTCTCCTCCATCATGAACATCATGTATTATTACCATTTTCGAAGGATCGATGTCAGCAGCAAGTAAAAGACCTATCATCGCCTCACCATTCAGATCTTCCAGAGCATTATCCCAGGTATCTTCATCATTACCTGTACCTTTGTAGAATACCTGATCAAGACTGATATTCAGCACCTGCTTAATCTCAAGATCATTCTGATCAGCATAAGCAGAAAACTCTTCCTGCTTTTCATCGGAAAGATCTGCATCTTCTACATTGAGTCTGGCTGTACCATGATCCAAAGTTCCTTCCGGAAGCTCTATCATACCTGCCGTAACAGCATCTGATGTATTCTTTACCTGATCCTCTACCTTTTCAACACGGGCACCAATATGGAAATTACCCTTGCCTATTCTGAAACTGAAGATTGATACATTTCCCTGAAGAACGTTATCTTCTGATATACTGAAAGATCTTACCTGATAACCATATCTCGGTGTAATCTTCATAGTAACCCAGGAACCATCAGGGATTACCATCTCGCTCATTCGTATACCTGTTTCAAAATTGGTACGGGTTGTCTGATGTACAAATGGATATAACTCTCTTCCCTCTGCATCCTTAAGATCTTCGAAATCTTCTGATATCCATCCAGTACCATCATCAAATTCAACTGCTAAAAGCTCAAGATCACAGTGACCGATATTCAGATCATCGTCAGGAGGAAGATTATCATCATTTGACCAAAGGAAGTTGCCTATGAAACATTCCTCTTCTGTAATAGGACGAACCTTAAGCTGAACATCATAGATAAGATTTCCGTCATCGTCTATATTTTCAGATTCCGGAATACCATCTATAACAAATCCAATTCCTTGATCATGAAATGCCCATAACCAGTCATGTCTGCTATCGTAGTTAAGTGGTATATTATAATTCACACCATTGATAACAACCTTTTCTATTCTGTTTCCCCAGTTAGAGGAGAATTCAAAGGATACCGTTCCATCTTCTCTCTTATCATATGATACTTCCTGGGTTTTATAACGATCAAAATCTGCATCTTTATAATACTGACTCAATGACTCAGTGTTTCTGCCCTCATTGATTGCTATGCTGACAACTGTAGCATACTTATCGTAAGGTGCACTGCTATATTCATCTGTGACTACATCATACTCTTCCCATACCATAGGTGCTATGCTCCAGCTTCCCTCCGGACCTGAAAGCTTTATTATAGCCTTTGTATCTCCTTCCGGTCTTGGATCCGGACCCGGATCTTCGTCAGCTCCTGCCAGGAAGAGGCTGCATCCATCCGGAATAGGATTATCCGGAAAATGGAATTTACCCTCTGCATCAGCCTCGCCAAATCTGTAGCCGAAATTATCTGGCCCACTTAAAGCTATCTCCATCTTATCAGGATCATAGCTTGCGCTTACCGTGATATACGCATTCTGTCTATCATCTGCGCTGATAGTCCATTCATCATCTGTTAATTCTCCACCGTGGAGAGTTAAGTCTATATCTTCATCATCAAACTTGAATCTGATAGTATTCTGTCCAACAGTCTGAGCAGTGAAGGAAATGTGAAGATCTTCATTATCATCCGGTCCCGGTCCGTTATTTAACATTTCTACACCCAGATGACATCCGGTTGAAGAAAAATGATCCTCGGTTGAAAAATGATATCCACCATCTCCATCAGGTCCTTCAAGCTGAGATGAGAATTGATTAGCGCCACGAACAAATACGCCCATCTTCTCAGTATCAAAGCCCTCTCCTGCTGTAACATACGCACCATTAAGCGCATCTTCGTCTATATACCAGTTTCCATCTATAACTTCTCCACCGTGAAGTACTACTTCAACATCGGCATCACCTATTCTGAAGCTGATAATATTATCGCCTAAGAACTGACCATCAAGTGTAAATTCAACTCTTTCGTCCCCATCCGGGTTGCCGTCAGGGTTGCCATCCGGGTTACCATCTGGATTTTCATCTGGATTATCATCCAGTTTCTGGTCTGGTTCATTCTGTGGCTTCTGAACAACACTAAACTTTAATCCGCCCTCAGGAAGAACTCCTTCCTTTAATGCTGTGATAGTTGTCTGACCGGCTTCAACATTAAGTTCCGCCTGAAAGTCATTAGCACCTTCAATCTTCGCTATCATAGTATCCGCATCAAAACCTTCGAGTCCTATGACATCTTCTTCTGAAACTGTCTGATCGCCAGAAACAGCTTCTCCATTCACTGTTACTGTAACGTCAGTTTCTCCTATCTGGAATACACCACCTCCAAAATTAACGCTGTAACCACCGCTCTCGTCCCCATCTGCATGAACAACTCCCGCAGGAAGCATTCCTATTACCATGCAAACGGTCATCATAAGGGCTATCAGTTTTCTTTTAAGCCTCATAACGCACCCCCTTTTAAAACTGCAAAAAGATGCAAAAATCGGGTATCACTGAGAAATAGAAACTAGTGATACCCGAATTGCTCTTTATAAATCTATAATTAGATTTTAACGGACATTAACCAAGATGTCAAACAATTCCCGAATTATTTTCTTTTCTTTTTTATAACCACAACAGATGTTATACATAACATTGACATCAGCCAGAAAATAACCATCATATCCTGGAAATCGTCTCCGGTCTTAGGGGATTCATCCTTAACAACCTTCTTTACATCTGTAGTAACCTTAGGCTCTTCCTTTGTCTTAGCTATCTCTGTTTCTTTACTTTCCTCAGTCTTGTTTTCTTTTGTTTCCTCTATCTTTTCCCAGACTGCTGTAAACTGATGGTCTCCTTCAACCACATATTTATCACCAGGATAGTATTTTGATCCCTGCCAGTACAGGAACTTGTAACCTTCTCTGACCGGTGCATCCGGAAGAGTTATTGTAGTACCATACTCAATTTCCTTTGTTTCGATTACATTTCCGTTTTCATCATAATACTTGATGAGGAATTTCTGTTTTGCATATTCTGCAGACAGATAAACTCCACCGCCCTTTTCAACTATTACGTAATAGTTTCCATTTTCATCCTTAAGGAGTTCTGTCTTCTCTCCATCGCCATTATAAGCGCCTGTCAGAAGATATCCATAAGCAACATCTGCATCAAGAATAACCTTTTCACCCTCTTTTGCAGTATCATAATCACCACTCCTAACAAGAGCTTCTCCGGCTGCGTTCCTTGCTGATAATGTTCCGCCTGTTTCAGGCTGCTCAACCTTGATAATATACATTATATTCTTCTCAAAGTCTTTGTCAGCTTCAACTTCCAGATTATCAGGATCCGAACTCTCTGTTTTCACTGCAGCATTACGTGCTTCATTAAGTTCTATTTTCCAAACCGTGAGAGTTACATTATTAGCCAGAATACATTCTGCATCCGGATCTTCTGAATTAGCAAATGCCTGAACTATAGCGCCCTTTGCCGCATCAATGGTTCCATCCACTATAATATTTGTATTTATTATCGGCTTAACATCATCACCGCTAAGATATTCATTTTTTATAACTATACCATATCCATCAGATATAATATCTCCGCCTGTTATAACTGATGTTTCGCCAGCATCTCTTTCTGATTCACTTCCATAATAGGAATCATAATCAATTACAATAGCTGCCTGTTTTTCGGAGTCGCCTATAACTATTATATCTCCGCCAACCTCAACAGATACCTCACTATAATCATTGTGAACTCTCAATCCAACTATATCATTATTCTCATTTTCTGAGGCTGAAGCTACATTTATATCACCCTTAACAGATACATAACCTTCTGAATTACCGGATGAAATAGATAAACCATCTATATTTCCTGCTCCGCTTACTTCTATGGAGTCTCCAACTTCTATATCAAAAGTTGAGTTTTTATCAAATTCTAATAATCCATGAGCTTCTCCTTCCGAAGACGTAGCTGTTATCGATTTACCTATTACAGTGCTATACTCAGAGTCGCTTGAATATACAACAACACCATATGCCTCTTCATTTCCATCAGCATTTATAGAACCGCCAACATTCAATGATGATGTGGACTCTGAATAAATCTCATAATCTATTCCTTTCGCATCATCAGCAGTAACTTCAACACTTCCGCCAACTGTAACATCTGATGAAGAATTATCGTTATCCCATGTTATTCCATATGCAGATGAATAATAGCCACAATTACCTGTAGCATTTCCTATTATATCACCGCCTACAGTAACTGATGCTTTTGATTCATCTTCAAGTTCTGCATATATACCACTATTTACACTTTGATCTCCTGTTAAGTTTATATCTCCCTCTACATTAACAGTAGCAGAATTTCCATAACGACCATATATATCCACTCCGGAAACCCAGTCATCACCATAATCCGGGCTATCAACTACAATGTCACCCTTAACAGTTAATGTCACGTCCTGTTCCGTAAATCTTGTATCTACAAGTGCTCCCAGCTGATCATCTGTAATAGTAATATTTCCGACCGTCACATCATTCTCTTCATCTTCTGTCGGAACAGATACTGTTTCCGTAGAATCCTCCGGCTCATCTGCGTGTACAGGTACACCACCAGAAAATGCCAATCCCAGAGAAAGAGCAAACGCCAGAGCTGCCTGGTATCTCTTATACTTCTTGTTCACCATAGTAACCCTCCTTTAGCTACATATTAGTTCCCCATTGCTATATAAACAAAAATCGGGCATCACTGATTAAAAACTAGTGATACCCGATTTGTTGACATATATTAGATATACGAAAATTTTAACGTATAATAATCAATATATCAAACAATTATTGATTTTTATATAAAATTGTCTAAATTTTTGTTAACATAAAAATCCCTCAATTAATGCTGCTATAAGTCTGTTCTTCTCTACGTGCTTCAGTCTTATTCCTATGCCGATTATATAGCTTGATATTTCGCCGGTTTCAAGGTCTGCAAAATACTCCGTTAAGATTCCCGAAACCTTCTTTCCATTTATATAAATACGATTGGTCTTTACGTCCAGTTCCGTTTTCTCTCCGGTCTCTGCCTCGATCACCTTAGCAGCTGTTTTTCCCACATCTGAAGCTTTAAGCTTTTTCCGGCCCATATCCTTGGCATATTTAATGATACTCAGATACACGCCCCCTTCAGGTGATGTATACTTCTTTCTTCCATGTCCGACACCTGCAGTCTGAGTTCTGGCTATTATAACCCTCTTATCCGTAATTCCTGTTATGACATTCATTTTTGCTGTCATATTAGTGGACTCGAGTTCATCGAACACAGAGATCTTATCAAGGAGCTTCTTGTTCTTTAAATATCCTTCTATCGCCTGCAGGGAGATAATATCGCAGTCTTCCTCCAGCTTATAACCCCTATTGGTCATAGATTCTATCTGATAGCCTGAAGCCCTGAGATCATTCACAGCCTTCCACACAGCATTCCTCGAAACACCCGTTTCTTCTATAAGAATGCTGCTGGATACAAAGTCACCTTTATTCTGTTCTAGAATTTTCAGTACACTTTCTCTTGTCGACATACATTATCCCTTATAATCTGTTCTGTCCTGTTTCTTCTTCAGAAGTGCTGAAGTATCAAGTGCTGCCGGAGCTGCATTCTTCGCAGCTTTCTTTGCCTTTTTATCTGCTTTCTTAGCACGTCCCGCAGGCTGCGGAACTGCCCCCGGCTGCGGCATCATTCCCGGCTGTCCCATGTTCATTCCTGTCGGAATGCCCTGCTGAGGCATAGTCATTCCTGAAGGAGTTCCTGAGTTCACCGGATGCCATTCTGTATTATCCGGTTCTGCCGATGCGAGCTGTACGTTGACAGGTTCAACAACCGCCTCTGTACTGCCTCCACTCTGTGCAGCTTTTTTACGTCTCTTCATCTGAGGCATGGAAAGATTGAATCTTCTCACGATTATATCCAGCATAAGAATAAGCAGTGCTGCCATGATAAGAAAATCTGTTATGTCCTTCTTACCGATCTTCTTAACTCTTATCTTGCCAAACACCTTGTCCTTGACTGTAAGAATCTTTCCCGCATCATTTATATAATTGATGTATCTATCATTTGACAGGAATCTGTATTCATCAGAGAAATGCACCGTTGCTATTGCATTCTGCGACGATACCACCTCTCCATTCTCAATTCTTCTTACATTGATATTGTAAACACCCGGATCACTCGGAGCTGCACTCGCTGAATAATGTCCCGGACTTTCTGAAGTAAAGTCTATTCTTTCTGTCTCTCCTTCAGGAGATGTTATAACACCTTCAATCTCAGTCTCTTCGCCAAAATCTCCGGCTGTGTACTGGATCAGCATTTTCTCACGGGCTCTGTCAACTCTTACATAGTCACCGGTACTGCTCTGCTGGTAGCTGGTGTAGTCCAGCATTCTTCTCCACATCTCAGCATATTGGGTGAGTCCGACGAAGTCTTCATTCCAGGATCCTGATGCTGTACTGGTCCAGCTTATGGTTCTTCCGAGTCCATACTGCCAGCAGCAAAGTATCGGGTCCTCTTCATCACTGAGAATAATCTCTGTTGCGGCAGGCTTTGCACTTGCTGCGATATATCCGGTGATCATAGGAATGCCTTCATCGTAAAGACCCTTAACCAGCTCATTTCCGCTTCTTACTGCAAGGCCAAATTCACCTTCCTTGTAGTAAGTATTTCCGGACATATAAACCTCTTCCGCAAAGATTCTCGGAACCTCAGATGCGGAACTTGAGAAGTAATATCTTCCTCCGCACTGATCAGCAATATCCTTTAAGAGTTCACCATCAGAATCGGCGCCAACCGCAATGGTAGATACCGTAATTCCATTCGCATTTGCCTTAGCGATAGCTTCTGAGAAATCCCTTGTTTCACCCTGACCATCTGTAAGAAGCAGGATGTGCTTAATACCCGCATCAACTTCTGATATCTGATCTATAGCTTCAAGAAGAGCCGGCTGAATACTGGTTCCGCCACCCACAGGAATATTTCTTACTGCTTCAATGGCTTCCTCTCTTACTTTGCCTACCTGTTCAACCTTCTGTACCCATTCGTAGCTGTCGTCGAAGGTAAGAACACCTACATAATCCTCATCCATCAGATTATCTATAGCGCCTATTGCCGCAGCAATAGCTATAGCCAGTTTGCTTCTTCCATCAGCCTGACCTGTCATGGAATTATAATTAATCTCTGAAGACATGGATCCCGAATTATCCATAACCATGACCATCGCCATGGATGGGGCTTCGGTTATGCCCTTCGGTGTCATATCAACAGGAAGCACTGTTTCAAGCGGTGTACCTCTGTAACCACCCGGCGCGAAACTCTCGTCACCACCGCAGACTATAAGGCCTCCACTGTAATCCTTAACATAGGTCTCAAGATTATTAAGAAATCCTTCCGGCATATCCGGTTTGTAACAGTTATCAAGGATAATTGTTTTATAAGTCAGCATCTTCTCAAGTGTATCCGGCATATTGATGACTGATACCACCGTTACATCCTGATTTATCTCCTGTAACAGAGCCTCCAGTCCGGAACTATCCTGCGTAAGTCCGGAAACAAGAAGAACCTTCGGAGACATGGAAACAGAACTTGCCACACTGTAGGAATCGTTCTCTGCAACCTGATCTCCTTCTGCATAAACAACTATATCATTTTCTTCAATAGGCTTATCTCCGGCAATAATACTAAAGAGAAATGTATTGCTTCCCGGTTTCAGATGAACCTCACTTGTCGCCTTATCCACACTACCCTGACGTACACTTATCTTCGCATCAACTTCGTAGCTGGAATAAACATTTACCACAAGGCTGTATCTGTCACCCGGATAGAGTCTTTCAGGCATTTCTGCAGAAGATATATATACATCGTTCTTTTCTTCGGTTTCAAAGATAACACTGTCCAGCTCTATTCCCGCTCCATCCAGCAGCTCTCGTGTCTTTGCAATATCACCCAGTGTTTCCTGTCCATCAGTAAGAATAACTATTCTGCCTGAATAGGAATCAGGAATCATGGCAGCTGCATTTCGAACTGCAGATTCAATATCTGTTGCGGTACCATCCGGATTGGTTCCCAGATCCAGGAATCCCGGCATATCTGTAAGGAACTGTTCAGACATTGTATCTCTACCGAAGGTCAGAATACCATACTCATTACGTGGTGGTATATTCTTCAGCTTGTCTCTGAGATAATCCTCCATCTGAGGTCTCAGCTCTGCCACTGAATGGGACATATCCACAACAAAGATGGTTGCCGTTTTATTTCTTCTTCCCGGAAGATGAACACCGATGATTGAAAGAAATACCAGAAGTGTAAGAAGGATTCTTACAGCCAGCTGAAGCCGGTTAAACTTTCTGTTTCTTCTGACAAAGATTATCCAGTCCACGATAAGAAGAATGAGAACAACCACAAGAAGTATCCTGCGGAGACTGCTCATGCTCACACTGGACTTATCTACTGCTCCTGCTACGCTGGCAGTAGTTACCGTACCATCACTTTCTGCAGCCGGGAATCTGACTGATATATACTCTTTTCTTCCATCTGCAGAAACCTCAATAAGACCGCTGTACTCTGCTTCACTCTTAAGCGACAGCTCGTTCTTATTGTCTCTGCTTATATACTTAACAGTTGCATCATCACCGGCTGTCGGACTTATCATAAGCTCATCACCGGCAGTGATATACGGTGCATTTACAAAGCTGTTATCTGAGAGGAAGTCGATGGAATTTGCGATAAATACAGGGAACTCCGCCATAAGAGGGAACTCTGTATTTCTGATATCGAAACCTAAAACTATCTCTCTATGATTATTATTGATTCCATAATATCCAACGCATTTATCATCGAGGGTAAGGAACTCTGTTGCCCAGTCCGGACAATCATAGTAACTTACATCGCCTGCTCCAAAGGCGAAGGACGCCAGTCCTCTGGTAAGATCACTTTCTGAAGACCTTATATAACCACCCTCAATAGTACCTGCTGCAGTTTCCTTATCATTTATTATCATGCAGCCGGAATCAAGGAAGTTTTCACGTCCTGTTTCAGAGAAGACTATTCCCTTGTCCGCATCGCCAAGAGCATTTATATCTTCAATCTTTATAAGTTCCTGTCCTGATGCTGCACTGTATGCCTTCTCAAGATAGGTATTTCCATGTCCCGTCAGATATGCAGGAACACTTGTTCTCGAATTAAGTATTGCATAGGAAGTGTTATCTTCCTGAATTGAATCCTCCTGCATGCCGCTGAGCTCTGCTCTCACATAGCCGCCCTCAGCCTTTACGCCCTTGATGATCACAGTCCTTCCTGTATTCTGATCAAGGGTAATGCTTCTTACAGACAGGAGATTATCCGCCGCATCATAGAAGGAAACATCTATAGCTGATGTCTCTCCTCCATACTGAAATACATCTGCCGCGATATCATACATACCTGCATCTGAAACAGCCGCTGATACCGAGAGAATCGCTGCATTTCCTATAGGTGCACCGATAACACGTACCTCCGCACCCAGGTCCTCAGCTATTGTACCCAGACCCGCAGCTCCGCTTCCGTCTGTATATATGATGATGTTATCTACTTCAAGAGATTCTATAACGCCTCTTGCATCGCTGATAATGCCTTCTGCATCTGTACATTCTATGGATGATATGGCCTTACGGTTGCGAAGCTTATCTGTAGAGTTAGCCACTACGATAGAGGCTGAATCACTTACCGTCAGAACGGAAATGTTTCCATCCGAAGAAGCTGCGTAGTCAAGCATTTCAGAAACAGCACTGTCAAAACGGGTCTTATCTGAACCGTTCATCTCCTTATGTTTCATACTTCCTGAAGTATCTATAACGAGAAGCGTGCTTACTGAATGCTTACCCAGTCCCGTTCTGATAAACGGAGACATAAGTGCAAGGATGAGAAGTATTGCAGCAATAATCTCAAGGATCATCAATATGTTCTTCAGAAGCTTTTTAACAAAGCTCATACTGCTGCTGTTTACTTCCGCATTCTTCCACAGCATAAGAGATGGAACCATCATCTTCTTACCCTTTGGGCGAAGCATATATATTATAATTATTACAGGTACCGCTATAAGAAATGCAAGCGGCCACATAGTACTAAATGTCATAAAGCCCTCTTAAATCCTCCAGCAGGATTCTGCCGATTGTTCTGTCTGTCCGGCATAGGTAGTAGCCGGCGCCTGCTCTGTCAGCAGACAGTTTAAGTCGTGTCGTAAATTCCTTAAGTGCCTCAAGATACCCGTCAACCGTAATTCTGTCAAAGGTTGCTGAAACCATCTCCTCAGGTATCTCTATATCATGGAGTCTTGCAGCTCCGGTATCATCTATCTCAAGCTCCTCATGGGAAAGGACCTGAAGTAATACCGGTTCCTGACGAAGATATCTCATAAACTTGCAGAGTTCTTCTTCCGCATCCAGAAAGGCCTCATCATAGAAATCAGATATGATGAAGGTAAGTCCGTGCTTTCCCGTTGCTGCACGCTTCACGGCTTCCTTCAGATTAACCTTTCCCTGAATGGTTATGCCTCTTAAGAAAGCCTCCAGTCTGAGCATGCCAAGACGTCCCTTGGGAAGTTTCAGGGTTCTGCCCGGCTCAGCCAGATCAGTTACTGTAACGCTGTCTCTCTGTTTGTTACAGATATAGCAGATTGCCTCAGCAAGTCCCGCCATCATCTGGTCCTTCGGACTGCTTCCAAAATCCATGGATGCACTGGTATCCAGGAAAATGTTGATACAGCCCTCACGTTCCTCCATGTATTCCTTGATATAAAGCTTGTCAAAGCGCCCGTAGGCATTCCAGTCAACATACCTCATATCATCTCCGGGGATATATTCCCTGAAGCCGGAAAACTCCGTGGAACGTCCCTTTACGCTGGAGCGTCTGCCTCCCTCGTACTGAGTCACCGATTTATTCTTAATTGTAAAACGCAGCTTGTCGAGTCCCGCCAAGCCGTCTACACTTATAGTTCTCATATAAACACCATTAAGCTTGACTCCGAGTGTCGCGCCTCACACCCGGGCACAAAGCCCTCTGTGATGCACGCACTCGCTCGTCAAGCACATACTCTCTAGTTCATCCCTCTCATGATATCTCTGATAATTGAATCCTCTGATACCCCGTCTGCGACCGCATCGAAGCTTGTTATAATACGGTGTCTCAGTACAGGATAAGCAACTGCCTCAACGTCCTCAAAGGAAACATTCAGTCTTCCGTTCATAAATGCTCTCGCTCTGGAACATCTGATCATGTTCTGAGCCGCACGAGGGCTGACACCCTCACGGATATACTTGTTTGGCTGATGTGTAGCCATTACTATGTCAAGGATTCTGTCCATAACCGCATCTGCTATAGGCATCTCCTGTACCATTCTCTGAATCTCTGTCAGCATAGCTGCATCCATAATGCGTTCAGCCTTACCTGCAGCCACTCCCTCTGTCAGGCCTACAATGCCCTTAAGCTCTTCTCTTGTCGGGAACTCTACCAGCACCTTCATACTGAATCGGTCAAGCTGAGCTTCAGGAAGCGGATATGTACCTTCCTGCTCAATAGGGTTCTGTGTAGCCAGTACAAAGAATGGAGCCGGAAGCATATATGATGTATCACCAACTGTAACTGTATGCTCCTGCATGGCCTCAAGCAGTGCCGACTGAGTCTTCGGTGTTGCTCTGTTTATCTCATCTGCAAGAACTATGTTGGCAAATACAGGACCCGGTTCAAACTTAAATGCACTGCCTGTCTCATCCCTTACCATGATATTTGTACCGGTTATATCAGCCGGCATAAGATCCGGTGTAAACTGGATTCTCTTAAATGACATGCTCATTACATTACTGATAGTCTGTACCAGTCTTGTTTTTCCGAGACCCGGCATACCTTCCAGCAGTATATTTCCACCTGTCATAAGTGCCATAACAACGCTGTCTACTACATTCTGCTGTCCGATTATCTCCTTTGCTATCTCCTGTCTTACTCTTGCAATAAGATCAGCTCCCTGCTCATAATTATTCATCTGCCAGACCTCCAAAATAATTCTTTATTACTTCTGACATAGTATCAGGATAACGTCCCTGCTCTATGCCCTCATATGCACTTTCCTGATATTCTCCAAGTACCGAGCTGTATGGAACCTTTTCACCTTCCCATACCAGACCATTCTGCTCCTTCGCAAACTGCGAAGTTGAATTATCACCGTACTTTCCCTGAAGATTCTTATCTATGCTAATATATTCCTCATTAAAGTCATTTCCAACCTTTGTTCCACTTCCATTACCTTGACCCTGACCCTGGCCGCCGCCCTGGCCCTGACCTTGTCCCTGGCCTTGGCCTTGTCCCTGACCCTGACCTTGTCCTTGGCCTTGGCCTTGGCCCTGACCCTGACCTTGCTGCTGACCCTGGCCCTGCTGCTGGCCTTGTCCTTGCTGCTGACCCTGACCTTGCTGCTGGCCTTGTCCCTGCTGCTGGCCTTGTCCCTGCTGCTGACCCTGGCCCTGCTGCTGGCCTTGTCCCTGCTGCTGACCCTGACCTTGCTGCTGGCCCTGCTGGTTCTGACCATTCTCGCCATTCTCACCATTTTCGCCATTCTCACCATTCTGCTGGTTATTCTGAGCCTTCTGATTCTGCTGCTTTGAATATTCATTCATCATTTCAGAGGCATCTTTTATGGCTTTGTTTGCATTTTCAGGAATATGCTCGGATATGTTTTCCAGTTCTCTCTGCATATCACCGACCTTATATCCCAGCTTATCCTTGGCCTTCTTAAGAGAATTCTTATCCTTTGTTTTCTTAAGATCCTGACGGGAAGCTTCAAGTGCTTCCTTCATATTTTCAAGAGCTTCCTTTTCTTCAGGAGAAAGCTCCAGCTGTTCAATCTCTTCAAGCTTTTCTTCGATTTTTTCAATCTCTTCAATTATCTCTTCGGCTTCAACCTTTGCTTCATGTTCTTCCACCGCTTCTTCTCTGACCTTGGAAGGTATGAAGCCGGTTCCGATTCCCGCTGCGGTTATAAGCAGGAATATCAGAAGTTCCTTCCACGGAAGCAGTTTTCTCTGCTGTTTCTTATGCTGCTCCACAAGATATTTTTCTGAATAGCGGAGCGTTGCTGCTGCATCTTCAATCTGCAGGCTTTTGATGCTTCCCTCAGGAATATCCTCACCCTTTGTTATCTCTTCAAATGCAGTAACGATCTTTTCCTTAGTTCCGAAACTGTCCAGATTAACAGCTGTTGCAACAGGATTACCTTTATGGGCAAATCCCCATATAAGTCCAAATACTGCCGCCGCTGCAATAGCTATAATTCCTGCCAGTTCAGCATAATAAAAGTGCCAGATAAGACTTATCAGCATACACGCTGTAAGAATACCGGCACCTAAACATGCAAATCTGAGGACAGAGCGCATAATGATCACTCCGTCCTCATTTCTTCTCATTTTGAGTACGAACTTTTTGATATATCCCCTGTTATCCATATTTCACACTCACATTACTAAATACTTTACGCCTTCTTTACGTTTCTGTCATTAAGCGGATCTATTCTCTTAGCAGCCAGTCTCAGGAAAAATACAGCAAGTGCCAGCTGAGCTATAACTGATAAGATAATCCACATATTTGTGCTTCCAAGGAAGATGTTATCATATATATCTTCCAAAAAATCCTCAGATGTAAGTCTTGATAAGAAGAAGACTACAAAGTTTACCACAGGATTTATAAGCTGTATTGAAAATGTAGCCTTAAGTGCATCTTCCAGTGCACTTCCTCTTGATCCGGAAAACATAATAGCAGCTACTATCATCGGAACAAATGAAAGTGCATATATCACAAAGTAGATTCCGAAGGATGTAATAACTGATGTGATTGTCTTCTTACATCTTGATGAACAATATACTCCAATACTTCCTGCTAAAACAGCATATACAAAGCTGAGAACCAGGAACTCTAAAAGTACCAGCCATGATAATCCTCCAACCATGAAGGAAACTGCCATAAGAGGAATACTTGCGATAATAAATATCATAACTCTTATAACTGCAGACATCATCTTTCCGAATACAATCGAATTGAGACTTGCTGTTGTTGTAAGAAGTGTATCCAGTGTTCCTCTCTCCCTCTCACCTGATATGGAGGAAGCTGTAATAACCGGTATTGCAAGTGCTATTATTCCAAGCTGAGTAATAGCAAGTACCGGGAAGAATACTACATATGCCTGATAAAGTTCTGTATTATCAGCATAGGATGCATATGAACGGAAAGCTGAAAAAATGAGCATAAAGATGATTCCCAGAATAGCTACATAAGCAAACAGCTCCCATGCCAGCTTCATACTTCTGGAGGTTACACGAAGATCTTTCTTTATAATAGGATTAACCTTAATTTTGTCCATTCATATCACCTCCATTCTGCTGATTATAGTTATTTACATTATTCTGATATGCATTTGGATCAGGTCCTGCGAAACCATTCTGGCCACCGAAGTTATTCGGTCCTGCAAAGCCGTTCTGGCCGCCAAAGCTGTTTGGATCTGTGAATCCAGGCTGACCGCCAAAGCTGTTTGGATCTGTAAATCCCGGATGACCGCCAAAGCTGTTTGGATCTATGAATCCCGGCTGGCCGCCGAATCCATTCTGACTGCCGAAGTTGTTTGGTCCTGTAAATCCAGGCTGACCACCAAAATTGTTTGGTCCTGCGAATCCCGGCTGACCGCCGAATCCGTTCTGTGCAGGATTTACGTTTGCGTTTACTCCGCCTGCTCTTCCTTCTGTAATATCCATAAAGATAGATTCCAGTGAATGCTCGTCTCTGTGGAATCCTCCGACAAGTACTCCACGTACCATCAGCTGACCTACAAGACTATTGGCCATCTCATCTGTATCAACACCTGTCACAATGATCTCATTGGACTTAACTGCTTCTATCTGAACATTTGGCTGCTCACGCATAATTGTAACAGCCTGTTCAATATCTGACTTAACTTCAATGATAAGTCTGCTGGCATCATTTCCAATGCTTAGGATATCCTTCATAAGTCCTGCTGCAACCAGCTGACCATGATTCATGATTCCTATACTGTTACACATTTCAGAAATATCTGCCAGGATATGGGAACTGATGACTATGGTCTTGCCCATGGACTGAAGATTCATCAAAAGCTCTTTCATCTCAACTCTGGCTCCCGGATCAAGACCTGATGAAGGCTCATCCATTACGAGAAGCTCAGGGTTATGAAGAAGTGCTCTTGCAACACACAGTCTCTGTTTCATACCTCTGGAAAGAGTATCTACATAAACTTCTTTCTTATCTGCAAGATTTACCAGATCAAGAAGTCCGTCTGCAACACCCTCGGTCTCCTTATAGCTCATTCCATAAAGTGAGCCATAGAACTCTAAGTATTCCTTAACTTTAAGATTATCATATACTCCGAAGAAATCCGGAACATAACCTATGGTTCTTTTAAGAGCCATCATTCCTGCAGCGCCACTGGCTCCGTTAACGATGACCTCACCGCTGGTAGCCTTAAGCAGTCCGCATATAATTCTGATGGTAGTAGTCTTACCTGCACCGTTAGGTCCTACAAATCCAAAGAGATCTCCCTTTGGAACATGAAGGTTGAGGTTTGATACTGCCGTGAAATTTCCATATTGTTTAAATAAATTGTTTACATACAGCATAATCCGTCTCCCCCCTTACTTCATGTATACACAGGTGTAGGAGACTTCCTCACCATCTTTACAGTTCAGAATATTCTCGCTTTTTCTGACACCTATTATGATAGGAGCAGAAGTTGATGCATTTCCGCTGTCACATACTGTATTGTATACAACCTGCATAGCTGCATAATCTGAAGCAATGTCATAGTTACCGTTACTATATTCCTGATACATTACGCTTGAAAAGTCAGATGCAGTATTTATAACACGGACATGTTGACTAACGCTTACCTTTTCACCATTTTTGCAGTCCTTCATAACATATGCTGCTCCATAGTCGTATGCAATCACATAATCAAAATCCTGTCCTGTATTATTTACTATAGTTGTATCCGGCTCTCCACCTATGTCAAAGAATCCTGTTCTGTTTGTCTTTCCGTATACCGCATATGTAGCCTCATCAAACACAGATGATGGCTTATATGATACATTAAGGCCATCAGCTGTTTTCATAAATGTAGTTTTTGTTCCTGAAGCTGACCAGCTATATAGGTTATAACCTGTATAATACTTTGAATCCAGTTTTGCCGTCCATACATCAGCGTTCGCAGAATAGCCTTCAACAAGCGATATAACATTATCACTTCCTGCCGCCTGCATAGTAATTGTCTTAAGCTTGATTCCCTTTACAGAGAAGCTGATACTGAAAACAAATAAAATGACTGTAAACAGAAGTGCAACACCTGGAATGATTATCCAGCACTTTTCTCTCTTGTTGTACTTTTTAAGGATAAGATATAGGATTGGTCCGATAATAACTATGTATACCAGAATGATTGGAATCATAAGTCCCATACGTGTATTAGCCGGCTTTTCCATGTAATGAGATGCATTTCTCAGATTATTTCCATCAAGGTTAATATCAGGCTGATCCATTACAAAGTTTGTATTTCCTCTGGCGTTGTCATATAACTGACTAACGACGTTCTTAACTTCATCCTTCTTTGCCTGCTCGTCAGCATTTATCTGTGGCTGATTCTCCAGATCTTCCAGATTAAAGCTAAGTGTATTAACACTTCCGTTGCCATACAGACGGGTATATCCGATCTGTCCGTATCCTGAAACAAAAAAATCATTGCAGTTATTATAATCATTCTCAAGATACTGCACCTTCATCTGAAACGGATCATTTACTATCTGTGTAATCAGACTTCCATCACCCTGTCCCTGTGAACCCTTTATACCGGTAAAATCCGAAGAAAAGCCTGACAGTGTCTTCATACTGTCACCGGTACCGATTATAAGAACTCCACCATTATTTACCCAGCTTTCAATAGTCTTTACAGCCTCATCTGAAAGTACTGATGTATCATAATTATTGATAACAAGAAACTTGTTATTAACGAGTTCACTTACTATGTTATCTGCCTTAAGTTCATTAAGCTTTACAGAATAGAGTCCGGTAGAAATCCAGACATCATCACCTTCACAATCCATAAATGCAAGTTTATCAGCTGAATCCGATAAAAGTGCCACATCCATTCTGTAGCCTTCTTTGGTAAGAACATTATTAAAGCTTTTCTCATAAACCTTACGGTTCTTACTGTCTCTGATAACTACAGTTAGTCCCAGGGAAGAACTTGAAGAACTGTAACTGGTCTTCTCTTCCGGAATCTGGAATGATATTGTCTTTGTGTTGTTCTGTGGCAGTGACGCATCCTGAAGATATGTACTGGTACCCTGGTCATAGTAATTTCCATGGCCCTGAGTTACCTCAACACTTCCGGTAAAATCCTTGCCTTTGTTGTAGACTTCTATCCCGACATCGTAGCAATCTGTATCCGGGTCTTCTTCTACATTAACTTTAACCTCAAACTCATCTTCCCCATCTGCATATACTGTCGTATACGGCATAAACAGCCCTGCTAATAATACGATCAGGGATAGCAGAATTATGGGACTTTTAATCTTCATTAGTAAGATCCCCCTAAAAAAATTTGATAAAATAAACTCTCTATGATAAAATCCTCTGCAGAGCAGAATAGGTAATCGCGGCTCCGCCTCGTGCGGAGGTGAGGAAAGTCCGGGCTTCACAGGGCAGGATGCCGGATAACGTCCGGTGGAGGTGACTCCCAGGAAAGTGCAACAGAAAGTATACCGCCACTCACGTGGTAAGGGTGAAATGGCGAGGTAAGAGCTCACCGCATGGCTGGTAACAGACATGGCATTGTAAACCCCATCCGAAGCAAGACCATATTTGGACTATTGGCTGCCCGTCAGATGCCGTAAGGTGTCAGGTTCATGGTAGGTCGCTTGAGTTCTGTGGTAACACAGTCCCTAGATAGATGATTACCCCCGACATAACCCGGCTTATAGTTCTGCTCTTTTTTTATTGCATTTTCCGGCCCTCTCTCACTTCGTTCGCTTCACTCCAGGGCCACGGGGCCCTCTCTCACTTCGTTCGAGCAATCCCGTGGTTTATACCTTAAAGCATCCGCCGCCTATAAACTCGCGGAGAAGCGAATTAACAGGTACCATCTGAACATCAATTCCAAGGAAATAATCCAGGAACTTCAGCAATCTCTTTGCCTCATAGAATTCCTCAGAGTCCTGAGGAACAGAGAACAGAAGCGGCTCCACAAACTGCTTTAATGCGCTCAGCTCATAGATCAGAGCAGAGTTGATCATGGTATCTGCCTCTTCCTGGAACGGGAAGATATTCTTCTCTTCACCGGCGCGGACTGACGGCCACATGCTGATGGTCTTCTGCGCATCATTTCCTCTTGTTCTCGCATCACGGACAATCCTTCTCAGAAGTCTTGTATCCGTAGTTGATATTCTGTTGTGCTCATCGATATTAAGCTGTGTAAGAGCACTTATATAAATCTTATAACATGCTTCTGAAGGAAGACTCTCTGTACTTTCCGGATTCAGTGCATGAATTCCTTCTACGACCAGAACATCTGTCTTCTCAATCTTAAGCCTGTTTCCTCCGAACATCTTTTTGCCTAAGGTAAAATCAAATGTCGGCATATCAACTTCTTCGCCCCTTAAAAGTGCTGACATGGAATCATTAAAAAGCTTTAAGTCCATGGCATCAAGGCTCTCAAAGTCGTACTTTCCATTCTCATCCTTAGGTGTTTCAGATCTCTCCTTAAAGAAGTTATCCATTGCAATCGGATGCGGATGGAGTCCATGAGCCTGCAGCTGTATGCTGAGTCTGTTGGAAAATGTAGTCTTTCCCGAAGATGAAGGACCTGCTATAAGCACTATCTGCTTTCCGCCTTCCTTTATCTTATCTGCGATCTCAGCTATCTGCTTCTCCATAAGAGCTTCCTGAACCAGCATAATGTTGTTGGTTCCGCCCTGAGAAATAATGCTGTTCAGTCGGCCAACATTAGTTATGCCCAGCGCACTGCCCCAGTCCTCAGACTGTCTCAGCACGTTATACAACTTCTCCGGTGCCACGTATGGTGCACACTCAAGAGTTTTTCTGTCTGGTATAACCAGCACAAGACCATCTGCATATTTTTCCAGATCAAAGCCCTTTATATATCCTGTAGAAGGAAGCATATAGCCATAAAAATAATCTGAATATCCGTCAAGAATATACATATTTGTCTTCGATGTTCTTCTGTACTTAAACAGCTCTGCTTTATCAAGCATTCCTCTCGAAGCAAAATGTGCTATAGCATCCTCTGTACTGTAACTCTTCTTCTCAATCTTCATGTCGGCATTGACCATACGGATCATCTCATCCTTAATGCTCTTTATAAGTTCATCCGTAATTTCAACTTTGCCGCCATCTACATTATTATTTATACAACAGAAGAAACCCTTGCCAAGCGAATACATCACATTCACAAGGTATTCTCCTTCCTTCTGATCAGTCACATTATCTATTGCGCTGAGCATAAGAAGTATCAGGCTTCTCTTGTACATATCAAAGCCCACAACTGAGTCAGGAGTAATGAATTCAAGCTCACATCCGGTGCTCAGTTTTCTTGTAAGTTCTCTGAGTTTTCCGGCGGATCTTGCCCCAACATAATTCCTGCTGTCTTCTTTAAAAACCTTTTCAGCTATCTCACCGACTGATACTCCTGATGTTTCGGTAAGACTCTTTATACTGCCGTCAGGCATCCTGACATCAATCTGAATTTCTTTGTCCTTTGCCATAAGCCACCCCCAAAACATATTCTCTGGCTTTAAGTGCCAGATTCAGCTCCTGTCTTATTATCTCAAGTCTTCCGGCTGCTTTCTCTCCCTCACAGCCATCCAGCCTTTCAACAAGGGCCTTTTTCTTTTCTATATCCGTATCCAGAAAATCTGTAAATATTTCGGATGGATGTTCCAGCATGTATTTTCCGTATTCATCATATATGTCGGTCAAACCTGGTTCCTCTTCCTTGAAACCGTCTTCACCGACATATACCACCCGCATTATATTATATAATTTTTTCTGGTCTTCTATCATTATTTCTTGTTTAATTATATATTTATTATTTCTTAAATATGCCCTCACCATCGGCTGATCCGACTGAGGAGAAAGTATAAGCTCATACCCCGGAGTTATAACTTCTCTGCCGCCTTCAAGAATAGATATGATAAGGCTTCCGCCCATTCCGGCTATAACAGCCGCGTCAGTTTCACCCGGTAAAAGGGCTCTGAAACCGTCCGATAAACGAAGTTCTATCTTTTCCTCAAGCCCGGCTGCCCGGACGTTGCGTCTGCCGATCTCTAAGGGACCGGCAGCTACATCCATTGCATAAACCTTTGAAGCTATGCCTTCACTGGCAAGATATATGGCAGTATAAGCATGGTCGCAGCCTATATCCGCAACCTTCTTACCTGGTGTTACCATTCCGGCAACTGCTATCATTCTTTCTGATAAACCCGCCACTATCTATCCTCCAATATCATATTTCATTCGAGCAATCCCGTGGTGTTACTGCATGTCAATCTGTGCTTCTTCGAAGCACATCTTGTAAGCCTTGCTTCGCAAGTCTTAGCGCTGCTCCTGTACGTCTCGTAACACTCGACGTATCCCTTCGGGATGCTCGCCGTGAACTTTGTTCAGCCGAGCACTGAGTCGCACACCCTGTCACTTCGTTCCAGGGCCACGGGCCCCTCTTCTGCTCCGCAGAAGCAATCCCGTGGTGTGAATTACTCCAGAAATTCTCTAAGCTTTCTTGAACGGCTTGGGTGTCTCAGCTTTCTGAGTGCCTTAGCCTCTATCTGTCTGATACGCTCTCTTGTAACGTTGAATTCCTTACCAACCTCTTCAAGAGTTCTTGAACGGCCGTCATCAAGACCAAATCTGAGACGGAGAACCTTCTGCTCTCTGTCTGTGAGTGTGTCAAGAACCTCTGCAATCTGCTCCTTGAGAATAGCTGAAGCTGCTGCCTCTGATGGTGCAGGAACTTCATCATCAGGAAGGAAATCGCCAAGGTGGCTGTCTTCCTCTTCACCGATAGGAGTCTCAAGTGATACAGGCTCCTGAGAAATCTTCTGGATCTCACGAACTCTGTCTACAGGCATATCCATCTCTTCAGCAATTTCTTCCGGACTTGGCTCTCTTCCGAGTTCCTGAAGAAGCTGTCTTGATACTCTTGTCAGCTTATTGATTGTTTCAACCATATGAACAGGGATACGGATAGTTCTAGCCTGATCTGCAATAGCTCTTGTAATAGCCTGTCTTATCCACCATGTAGCATATGTAGAGAACTTATAACCCTTTCTGTAGTCAAACTTCTCAACAGCCTTGATAAGACCCATATTACCCTCCTGAATAAGATCAAGGAAAAGCATACCACGTCCCACATATCTCTTTGCGATACTTACAACAAGACGGAGGTTAGCCTCAGCAAGCTTCTTCTTAGCTTCCTCATCTCCATTCTCCATTCTCTGTGCAAGCTCTATCTCTTCATCTGCCTCAAGAAGAGGAACCTTTCCGATTTCCTTAAGGTACATACGAACAGGATCTTCTATGCTGACACCCTCAGGAACAGACATGTCGATCTGCTCAAGATCGATCTCTTCCTCATCATCGATTACAAAATCCAGCTCATCTACAGGAGGCATATCATCCTCATCTTCAGTGATAACCAGAACATCAACACCATTCTTCTCAAAGAAGTCCAGTGCTCTTGAGAAATAGTATGGTGCCATCAGCTCTTCGCTGCCCTTAAGATATTCGATAAGCTCATCATCCTGGATAACATTTTTCTTCTTTCTTGCTACCTCAAGGATTTCAGCCATCTTCTTATTGAAGAGCTCTTCTGTCTCAGGAGAATGATCAGCTCCGTCTGCTTCCTTCTTCTCATCTGCAAATTCAGCGTCAAAGCCTTCTGCTTCATCGAAGGCTTCCTCTTCAGCCTTCTCTTCCGGCTCAGCCTTAGCCTTAGAGGCTTTCTTCTTAGCAGGCTCCTTTTCAGCTTCCTTCTTAGCAGAAGTTTTCTTTGCAGCAGTCTTTGCTGTTTCCTTCTTTTCTGTGTCCTTCTTAGCAGGCTCCTTCTTTACAGTCTCTTTCTTAGCTGTTTCTTTCTTTGCTGCCTTCTTTGGCATTTCTTCATCTTCTGCTTTTACTTTCTTTGTGCTCATAATTTTCCTCTCCTCTAAAGCTTTATTATAAGATTTCTAATTTCATTCTTTTTTCTGGCCAGTTCTATCTGGCTTCCTGTGCCGGACCGCTGTGCCTTCTCTATATTATTTATCTTGACCTTTTTTATTATATCCGTCAGGGCCTTGGCCATTTCTTCCGGACCTGTCTCAAAGTCAAAACTCCTTGTCATCATCGCGGTAACCCGTTCCTGAAGATCCGCATCCTCAAAACCGTTAAGTATAGCCGCCGGATTAACTGCACCCTTTTCCCGATACTGGGCAAATACCGCGGCCGCAACCTTGCCGGTACCTTCCTCTGTGAAGTCCTCTTCAGATATAACGCCCTGAAGCTTATCAAAAAGCTCCGTATTGCTTATCATAAGGGACATCAGATATTCCTCAGCCTCAAGATTCGGATTCTTGTCCTTTACAGAACGCATTTCCCGTCGTTCTTCATATGCAGCAGGTTTCGTCTCCTGCATTCCTGCAAGACCGATCTTCGTAACAAGTTTTTTGAACTCTCCCGCATCACACCGATAACGGCCGGCTACCGACTCAACATAATTGGTTCGTTCTGTTGGATCCTCTATTCCCGCCAGAATTCCTGCAGCACTGTGCATGAATTTGGTTTTTTCATCCGGGTCTGACAGATTGTATCCAGATGCTATCGTGTCTACTTCAAATATTCTGCCCGGAATCGCATCTCTGATACGTTCCTCATATGCTTCCTTACCCATATTCTTAATGAATTCATCCGGATCCTTATATGGTGCAAGGGATATGACTCTCTGGATCATATCGTGATTCCTGAGAATCTCTATCGCCCTCATCAAGGCCTTTCGTCCGGCTGCATCATTATCATATGCAAGGTATACTTCATCTGTATATCGCTTTATAAGTCCTGCCTGAGCTTCCGTAAATGCAGTGCCCAGGGAAGCTATGGCATTGTCAAATCCAGCCTGATGCTGGGCTATTACATCCATATAGCCTTCGCAGAGAATAACTCCCCGCCTCTTGGACTTTCTCGCTATATTCATGGCAAACAGGTTTCTGCTTTTGCTGAAGACATCTGTTTCCTTAGTATTAACATACTTTGGAAGTCCGTCTCCCATGACTCGTCCGCCAAATGCGATTATCTTATCATTTATATCTGCTATCGGAACCATGACTCTGTTCCAGAACACATCATGTACTCCGCGTCTTTCATCTATCTCTATCAGTCCTGCGTCCCTGAGAACCTCCTCAGAAAAGCCCTTGGACTTAAGATATTTGAAAAGATCATCACTATATATATCCGCGTATCCAAGACCAAACTTCATTATGGTCTCATCTGAATAGCCTCTGTCCCTGTAGTACTTATAAGCATTGCTTCCTCTCTCTGTCTTGGTGAGCAGATAATGGAAGTAAGCAGCTGCCATTTTATTGGCTTCAAACATGGATGCTTTCTTGCTTATCTTCGCTTTTTCCGCCGGAGAAAGTTCTTTCTCCGGAAGCGTGATGCCGGCTCTTTTTGCCAGGAACTGTATAGCCTCCTGAAATGTGAAGTTCTCATATTTCATGACAAAGGTATATACATTTCCACCTGCACCGCATCCAAAGCAGTGATACATCTGCTTTTCCCTGCTTACAGTAAAGGACGGTGTCTTCTCATTATGAAACGGGCAGCAGCATTTGTAGGAATTACCTGCTTTCTTAAGCCCTGTATATTCCGAGATGACATCGACTATATCATTACGCGTTCTTACTTCTTCAACTATATCATCCGAATAGAACAATTATTTACCCTCTTCTATGTTAACTCTTGATGTATTTTAAACGATACTCCAGCTTCTTGGTATATAAAGTTCCTGGAACTTCTCAACCGCAAAGTTGTCTGTCATGCCTGCTATATAATCACATACAACGGTTATCTTGTCCTCGCCCTCATTCAGCATGAGTTTAAATTCACTCGGCATCTCTTCAGGCCTGTCCATATAATATCCGTAAAGGATCTCAAGTATCTTTGCAGCCTTGACCTCCTCCGCCTTAACCACAGGATTCGCATACATAGCCTCAAAAAGATATTGCCTCATATTATATAGAGCAGCCTTAACATCCGGATCCATATCGATTACCGGCTTATCCATTGAATGCTCCACCACGCTGAGAATAACGGTATTGATCCTGTCTCTGGTGGAATGGCCAAGGATATCTGTGCACTCCTTAGGAAGTGCATCCTCATTCAGAACTCCGGCCCTGATTCCATCATCTATATCGTGATTTACATAGGCAATCTTATCAGCTATTCTGACAATCTTACCTTCCAGTGTAGAAGGATTAAGGCTTGTCTTATGATTTCTAATACCGTCACGGACTTCCCATGTCAGGTTCAGTCCCTTGCCGTCTTTCTCTATTCTTTCTACAACTCTGACACTCTGTTCATTATGACTGAAGAGCCTTCCACTGCAGGCTGTAAGAGTTCTCTCTCCCACATGGCCAAAAGGTGTATGCCCTATATCATGGCCCAGCGCGATAGCTTCCGTCAGATCCTCATTTGCCCTGATGGCCTTTGCAATCGTTCTTGCCAGCTGTGCAACTTCCAGGGTATGTGTAAGACGTGTTCTGTAATGATCTCCATAAGGAGCCAGAAATACCTGCGTCTTATGTTTCATCCTTCTAAAAGACTTGGAGTGGATGATCTTGTCTCTGTCCCTCTGATAGGCCGTTCTTATATCACATTCCGTATCTTCATAGTCACGGCCACGGGTTTCATCACTTTTAGACGCAAACTCGGATAATCTCTCATGTTCTTCCAGTTCAAACTTTTCTCTTATCGTCATAATCTCACCTCATAATGGGACTCTCCCGCACATTCAGGCTGTCCAATGGTAACAAACGTTCAAAAAAAGTGTCTCTAATACTGTTATTCTACAAAACTAATAAAATTACTCTTTTTTTTTCTTGCTCTGGTTCTATCCTCCTGTGGAAAGAAGGTAGAAACCACTGAAGAAACCGCAACTAAGTATAGTGTTGACTACTGTGGCAGCAGAGAATGCTACACCGGCGCGAAGGGATCTTATCTTCCGGGGAAAGAAGTGAAGATTTACTACGACTATAAAATGATTTCTACTGATACAAATTACACTTTCTATCTGGATGATAAACCGCTCAGCGCAATCTACGAGGATGGAAAGGGCTTTCTTATAGAATTTACAATGCCTGATCACGATGTAAAACTCGAAGTAAAAACCGACAATTCGATGGAAGCTCTGAGTACAGAAGAATCCTCCACAGAAGCTCCTGAAGGCGTTGATTCTCCGGTCACAGATGGTTCCGATCCCGTCACTGTTGCTTATGCCTCTGATGTAAAGGAAAAGCCAGCCAATACAGTTTCGGTCAATCTGGCAACAGGAGATACTTCTCAGTCATTAGTATTCGAGGCTTCAAGAGAAGTAAAGAACGTACAGTTTATGAAACTTACTATATTCGATGTGGATCTTGATGGAAATGCAAAGTTCCAGTACAGCATAGCCCATGAAGAAGATGCAATCTCACCGGACAAAGCACTTCAGGTAGATGTCACATTCTGGGGCGACATGCCTGAATATGGAATAGCTTATTCAGATCCTGCAACAGGAGAAACTAAGTACTTTGTTGTAATCGTCAGTGGAAAAGATGGATCAGTCAGCCTTGATCCTATCAAAAAGGATTATCTTTCAACCACGATTCCTGATGATTATAATAATCCAAATGGTCCATCACCATCTTCTACCGGTGCAGACGCAGCCATATCCTGCTACCAGGATATAATCTACATGTACAAAGAAGCTCAGACAAACGGCAGCATAGATTATACTCTGTGGGAAAGCTTAAATATGTACACTTGTCTTGAAGGTTATGGATGGCCACAGAGAGATTCAAATGATGAGGTTACATATTCCATCTACGATATAAATAAAGATGGAACACCCGAGCTTATAATCTCCTTCTATGGATATATTGCAGATATCTATTCATATAACGGAACAAAAGCTGTTGAAGCCTTAACCCGTTCCTATAGAGACAGCATTACTATATATGATGATGGACTTGTAAAACTTGAATCAACAGATGCTGCAACAGCTTCCATCAATTGGTATGAATTAAATCCTACAATCGGAGAATTCCTTCCTACAGTTCAGGATCTGATCACTTTAAATGATGACGGTACCGTTAAGGAAGAAGCTTATTACAGATTCGCTGCTGACGGAGCCTGGGATGAGATTGAACAGGCTTATAAGCAGAACGGCAATCTTCCGGTATGGGCTTATGAATGGGGCGGAGACATCACCTATGATGAGTTCTATTCACGAGCATCGAGCGGAAGTATTGTGAAGGACTTCCCTGAAGGTGGACTGATAATGGAGTTCAACGGCTTCTAAATACATACATCACGCCCGGACTTACGTCCGGGTTTTGTTTTTATACGAACGCCCGTGCATCCGGGATAACGAAAGTCCCTGAGGGCATGTGCGTGCTACAGAGCGGCTTCTCACGCGGGTGCAGCGCGACATCATGACTCAGGGACGTCCGTTTTATCAATCTACCCTGGCGTCCGTATTATATATAAAAAAGGCGTATCCCATTGGGATACGCCTTAGTATTATCATTAGTAAGCC
>ONEC01000074.1:0-6107 GCA_900316715.1 uncultured Eubacteriales bacterium
GCCTGCACATCCCCGGTGCAATCTTTCCAAACATTCCGTTAAACAATCCATTCATCATGCCATCTTCCTCCTTTTATATATTTATTCAAAGATCAAATACCCTCGGCGTTTTTCATATTATCGATGTGATATTATCTCTTCGTGGACATATCTTATTATATATCTGATAATATGTCAAGCACTTTTTATCAAAATAATAAAATGTAATTCATTTACAAAAAAATCACCCGGCTTTCACCGAGTGATTCTTGTCTTTTTTCAAGTATTGAAGTCCTTATAACTTTTCAAATACCATGGTAGCCTGTAAACGATCTCCTCCTTCGAGTCCGGTTACATGAACAAGCGCTGTTGTTATCGTATGAAGACGATATCCCTTCGCTGCCTGCTCATTGATAATCTTCTCAAGTTCCGGAAGATTACTAAGCTCCTGGTTGCTGAGCTTCTCCCTAAGTGCTACCTGTAATACTACGTACTGTGGCATATTACACCCCCTTTATTAAATACATTTGTTTTTAGAACCCCATATGCACATTATACACCCCAGTAAACTATCTTTCCACCGCAGATTGTATAATGCACTTTTCCCGGAAGAGTCCATCCTGTGAAAGGACTGTTTACTGCCTTTGAAGCATATTCCTCTTCCTTGACTTCCCACTCTTCATTCTCCCCAAAGATTACTATGTCTGCCGGTTCATCTTCGCTGATACTTCCCGGAATCATCCTATAAAGCTTTGCAGGATTTGTACTCATAAGCTCCATCAGCTTTATCAGAGATATATGTCCCGGCTGAACAAGAGACTTTATTCCAAGACCAAGGGATGTCTCAAGACCTGTTATTCCGCTCGGTGCCTTATCCATAGGCTGCGCTTTTTCTTCTTTTGAATGAGGTGCATGATCGGTAACTATCATATCAATTGTTCCATCAACAATTCCCTCTATGATAGCCTGTCTATCCTCCTCTGTTCTGAGAGGCGGATTCATTCTTGCATATGTACCATACTTAAGAACGGCATCTTCCGTAAGAGTAAAATGATGCGGCGTCGCTTCAGCATGAACATCTGCTCCCTTCTGCTTTGCCTGTCTTACATACTCTACGCTTTCCTTTGCGCTTATATGCTGGATGCAGAGCGCAGCACCGGTCTGAACCGCAAGTTCGCAGTCACGCTTAACCATGGAGTACTCTGCTTCAGATGAAGCTCCTCCATATCCAAGCTGCTCTGAAACCTTTCCCATATTCACTCCCGGCTGCTTTATAAACTGAGGATCCTCCTCATGGAGACTTACAGGAAGATCAAGTTCCTTAGCCTTCAGAAGAGCGTTGCGGAGAACCTCTTCCTTCATGATAGGAAGACCATCATCCGTAAAGCCTGCTGCTCCAGCCTCTGCAAGAGCTTCCATATCTACAAGCTCATCTCCTGCCATTCCCTTTGTTACGGTTGCAGTCTGGATAACATGAATCCCTGTCTCTTCACCCTTCTTCTGGATATATTCCAGAGTCTCAAGATTATCTACAACCGGCTTTGTGTTAGCCATACATATAACTGTTGTAAAACCACCTCTGGCTGCAGCTGCAGCACCGGTTTCAATATCCTCTTTATATTCAAATCCCGGATCACGGAAATGTACATGTGAATCCACAAGGCCCGGAGCCACCACAAGGCCTGTGGCATCGATCACTGCCACATCCTTATTCTCCAGCCAGGTGCCCTCTCCTGTCTCAATATCCTTCTTCACCTGGATTATCTTACCCTCATCAATAAGAACATCCTTAACCTCATCAGTCCCCGTCACCGGGCATACCACTCTTCCGTTTTTTATCAGTATCATTTATTTCTCCTTGTCATTTAATTACGTAAAAAAGAAGGTCACAGGCGCACACGCCTGTGACCATTCTACATCATTTGAATATACCATGCAATGTGTGTGGTGTTTTCCCCGGTGTCACGTCTACGCAAGCTCTACTGATGTCAATTCTATGCAAGTCTTCCCACGATGTCTGTCTAATCTAGTTTTCCACCACTTCAAGTTCAATTCCTAAGTCGTCGTCTGCATTTATATTCAATTGATGATTAGCTGAATCATCGGAGTCATCCTCTTCGCGGATGCTCTCGAGTCTGCTCAGAGCAGACATTTTCGGACCGGCAGTTTCTTCCTCAACCGGTTCTTCTGTGGCAGGCTCCACTTCCTCGGCTGATTCCTCAATCGGGACTTCCTGCTCCTCTTCTTCGGCCGGCTCTTCCGGCTCATACTCTTCTTCCTGGAATGGTTCCGGCGCAGGCTCGCTCACCTCGTCAGCAGGCTCTTCCTCTTCCGGATCCTCATCGTCATCATAGTTTTCCTTTTCAGGATGCTTCAAGCGGTTCTTTACGCCCTCTGCAAACTCTCCAAGGAAATCCATAACCTTCTCTTTGTTTCTGCTGTTAAATACAACTCCACGCTTTGTGTAGAGCCATATTATTGTGCCGATCACTGTAGCCGCCGGCAACAGCAGAAGGATGCAGCAGAATATAAAGAGTCTGCTTGCACGCTCGACTTCAAACCTTGCAATATTCTCCCAATAAGGATAGCTTATTGAATCGGTTCTCATAGTCATATATTTCTTACTCTTCACATATTTGTAAAGTGAAGGGATAGAAAATCTATTTGTATTCTCCAGTACTTCTGTATCTCCAAAGAAAAGAGTAGAACGAAGCTGCTCCTTCTCTGAATCTGTCATCTCTGTAACATCACATGCCTCTGCCAGAGCATTGTAAGCATAGTTAGGGATCGGATTCGGCATAACTGCTTCATAACAGGTAATCGGAGCATTCTCTATACCCATCTTCGCAAATGCAGCGTATGGTACATACACTCCATCGAAATTACCATATGCCATTTCCTCAGTCTTATTCTCAGCCGCTGCAACAACTCCCATTACAGTGAAGATTCTTCCGCCCATCCATACCTTCATGCCGGCAACGTCATTGCCACCAAAGATATTCCAGGCTACATTTTCATCAATCACTATCTGAAATGGATCCTCACCGTCTGACTCTGCTACCATCGTCTTAACCGGATTCAGATATCCTCCGCTCTTAAGCGGAATCGGATGAACCAAGAAGAAATCATCGCTTACGCCATAAACATTTGCTGTCAGACTTCTGTCGTTACGTGATATCTCAAACTGACCTTTTGTGCTGTATGCATCTATCCATGATCTGTGAGTTTTTCCTTCATTCTCATCTATATAGGCATCATCGTAAAGCGTCTTCATGATCTTGTTACGGATACCACTTATGTCCTCAACAGTCTCATTCTTTTTTTCTGAGAAAAATGCACTTACCTCGGCACATTCAACATCTTCAGTCCCCCAGCGTGCTCCCGCCTGCTGCGAATACATACGCTTTTGTCTCTCGGACTGAAAGAAACTTATCAGAAGTACCGACACTACCAGAAGAACATCCAGTATAACAAGTATTAAGATTTTTGATTTAGATACATTCTTCAATTTATACTCTCCGGTGTGTCTTAGTTACTGTTTATCTGATAATCTTACCTGCTGGCCATTATCAACTGATTTTGATGCGTTAGTTACTACATTATCGTATTCTGTAACATCACCCTGAATGGCTGATTTTGTTGTATCTGATGCTGCAACAGTTACTTCAACCTTCTTGATGACATATCTGTTTCCAAGCGGTGTCTGCTTAACCTTTACAACAAGTACATAATGTCCGCCATTATCTTCCTTAACCGCATTATTAGGAACAACGCAGTCATATCTCTGGCTCTTCTCTCCAACTGCAAACTGAAGAGTCTGACCGATGCTTATATCTTCACCCTTAACCTCAAACTTAACCTGCATGTTCTTGTTTGGATCTTCCGGATCAGCCTTGATACTCTTAACTTCAGCGTAGGTATCATCTCCCCAGACGTTCTCGATAGTAGCTTCATCACCAACTTTGATAAGTCTTGCATCACTCTTCGGAACAGTACATGATACTTCATAGCCGCTTGATTCAAGCTGAAGAGATGCGATAGGTGCCTCGCTTGTTACCTTATCGCCTTCCTTAAGACTAATGTTAGTGATTATTCCATCTTCAGGAGCAACTATGCATGCTGTATCATCAGCTTCCTTAAGCTTCTCAATCTCTTTGCGCTGCTTCTCTAAATCTTCCTGAGCCTTCTCATTATCGATAGCATCCTTCTGTGCCTGAATGTTATCATCCTTCTTTGATGAAGCATAATCTCTGTTAGCCTTATCAAGTGTCTGTCTTGCTTCCTTCAGAGAATCTTCAGCCTGCTTTACAGAAGTCTTTGCTTCAAGTTCAGTAATCTTTGCATCTGTATCTGTAATCTCTGCATTTATCGCATCTGTCTCAGCCTTTGCCTCAGCAAGGGCATCAGCTTTTTCCTGAACATCCTTTATAACCAGTTCAAGTTCACTCTTCTGTCCGTTAAGGCCCTGTATAGCTGTCTCATCTACTGAGATCTGCTCCTGCACATTTGGATCATCTGCATTATCACTATTCTTAAGTGAATCTATCTCTGTCTGTAATTCTGTAATCTGACCATCAAGTTCATTTATTCTTGTAACTGTATTTTGATAATCAACTAATTCTGCATACTGATTAAACTGTTCCTCTAATTTATATACTTCTGCAATCTTTGAATCATAAGATGCCTTCAGGTTCTCATAGGATCTCTTTGCAGCATTCAGATCAGCCTCATCCTGTCTGGCCTGTGCCAGTGCATCCTGTGCATCCTGAACCTTATCCTTATCGTTCTCGATTCCGATCAGTGTATCTGTATAATCCTTATCCGTTTTGAGCGCATCCTTTGCCTGAGTACGCTCCATTTCCTTCAGTGCATCCTGTGCCTTGATAAGTTCTGAATTCTCCTCCTCATCAAAGGTTACGAGCACATCACCCTTCTTTACGTGGTCACCGCTCTCAACCAGAACTTCCTTAACTACTCTTTCACCACTTACTGAAATCTCTTTATCCTTGGCAGCCTGAACATCACCCTGGCAGCGTATCTTCTGTTGAACACTTGCACCGGAAACCGTTGTGGTTGATACCTCAGGCAGAGAGTAATTCATGATAGTATTTGAGAAAAATGTAAGCAACAGAAGAATTACTGTAAAAATTACTGCAAATCTCTTTACGGCTTTTTTTCTCGGGCTTGTGCCATTCTTTTCTTTTTCTTCCATTTCTATTCTCCTCGTCTATCCCTTTACTGAACCTGAATAAGCTATTCCGTCGACCAGATACTCTTCGCCATAAAGGAATATAAGTATCGGTGGAACCATATATATTGTCGCTATCGCAAAGGCAAGACCGATCTCACCCTTATTGATCTGCGACAGGAATACGGACAGCGGATGAAATGCACTGTCACTCATCATGATAAGTGGCTGTTCAACCATATTCCAATAATCTATAAATACAAGAATCGCAACTGATGCTATAGGTCCCTTACACATCGGGATTGCGATCTTTCTAAATATCTGCCATTCGTTAGCACCATCCAGCTTCGCAGCTTCAATGACTGATTCCGGAATTCTACGCATAAACTTTGTAAGAAGATACACACTGAAAGGTGCGAAAATTCCCGGAAGTATTATGGACCATCTGGTATCCAGAAGATTCAGCTTACTTGCAACCAGATAGTTAGGAACCAGCGTAACCTGATACGGCATAAGCATGAGGACCAGGTATAGGAAGAATATCATTTCCCGGAGCCGTCCTCTGAATCGTGCAAAACAATACGATGCTCCCAGCGCTATAATGATCTGGAATATCATGATCGGAAGCGTAAGCAGAACCGAATTCCAGAATTTCATCAGATAGTCCGGACTCTTAAGAAGTACTGTCTCATACTGAGTTCCAACAACCTTATCCGGAATCAGCTTCAGGTTGACTGTTTTCGATCTATAAGTTGTTGTCTTCTTGCCTCCGTCATCAGATGATGTGTAGTCATTAAATATAGCACCGTAGTTACTGCTTATCTCCTGCTCTGACATGAACGAATTTGCAAACGTCAGAATGGTCGGAAGCAGAAATGATACGGCAAAGATCATCGCTATGAGGAACAGGATGGTCGTTTTTATGAAATTTTTTGGTCTT
>ONEC01000074.1:6166-17725 GCA_900316715.1 uncultured Eubacteriales bacterium
TCCTCAAAGATAAATAATATTCCGATAACTACTGTCATTACGATTGCCATGATTATCGCAGCTGAAGAAAGCTTCTGATAATCCAGTGACCGGAATGTGTTATTCATAAAATGCTGCAGCATGTACAGCGAATCGAAAGGATAGTCTCCTGTAAGAAGATAAACCTCTCGGAATACTTTAAATGAATTTATCAGCGACATGATTCCTACGAAGAAAATAGTAGGAGTTATGAATCTGAGTTTGATATAGAAGAACTGTTTCCATGCGGATGCACCATCGAGAAGTGAAACCTCTATGACATCCTTTGGAATCGCTGCCAGGGCTGACATGAAAAGGATCATGTTATATCCCAGGTTCTTCCATAAGAAAAGAATTACGACGACTACCTGTCCGTAATCAGACTTAAGCCAGTCGATCGGATTACCTCCGAATACTGTGATGGCGTTATTAACTACACCATGATAATCAAAGAGTACCTGCCATATAAGTACGACTGATGCAACCGGTACCATAAGCGGACTGAGGAAGAAAGTTCTGAACTGACTCTTCATCGGTATATTTCCCTCAAGTATCATAGCCATGATGAGGGAAAGTACTATGGCAAGCGGTACGGCAAGAAGTGAGAAGGTTGCTGTATTCTTTGCAGCAAGCTTAAAAGCATCATTAGAGAGTACCTTCTTAAAGTTCTCCATTCCTACCATTTCCTGATTTATCAGGTTGTCTATATGCGCATAATAAATGACAACAAAAAAAGGAAGCACGAAGAATATCATAACACCTATAAAGCTTGGGGATAAGAAGGCGGCTGCTGCCACCTTCTCTTTAAGTGATTCCTTTGGCTTACGATATTTGATTTCAACTTCTCCTTCAGCAGGTTTATCTGTCTGAGCTTCCTTTTTAAATAATTTCATCTTTTTACGTCCTTAAGAAGTTAAATTTTTTATTTGCTTTCCTTAACGTAGGTTGTTGCCCTGTTCTGTATAATCTCACAGGTCTCATCTACAGTTTTATCGCCCGCAAAGTAGGCTTTTGCTTCCTCCGATATGATCTCATTAAGACTCTCATCATAATCCCAGGTTTTACTTATCCTGTTGATGATGTCTCTATATTCCTGTACCTCTTCGTCAGTAAGTGGTTTCATTGTAACGACCAGATCATCCCAGCCCCATTCTCCATTCACTGGATAGATAGTATTACCAAATTCATCAGTATACTCTTCTGTGGTCTGCTTTGCTTTGAAATACATTTCCAAAACATCGCTTCTGGTAGGACAGCCCGTCATGTCATTAGAATAATGCCTGCCCTGATATTCCTTTGTCATTACAGTTCTTATAAAACTCCATGCAGCTTCCTTATCACTGCACTTTGTTGACATAGCCAGACCGCCATCGATATCTACATAGACACCCTGTCTGTCAACATTAGGATAACCAATTACGGCAAGATCCTTATTGTAAAATTCCTTATACATCTGCATCTCATCAGGAGTCACATAACCGATCATAAACAGCTGCTTTCCTGAACGGATATCCGATGTCATCGTCATTTCTTCATAATTTACTTCCTGATCATCACCTCTGTTACATAATTCAAGAAGGCTTTTGAATGCAGGAGTATTAAAATAGCATTCTCCCTTTTCCCAATCTACAAAGTCTGCTCCGCAGCAATAGAGGAAAGTTTCAAGCATATCCTCTTTCTTTGTAGTTTCAAAGAGTCTCGAATTCGGCTTTGAATCAACGTATTCCTTCATCTCTTCAAAGGTCCATCCGTCTTTTCCTTCAACATCGGAACCCTTGGCAAAGAGTGCATTTATATTAAAGGATGAAGCCACATAATATAACTTTCCATCCTTCTTTATCGCATTAAGTACTGAAGGAACAAAATCATCAGTAGATATTTCCGGATCCTTGTCGATATAAGGCGTAAGGTCTTCAAGCATTCCCTTAGAGATTACCTGATCCATTGACATATTGCCTATGCCATCGGTAATGTAATACATATCAGGAATCTTTCCGGCAGCAATATCGGCACTCATCTTCTCGCCCGGATTTTCTTCATCACTGTAATCAATGATGTTTATTCTTATATCACTATGAGCTTTATTAAAGTTTATTACGTCCTGTCGGAGATCTGAATTTGTCCAGTAGCACATTATTGTAAGCTCTTTTTTATCCACGACCTCTGAAGGATCTACCTTAACGTACTTTTCAATAATCGGAACCTCTTCATCCCAGTTATATCCAACAGACAAAATAGTCTTTTCATCAATCAGAACGCAGCTGTACATATAACTGGTATTTATATCAGAAGCTGTAAAATCACATATTCTTGTTTCTTTGTTTTCGTCTAAGTTATAACCAAAAAATGCAGCCTCAGATTTATAGAAGAAGTCATAATCGCCTTCTCCTGTATATAACCAGTCAGGACTTGAAAGGTATCCTGTCTTCATAGGATATTCCTTGGTGAATCCACCTTCTGTTTCATTTACTATCTTGGCGACCATCTTTCCTTCTTCGCCGCTTGTAAGAATCAGAACATCACCATCTTTTGTAAGACAGCATCCCATGATCCAGTTATCACTTTGGGTACTTGATATTTCCTTGCCTGAAGTATCAAAAACCTTTACTACCCTATCATAAACAGCAATCAGATTTCCGGATTTACTCATCCTGACTGCACTGAGATATGAGTCATCATCTGAATTCTTATATAGGTAGGATGCATCCTTCTGAGAGAGTTCTTTACCATTTTCGTCCAGCTCTATAAGTGTTGCCTTTTCGGTTACATATCCCTCAGAAGAATACTCCACTTTTGTTACATAGAACTTTCCGTCTCCGGTAAATATTTGCTCTAAATAACTTTCTTCTGTATTAACTTCATATATCTTCTGTGCAGTACCACCTTCCAGGGGGGCAATATATAATCTTTGATATGAATTTCCATCTTCTTCCATATCATCGGCATCTGCAGCAGAAGCTGTCTTATCGGCATCAGTACCAGAGGCAGTGTTTTCTACCCACTGATATGTATTAAGAATTATCTTATCATTTAATCGAAGAGCCCCCTCGATATCACCTTCAACTCCATCGTAGTTTATGACATCGTCAGATATCCTGAAGGTTACCTCTTTAGGGTCGATCTGTTCTGTTACAGATTCGTCGCCGGCTTTAGACGATCCCTTATTTCCTTCTTTGCCGCAGGCACCAACGCTCATCGTCATTGCAGCAGCAAGTATCATTGCAATAATTCTTTTTTTCATTCCCTTAAGATATCCTCCTGATAATTTAAACGTATTATTCTGTATGTAATTACGTTTTTCTCCGCACAGCCGAGCATTATTATAATCATATTTTTATATATTATCGATAGAGAATATCTTAAGGTTTAATTAATCTTATTTACTCTCGTTCAGATATGTTGTTGCTCTGTTCTGAATAGTCTTTGCTGTCTCGTCAGCGCTCTTGTCACCGGCAAAGAAAGGCTTGGTCTCTTCATCAATAATTTCAAACAGACTCTGGTCTGTCTCCCATACTCTTGATACTTCATCAGTAAGATCACGGAACTGCTGAATTTCTTCCTCTGTGAGTGGCTTAAGATCTACAGTGACACTACCGATTCCAACACCTCCTTCGACTGGCTTGATCTCGTTTCCGAACTCATCTGTATAGCTCTCTGTTGCCATACAAGCCTTAAGATATGACTCATAGACATCCTTTCTTGTAGGCATTCCTCCACCCATGTTATCGGCATATGACTTACCCATACGCTCTCTTGAAACATTATACTTTATAAACTCCCAGGCAACGTCCTTGTCTGAACAAGCCTGTGACATACCGATTGAACCTTCGAACTGTGCATATGTTCCCTTCTTTTCCGGATCAGGGAATCCTATACATACTGCATTGTCATCAAAAATCTTATCATAAATTGCCCAAAAATCAGGAGTTACTGAACCAACTAAGAATAACTGCTTTCCATTTCTGATATCCTCTGTCCAGTTCATTTCCATATCAAATTCTGTTTCCTCATCTACTCCTCTGTTAGCAAGTTCAAGAATGCTCTTAAAGGTATCACAATCAAAGTTGCACTCGCCCTTACCAAAATCTACAAACTGAGGAAGGCATGTATATACAAGATACATAAGGATACTGCTCTTATTATTGTCTTCGAAAAGACGTACATCCTCCGGCTTTGAATCGATGAACTGCTTCATCTCATCAAATGTCCAACCAGTCCTGTCTCCGACATCATCCTTCTTTGCAATCAGTGTCTGAATAGAAAATGCTGCAGGAAGATAGTAAAGCTTTCCATCAACCTTAGCTGCATTCAGAACGCTCTCAATAAAATCATCTTCTGAGATATCTGAATCCTTCTCAAGGTATGGTGTCAGATCCTCAAGTACTCCCTTCTGAACCGCCTGTGTAAGAGACATATTTCCGATTCCGTATGAAGTATCATAGAGATCAGGAATATTACCTGCAGCAATATCAGCACTCATCTTACCCATTGGGTCTTCTTCGTTCATGTACTCAATAATATCTATTCTGATATCTGTATGAGATTTATTGAAATCCATAACAGCCTGCTTAAGATCATTATTTGCATAAACTGCTGCAAGAGTAAGAACTTTCTTCTCTGTTACATTTGCGGGATCAACTTTTCTATAAGCAAATACCTGAGGTTCACCTGTCATATTATCATAAGTCATAATAGCAAAGTGATCCTGATCAGGTACAATAATCTTATAAATATATGAAGGCTCTACAAAAGAAGCATTAAAGTCACAAAGCTTTACATCTTCCTGACTGTCCTTCTTAAATCCATAGAGTCCGCCATCTCCTACATAGAAGAAATCATAGTCACCTGAACCAACTTCACCTATTGTATTAGATGTTAATGAACCTGATAATGAGTAACCGTCTTGTAAACTGCCGGATGCAATATCAACTTTCTTTGCATCAACCTTTGCTGTTTCCTGTCCATAATTAAATACGAGGATATCATCACTCTGTGTGATAACGCCACCCATTATATAATCCTGAGTTTCAATGGTTTTCTTTTCTTTTCCTTCTTTATCAATAACAACTATCTTCTGATTACAGAAAGCTAAAAGATCTCCATCTTTTGTGATTTTGATATCTGACACATAATCGTTTTCAGATGCCTTATCGAGTGCTGCCATATCAACGGTTGATACTTCTTTACCTTCTGTATCAATTGTCTTTAATACTGACTTATCCTCTTCATCTGACAACTGTATAGCGATGTTTCCGTTAGATTCAGTCATATTTCTAACGTATTTACCAGGCTCTGTTTCATATATAACCTTGTCGCTTCCATCAGCAGCGCGATAATGAACCTTGGATGTTCCCATTACAACATCTTCCATATCTGCATCCATAGCACTTGCATCATCAACTTCTGCTGCGTCAGCATCATCTGCAGGCTTCTCGTCTGCTGCTGCATCGTCTGCAGGCTTCTCATCTGCTGCTGCATCGTCTGCAGGCTTCTCATCTGCTGCTGCGTCGTCTGCTGTCTTATCATCTGCTGCTGCATCGTCTGCAGGCTTCTCGTCTGCGGCTGCGCCGTCAACATCTTCGTCGCCTATTACGACTTCTCCTCCATCGAAGGCTTCTCCTTCCATGTCATCCGGAAAATCAGGATATTCATTTGATGCATAAGCAACACCATCACCTACTTTAGTGATTCCCCCTAATGATGCACCTTCACTTAAATCAATAGAAAAATCAGGATCACTTTCAAATGTACAGTTCTTAACATCAACAGCAGCTTCTGTTGACTTGCCCGAACCTGTCTTTCCTGATCCTGATTCTGCGTCTTTGCTCTTGCCACAGCCGGCTGTACCTATCATCATAGACATAGCAAGGGCACTGGCAATAAGCCTTTTCTTAAAAATAACGTTTTCCCTCTTCTTCATTCTCTTAACCATCCTTCGCAAAAATTCTTTGTAGGGTTTTTGTTTACGATGGTTATTTTAGCACTCAAACTATATATTCTTTATATAGCAATACTTAATATTATATTAAGAAGAACAGAAGAATAGGTGATTTTTATAATGTTTGTTTTATTCAACTCCCGAAAGTGCCTTAAGCGGCTTTATTCCCGCCACCCATCTGGCAGGAACAGCGCCTGCAAGCACTGATATAATTACGGCTCCGACTATAGCAGTTACAGCCAGCCATAGCGGCATATTAAAAAGTTCTGTTCCTTCAGCAAATCCCAGCAGAGCTGTAAATCTTTTGTTCAGGATTATATCTGCTCCATAGGACAAGACAACTCCCAGCACCCCACCGGTTCCTCCCAGCATTGCTGATTCAAACAGGAACATTGCGACCACATCATCCTTATCTGCGCCAAGCATTTTGAGGAGACCTATCTCTGTTATCCTGTCATAAACTGCTGTTGTCATAGTATTGATGATTCCGATTACTGCAACGATTGCTGCAACTGATCCAATAACTATAAGCACAAGCTGGATGATGGCCGTCATACGGTTTATCTGATTCAGTGTTTTGAGACTGTTCTCAGCCTGGAATCCCCTGTCACTTATTATGCCTGATATTCTCTCGACCTGATTTACATTTTCTGCCACAACTATAATCTCAGAATAGGCCCATACATTATAGGCATTGCCGTTTTTATCCACCGGCTGTCCCAGCACACGGCCTTCAATAGTATTTCTTCTGGCAAAAAGCTTCAGGGTATCAATATCAGTGTAAATGTTATAGTCATACGGGTTATCCGTTTCTCCTGTAACCGAAAGCTTTACTCTTAAGTATGAGCTGTTTTCATAGCATGTATAGTCCAGTTTCTTTCCCGTAAATCCTTTGCTTCCTTCAAGAGTATCTGTATAAGCAAGCCCCTTATCGTCATTATAGAAGAGGTCCTTTGCTCCGCTTCCGACTATAAGTTCGGGACGTCTGCTCTTGGATGAAGGATAGTCACCGGATGACAGCTGTAGACTCTCCAGGTATTCTCTTGGATATCCGGAAATCTCAAAGAAAGTTTCGTAACCTGCGATACTCTCTTTACCCATAAGAGACAGCACCGGATATACCGCTTTAACTCCCTGAATCTTTGATAAGTCTTTACACAGCTCATCTGTAAGGAGTCTGTCCTTTCGTTCCGTGGTTGGCGTATAAACCCTTATCTCTCTTGTGCTGCCCATCAGCTCAACCTGGTCAAGCATGGCTTTCTTCGCACCGATGCCTGCTGTCACCATGATGACCATGGACATAGTTCCGATGGTAATACCGAGAATCGTGAGCCAGGTTCTGAACCGCTTCTTTCTTAAGTTGGATAAACTAAGTTTTATAACGTAGCTCATATCGTGTTTCCTTTTCACTTTCGCAGCCTACCTTGTGCCGCACCGCTTTAATCGAATTCCTTCTCCAGCTTTCTGAGACGCATTCTGCGGCGGATAATGAGAATTACGATGATAAGAACCACCGCTCCGATCACCATTGCAAGTTTCATATTATCTGTAATAAGTGGTTTTGATGTATCTTCCTTTACCTCGATAAGATCTGCGTAAACCTGCGCGCTGACATCAATCTGTCCAAGCGGAATCTTCTTGCTGAACTGCTCTCCGTCAAGATTCTCATAGGTTACTATCAGATCATTAGTTGAACCCGAATCCCTCAGCGCCTTGGTCTTTACGACTATATCAATATTTCCATTCTTTCCCGGTTCTATATTGCCTACGTAACTTGTTCCAGTATCTATATGGTCACCCTCGGCAGTTGCCATTACCTTATAGATTTTTCCTGCTCCGGTATTGTTCACTGTTGCAAGTATCTCGATATTATCGCCGAGATGGATATTCTCTTCAGCGATATAAACATCTGAAACCACCATGTCCGTAGCAAGTTTTACCGGAACGTAGATTACATCCTGGACATCATAACTTCCGTTCCAGTCTTCATACTCAGTCTTAACCGTAAGCTTATAGGACTTCTCCTCAAGGTTCTTCAGAGCTTCAAGATCAAAGGACATCTCTACACTCTCTCCACCCTTTATCTTTTCCACATAACCTGTACCTGCACTGTTTACCGGAAGGAACTCTCCGGCTTCGGACATCAGAGTGCATTTCAGATTACGTATCTCGTACTTATAGGTATTCTTAAGCGTAAAGCTGAGAGTGAAGCTGTCACCCGCGTAAATGTTTTCCTCACTGAAAGCATACTCTGTCAGCATAACTCTAGGTGTATCTGCATGAACTGCCTTCCCGCCCGGAACTATTCCAAGTACCAGCAGCGTCACACATATCCATACAAGTTTTTTTATAATACGTTTATTCATTCGTTTCATTTCACCCTCCAGGTCATTCATGTTTTGTTCCCTTCCGGCCTACCTCATTGTTGTTTCTTTCACATTCAGCCCTGCCTCAGAGAATTCTCCCATCACTCCTGAATCTCGCCGTCCTTAATAGTTATTATCCTGTCAGCTTCGCGAGCTATATCCATGTTGTGAGTTATGATCACAAGCGTCTGTCCAAGATCATGCACAGACTTCATAAGAAGATCCATTACTTCTCGTCCATTTTTGGAGTCAAGTGCACCCGTAGGCTCATCGGCCAGAATAAGTGTCGGATTGTTAGCAAGCGCACGGGCAATCGCAGTTCTCTGCTGCTGTCCACCCGACAGCTGATTTGGTAAATGGCGTCTTCTGTCAGTAAGTCCAAGAAGCTCTATTATATGATCTATATACTCCTTATCCGGTTTACGATGATCCAGCAGAACCGGCATCTTTATGTTCTCTTCTACAGTAAGTACCGGAATCAGATGATAAGCCTGAAAGATAAATCCAACTTTGCGGCGTCTGAAGATAGAGAGCTCATCATCACTGAGCTTTGTTATCTCTTTCCCATCAACATAGATTGTTCCGTCAGACGGACTGTCGACACCTCCCATGATATTTAAAAGTGTAGACTTACCACTTCCGCTGGCACCTACAACTGATACCACGCTTCCCTTATCTATACTGAGATTTACATTATGCAGTGCAAGGACCTTGTTCTCCTTATCACCGTAAATCTTCGTAACATTTTCCATCTTAACTAATTCCATAGTTATTTCCTTTCTACTCTCCGCTTCTCATCAGTTCTTCTGCCACATCAAGTTTCATTCTCTTCATAGGGAAGTAATACGCTCCTATGAGAACTATAAAGGACAGCACTGCCGCAACGATAATCGCCAGCCAGTTTAGTGAGAACTCTGAATATATCAGATAGATCAATATCTCTTTATAAATCAGATATAGTATCGGTATACCTGCCGCAATTCCTAATATACAGGCGGCTATCCACATGATCATGCCTTCAAGGATTACACCCTTATAGAGGCTTCCCTTTGTCATGCCGATTGCCCTGAGCTGAGCAAATTCGTTTCGTCTCAGAGCAAGGTTGCTCATGGTTACATTCAAAATGTTGAGACAGTTTACCAGTACGATGATCAGTATTACCACGCCTCCATACACAAACGGCTTGAAAAATGTAACAATATTCACTGTCACCATGTATTTGGATATCTCAGGAAACAGTTTATAATCAATATACTGAGTTATTTGATCATCACTCTCAGTATAATATTGATCCATCGCATAATCATAAATCGACTCTTCATTCACTGCTTCATCGTACTTTTCAGAACCCACTTCGCTGAAATATATATTATTTATGTGATACTGGAAGCCCGTGTAATCTTCAGCGCCGCTGTCTGTTGCCTGAAAATACTTATCGAGCGGCATTATGAAGACCGGCCCCTGATCATTGTGATTCACATCTCTATCAACTATGCCTTCTATGGTATAAGTTTTGCATTTACCTTCGCTTATAAGTTTTTCGCGTGCTGCTTCAACTATCCAGCCCCGACCATTTTCATGCTTGGAAACCGGCTCATATTTTTCCTCATCTTCATGAAGCTTATCGTATTCAGCAGCCTTCTTCATCTCCGCCTGAACAAGATTATATAGTTCTGTCGGATCTACAAATGTAATCTCATCACCAACCTTATAGCTGGTATATACATACGGCTTCGGTGATATATTCTTTGAATCTATCGTCCATAAGAATTCCCAGTCATAGGCGAGTCCTCCATTTACAAGAACTATTCCGTTATCGGATATATCGAGTGTTCCTTCAACCAGATGATCTCTATATCTCTCCCAGTCTTCACTTTCATATCCATAAAGATACACTTCTGTACTACTTACTATCTGCGATGGTGTATATGATGGATGCTCGAATTCCCCATCCGGAAAGAGAAGCGCATCATAGTCCAAAAGCTGCCCATCTTTGTTAAAGCTTTTCTCCCATTGTTCCTCATAGCTTTTTACCATGGTTTCATAATGTTCTTTTCTCCGCTCCATGGTGTCTATGTAGTTCTGCTCATCTCTATAAACTTTCTTTTCTTCATCATCCAGTTCATCAAACGTTCTTAGGTTATTAAACTGTTCTTCAATGTCCTCCTCTGATGCTAATACTCTCTCTGTCACGCTTAAATAATCATATTCTTCCGTTAACTTACCATATATTTCATTTCTATCCTTTGTATAGAGAACAGTCCTGTAAAGATAACTCATATCCTCCACACCACGAAGACTCTGAATAGCCCTTATCTGGTCCGGTGCATAAAGCGTCGCCCTTACTTCATCCTTTGAATAAATTGGATAAGCTGAGCCTTCCTGATATCCCTGATAATAACCATATATCTCATCACTCAGCTCAACATAGTTCATGACATATCCGATGGTGCTTCCCATGACCACAACCGTTGCTATTCCAAATGCGATCGCAGTCACGCTCTTCACGAATCTTAATCTGTTACGCTTTACATTTTTATATGCATAAGCGCCTTCTACTCCAAAGAGCAGTCCCCAGAGTCCGCTCCTGATTCGCCTTGCCTTTCCAACCTTAATCCTATAATTTCCTCTTACTGCCTCCACCGGAGAAATGTTTGTTATCTTCTTTGTGTTTTCCTGTATTACGAAGTAAAGATCAAAGAGAAAACTTACAACCACCAGAAGCATCGGCACTATATGGAATCCCACCGGCATCTGATGACTGAAACAGAAGATTACGCTGATGATGTATCCTGCGATTATTCCTACTCCAACACCTATCCCTTCCTGAGTAAGTGCTTCACGGAAAACTATATTTCTAATCTGACCTTTGGTTGCTCCGATACAGCGTAAGTCTCCATAATCCCGGAGTCGTTCGATGGCTGAGATTGATATAGAATTTCTGATAATGCCGATTCCGATAATGGCAAATATATACGCTATAAGGATGCATAATATAACCGCAATCCATGCCTCGCTGTATATATCAATAATATACGTTTCAAGAAGCCAGTCATTATAACTTACCTCGACCCCGTATCTGTTCTGAATGTATTCACCGTATTTCTTAACCTTACGGATATTCTTCACGTTAAGGTATATGGAATTCGCAGTTACCCCTTCTTTCGTGTAATAGCGGTTCTCGCTTTGAGCATCTCCCATGGCTGCCGAGCGTACAAAGTCTTCATTCACTATCGC
>ONEC01000015.1 GCA_900316715.1 uncultured Eubacteriales bacterium
TAACTTCTCAACTTTTTCCATCTCATCCATAATGTCATCCTCAACTTTCTCAACACATACTATGCAGTAGTCGTCCATCTTTTGGCGATAGTATACCTACGCGATATTAAATGGTCTTTTGAGAAAGATTAAAATTAGATTAAAAAACTATCTTTCGTCCAGAACCTGGAAGATTATGAACTTAAGATAATAGGACATTTCATCCCCTGCCCAGAGGATAGGATGATCCGGTGCCTGGGTACGGAATTCAATCTGTCTGAGCCTCTTATGGGCTGCCTTTGCTGCCTGTGCTATAACCTCTGTAAAGAGCTCCTGATCCATGAAATGCGAGCAGGAACAGGTCGCAAAGTATCCTCCGGACTTAACCAGTTTAAGCCCTCTGATATTTATCTCTCTATAACCCTTCATAGCCTTCTTAATAGTCTCTCTGGACTTTGTAAAGGCCGGTGGGTCAAGTATAACAACATCATACTGTCTTCCCTCTTCCACATACTTAGGAAGAAGATCCAGTACATCTGCACATGTAAATGCCATCCTGTCCGTAACGCCGTTCAGCTCTGCATTTCTACGAGCCTCATCTATGGCAAGTTCGGACACATCCACAGCTTCAACACTTCCGGCTCCGCCCACTGCAGCATTAAGTGCAAAGGAACCTGTATGGGTAAAGCAGTCCAGCACAGATACTGATGGGTTTCCTGCTGACAGTCTGCGGAGAAGCTCCTGTACAGCCTTCCTGTTTCCCTTCTGATCCAGGAAGAATCCGGTCTTCTGACCGTTCACAATATCCACGTTATACTTTACTCCGTTCTCAACTATCTGTACAGCCGTATCGAACTCTTCTCCGATAAAACCTTTGCGGCGTTCCATGCCTTCCTTAAGTCTTACCTTGGCATCACTTCTCTCATATACGCCGCGGATAGTTATTCCATCTGCCTGCATAAGTTCCTTCAGGATCTCGATTATTCTCTCCTTAAGAATATCGATTCCCAGAGCCAGGGACTCAACAACCAGAACATCCTCATACTTATCTATAACCAGTCCCGGAAGGAAATCCGCCTCTCCGAAAATAACTCTGCATGAAGATATATCTATTACTGCTTTTCTGTATTCCCACGCATTCTTTACTCTGTTATATAAGAAAGCATCATTGATCTCTGCATCGGCATCACGAGTCATCATGCGCACTCTTATCTTGGACGCAGAATTGATGAATCCCCATCCCATCGGGTATCCATCAAAATCCTCTATTCGGAGGATATTTCCATCCTTATATTCTCCGTCTATTCTGTCTACTTCATTATCATATATCCAGCTTCCGCCTGCCTTAATGGTACGGCCTTCACCCTTCTTAAGAGTCAGCACGGCGCTGCATACATTTTCCTTTACTATATCAGTCATGTCTAAATCCTTTACACCAGTACGTTTTCTTCTCTTCCCTCAAGGAAGGCCTGAACATTATCCGCGATAACCTGAATCAGCCTGCGTCTTGCTTCCACGCTGGCCCAGGCAATATGCGGTGTTATGCACATATTCGGTGCAGTAAGCAAAGGGTTGTCCTCCTTCATCGGTTCTGCAGTTACAACATCAGCTGCTGCCGCTGCCACCTTTCCTGAGCGAAGTGCCTCCGCCAGATCAGCTTCGTTAACAAGGCCTCCGCGGGATACATTTATTATTATCACGCCATCCTTCATCTTCGCTATTGTATCACGATTTATCAGCTTTTCTGTATCCTTACTCATCGGACAATGAAGCGTAACAATATCAGATTTTGTGAATACGTCATCCAGTGAAGTGAACTCGATTCTGCTGTCTTCTCCTGCATACTTCTCAGGGTGGGCAGTATATACCAGCACCTTCATTCTGAAGGCCAGTGCAATCTCTGCCACACGTTTTCCTATATTTCCATAGCCCACGATTCCTATGGTCTTTCCATCCAGCTCCATCACCGGACTGAGCCAGTAACAGAAGGTATCTGACCTTACCCAGTCACCATTATGAACACTTCTGTTATGCTCCTCTATGTGGCTGGCACATTCCAGGATAAAGCCCCAGGTAAGCTGAGCCACCGACTCTGTGCTGTAGGCCGGTACATTTGTGACGCGGACTCCGTGACGCTTTGCTGCCTCAAGATCAACCACGTTATAACCTGTTGCACAGACACCTATATACTTAAGATTCGGAAGACGCGTAAAGGCCTCCTCATCAAATATGATCTTATTGCCGAACACAATCTCAGCGTCACCGATATGCTCGTATTTATCCGCCTCCGTTGTATTCTTATATACCTTGGTTTCTATAAGAGAAGTAATGGGCTCGAGAGATATATCGCCTCTGTTCACAGCCCCTTCTTCAAGATAAACTGCCTTCATAACTTTCCTCACTGCTGTAAAATTTAGAATCCTCCTGACAGTGCAACCACAAGTTTAACCCTGTCGTGGATTCCCGTTTTATCATATATTGATGAGATATAATTCTTTACTGTCCCTTCGGAAATGTAAAGCTTATCCGCAATCTGCCGATTGGTCAGCCCCTCTGCAAGAAGGGTTGCAATCTCCCGCTCCCTGCCGGTCATCTCATCATAAAGCGTTATGCTTTCATTCTTATTCATCAGAGCTGTCAGCCTCTGCATGACCTTCGGATCAAGAACGCTTATTCCACTCATAAGCTGTCCCACAGCTCCGAGGATAGCCTCCTTGCCGCTGTCCTTTAAGAGATACCCGTCTGCTCCTTTACTGATGGCATCGGTTATGTTCTTATCATCATAAAATGTGGTAAGAACCAGTATCTTGATCTCCGGATAAATAGTCTTCATATGGCCTATAAGCTCGATACCGCCCATGCCCTTCATATTGAGATCAACAAGGGCTATATCACACTTAGTCCCCTTCAGGATATCCAGTGCTTCTCTGCCGTCATGTGCCTTTCCGACTATCTCCATATCATTATATGTAAGTATTATCTCCAGGCTGTCCAGCAGCATATTTTCATCATCAACAAGTAATGCTTTTACCATACTCCTGCCTTTCATATATCAAAGTTCATGTTATTCGCCCAGCGGAAGTTCTATCATAGAGAAGAACCCGCTGTCATTCCGAAATTCCGTAACACCGCCGCAGCGCTCAGCATAGGACATAAGCTTCTTCAGGCCGAAGCCCTTATGTATCAGCTCATCCCTTGTCTCTTCGCTAAAGCTGCTGTTTCCGTTATCACTCACCTCAAGTCTTATATGAGCTGAGTCTCCCGAAAGCTTTACACTGAAGGCGGTTGCTCCTCCGTGCTTTACTCCATTTGTAAGAAGCTCGCTCAGCGCTCCTGTAAGAAACTCCACTTGCTCCTTTGGAAGCATCACTTCTTCCGAATACATATCATATATCCTGTCGCAGGAAAGCTCCGTATCCATTACGAACTCATCAATAATGTTATCAGTATAACACATCATGTCCTTAACCGAAACATCTTCATCCTCAGTATCCAGTGCTCTTACCGCACTTCTTATGGATTCCAGGCTTCCTCTTATCCTCACCGCCGCATCATTCATTCTCTTATGAGCTTCTTCCGGATTCTTATCAAAGAGCATATCCGCCGCATCAAGAGTCATTATAGCCGCTGTTATGGAGTGTCCCACGCTGTTATGAATATTGCGGCTTATGTTCTCTCTCTCCGTAAGCCTTGCATTTTTATCTATATAGTAGTTCTGCAGTGTAAGCTCGCGGTTCTTCTTTATCTCATGCATCTCGCTGAGACTGTAACCTATGATCCTTCTTCTGTCTACCTGCTTTCTCTCCTCATTCTTCATGATAAGCTTTTTGATAAGAATTATAGCGAAGCTTATCAGCATCAGGAAAAGCAGTTCAAGAATCGCTCTTGCCGCTTCATAACCACCGAATATTTCCGATCCGATTCCGCAGCCGACTTTATATATCAGAAATGCAGCGCATACGCTGAGACATAACTGCAGTGCCCCGATATCCACTATACAGATAACCGCCATAAATCCCCACCAGCCGCCAGATAAAAACGCAAAAAGGACAGCCACAAAAAGCTGCAGTATTTTAAACAGCTTTTCATGTCCATCCGTAAGATAACCTGCAGTTATCAGGATCATCAGTATCCCACCCAGCAGTATTTCCGAAAAGAAATATTTCGAAAATACTGCCGAGACACATGCAAGTATAAATATTATCACATTTGATATTACTACACTTATCATATTATTCTCACCTAGAATTCCGTAACGTCCGCCCTGCACATTCCTCTTCCCTTAAGGAGTATGGTCGGGATGACCACCAGAACATTCGATATAATAAAGCCGTATATTCCCATCTTGGAAATGTAAGGAAGGAACTTTCCGTTCGGTATGTAATAGAGCTCATTTATCATAAATGTAAAGAATATTATAAGTCCCGCTCCCATAACAGTCGAGAGAATATCCATTGTAAAGATTTCGGCTGCACATTTCTTAACTATTCCCGCCTTGGATATTCCTATTGCCCTGTAAACTCCGAACTCGTAGACTCTTCTTATATACTGTCCCGTAATCACGGAATTTACAATTATGGAAAGCATCAGCGACAGAAGCACAATTCCCGCGGTAAATATGATCTTGAAAGGTACAAACTGTCTGTTTATATTGACTCTCATAGGTTCGTCTATCTGAGCCTTTCTGTCTCCCTGAAAAGCTGCGATATAATCTCTCAGTTCCTGTCCCGACATTGTCGGACTCATAACATTCAGTCGGACTACCGTCTCTTCACAAGGGATCACATAAAAGAGGACAAAGCTTTCATCATCTATAAGGGCATCAAGCGTGTATATTCCGTTTATACCCTTATAGACGGATGCGTCTATTATATCTCCCTTACTCAGACCATAATGCTTTGCAAAGGTTTCCGACATTACCACCGAATAATCCTTTAATTCCGAATAATCACATTCGATTCCCAGTTGATGAAATGCTTCCTTCATATCATCCACAGAACTGAATACCATGGAGGCCGTTCCCATCTCGAACCCGAGGGTGCAGTCCCACGGGAGGCCGACGTGGCCCCATCCCGTTCTTTTCTGAACTATTAGATTTTCATCAGACTTGAGATCATTATAAAAGCTATTAAAATCCTCAAAGTTTTCATCCGTGGAGAGTGACTTCACTACACAGACCTTATCGGAATAATCCATATATCTGTCCCAGAAATAGTATACGCTTTCCACATAATTTCCCGCAAGGAATATAAGCGTTGTAAGAAATAACATGAAGATGATTATAAAGGATCTTTTTTTATTCTCTTTAATATAGTAAATTGCCGAAAATGGTTTCATGCGGACACCTCTCGATTTTCACCGGTATGGCTGATATCGCCATCCCACATTTCTATCAACATATCAGCCCCCGTCAGGATGCTTCTGTCATGAGTTACCACAAGTACCAGCCTGTCTTCCGAATAATTCTTAAGCAGTTTCATAACATTATATGCATTTTCATGATCCAAAGATGCTGTCGGTTCATCCGCAAAGATAACCTTCGGATCGTTGATCATCGCACGGGCTATAGCCACTCTCTGACATTGTCCGCCCGACAGCTTCGCCGGCTTCTTCTTAAACTCCCTGTTCTTTAATCCGAGATCTGAGAGAATCTCCTCTGCCCGCTTAACTACTTCCTGTCCTCTTTCCACCGAAGCCACCAGTACATTATCCAGAGCACTCATATACGGAACCAGATAATGCTTCTGGAAGATAAAACCAAATTCTTTTCTTCTAAGCTTTTCTCTTTCACTGTTACTAATGCCTGTGAGAGACTTTCCGTTATATTCCACACTTCCTTCCGTCGGTGTCTTAAGCGTAGATAAGCAATACATAAGAGTACTTTTTCCGCTTCCGGAAGGTCCGATGATGCCCACAAGCCCCTTATCCGGAAGTTCGAGATCAAACCCCTTTAAGGCATACATTTTCTCATCTGTATTCATGTCGTATATCATGCTTATATTCTTAACTTCAAACATTTCTTATCCTCTCAATCTTCAATCGCATCAATAGTTTTTATATCATATATATTCAGCAGCACGGGAAGCTGCAGTATGCCCATGATAATGACATACGTTGCGGTTATACCGTAAAGCCGGTCACCGTACAGGATATGTCCCACCAGTCCCTTCGGGTCTATAAGAGTTTTATTAATTGCTACAGCCAGTAATATTGAAAGCAGCACACCCGCCGCTATTCCTATTCCGAATATCAGGAGCATTTCCCTGATCATCATTCCGTAGATATCGCTTCTCCCGTAACCGATGGATGCATACAGACAGTACTCATTTACCCTGTTCCTCATAAATGATATGTAAGCCACAAGTACGGATATGGCGAGAAATATTAGAACTATTGCAAAAATTGAATTGATCACGGTTTCTACCGGTTCTTTCACTTCTGTTCTATACTGCTCCGCCGATGTTACGGCATCATATATCTCATCCTTATCGGATACTTTAATCCCCTGTTCAGCAAGTAGTTTTTCCGCATCCGATGTGTTTTCGTCATTCAGGATCATTATGTACCATCCGTTGTTGGTATAACCCATCGGAGTTCCGACGCATGCCATGCCCTCCGACTCCGTCACACCGCATACCTTAAAGGTCTCTCCGTACCAGCCCTTCATAAACCAGTCACCGATACGAAGGTCCTTATTCTTCATTATCTTCTTATCTACCAACACTTCGCCTTCTGCCTCGGGAAGCTTTCCCTCTATCAGCTCCGCTTCCATATGCTTCAGATATGAAGGAATATCTTCGGTCTCAAGCAGCGGTACTTCGTAGGACCATTGCCCCATATCGGATGAGTAAAGATTGTTTATGACCTGCGTATAACAGGCGTCTTCTACACCCGGATTCTTCTTTAACTCCTCTATTATCTCATCACGCCGCTCCGTTACGGCCATCGAATATTCTTCCTCTGTTTCGTATTCATCCATATTCACTCCCATGGTTTCCGCTGTAAGTGATATGTAGGACACCCTCTTCGGAAGTTCGATCATAATAGGTTTAAAGCTTTCCATAGCTGTGGCAAGCAGTATGTATACCACATATATTGCCATGAAGGAGATAGACAGCGCCACGATCAGGACTCCTGCCGTCTTCTTATTATTCTTCATATAATTCCATGCAGATAACTTTGTTTTCATATTGCACCTCATAATTCTAAGGGATGTTACTCCGATTGTTCGAACTCATGATTACTTTTCCCTGTCTGATAATATGATATATTGAATTTCCCACACACAAAAGTGACCGCGGTCATAATTTCACTTAGGAATCCATGACCACGGTCATTACATATTATATTTATATCAAACCTTTTTAATCAGAAGCTCCACAGTGAAGCCGTTATTGTTATAATACTCTATTCCTCCTCCCTGCTTCTCCATATAGAGTTTAACAAGGTACATTCCGAGCCCGTAACCGTTCTTATCTTTAACCGAGCTTCCTCTGTAATACTTCTCTGTTATAAGCGGAAGATCATCTTCACTTACTCCCGGTCCGCTGTCACTGATCCTGATCCTGATATAGCTGCCGGAAACCTCATCAAAGCTTACATGTATATCTGTGCCTGCATACTTTCTGGAATTTCCGATTACATTATCTATAACCTGTTCCATCCTGAGATTATCAAAATATACCAGGCATCTCGGAATATGATTATCCAGTATGATCGTAGAATCACTTCCGGAATTCTTCATATTATTAAAGTACTCTTCTATGATATCGGAGGAATTCTCCACCGGATTTACTTCTATTCTGTCCAGCTCCTCAAGGGTTGCATGTACCACATTATTCATAAGGCTGTTAACAGTTTCTGCCTTCGCAGACATGGACGCAACCTTTTCAAGGGTATCCTTCACTTCTGCGGCCTCGTCACTAACGTTCTTTGCCTCAGAATCCGTCTCTCTACCAGCCTCTACACCCTCAGCCTGCTCAAGCATCTGCAGCTTCCGCCTGTACTTCATATCCAGTACTTCACAGGTTGCCTGAATAGTTGCTATCGGAGTTTTTATATCGTGACTGAGTTCGGCCACCATTTCCTTCTTGGCAACTCCCGCTTCAATCTCCCGCTCCCTAGCCGCCTTCAGCTCCTCTCTCATTATGTCAAAGCTTTCTGTAAAACCTCCGAAGAGATTATGCTTATGTCTTGGAAGAGGCACATCCAGATTGCCCTTTGCGATTTCCGCAGAAAAGTTGTTCAGTTCCGTTACCGGTCTGATAAGGAAGAACCATACCAAGAATAACAGAACATATCCCAGTGCCAGAACTGCCAGCCAGAATATTACTATACTCTTCCTTGTATAACTCTGAATAATTATCAGGCCTTCGTTCACATCATCCCAGACCGCCTTGCCCAGATACTCTCCATCCGGCGCAAAGTCCAGTATCAGTGCCCCGCTGCTGTAATACTTTGTCAGTTCCGTACTTACCACATCTTTGGAAAAGATGATCTCACAGTTATACTTTGACTCTATCTCTTCCTCAGAAAGGCCTGCACTATAATCAGAATAAATGCTTATAAGACAGTCATTGTAATAAGCCATGTCCCTGCCCTTATAATCATTCTTCTTATAACCGGAGATAAGTATAAGCAGCGCCGCCACCATTAATATTGTAAATAGAAATGCGATTCTTGATATCTGTTTCATACTTAACTCTCTTACAGTTCAAGGATGTATCCGGTTCCCCAGACAGTCTTTATGATCTCCGGATTATTCGGATCCTTCTCTAATTTTTCTCTAAGCTTTCTTATATGAACATTAAGGGTTCCGTCTGAATAGAAGCTGTCGCCCCATACTTCGTCAAAGAGCTTCTCTTTGGTAACAATGGTATTCTTATGCTCATAGAGACATTTAAGAAGTGCGAACTCCTTGGCCTTCAGCATCACTCTGTCTCCATCCAGAATCGCAGACATTGTTGGTGCATCCAGACTGAGTCTGCATCCTTCGGAAGATGCACCATCTTTAGTCTCACCTCCAATGTCTCCGGCTTTTCCGGTACCACCCGTCGAAGCAGCGGCTCCGCCTGCCACTTCCTCCTTAAGAGCTTTTATCTCCTCCACCTTCTTCAGGTTAACTCTTACCTTTGCAAGCAGAACCGACAGACTGTAAGGCTTCTTTATATAATCATCTCCGCCTATGCTGAGTGCCACCAGCACGTCATCATCACTCTGTCTTGCACTTATAAAGAGTATCGGAAGCTGATATTCCTCTCTTATCTTTCTGCAGACTTCAAAGCCCGAGCCCTCTCCAAGATTGATATCCAGCAGAAGCAGGTCTATGGTATTCTCCTTCAGAAAATCATAGCAGCCTTCGGCACTGTCCACATATGCGGTACTGACATCAAACATCTGAAAATATTCTGCTGTCATCTTAGCGAGATCAGTTTCATCATCTACGATCAGACAGTTATAATGCATCTTATTAACTCCTTAATCCTAATACTTATTATGTACCTTCTCTGCGAAGCACATTACATCCTTAATAGTAAGCTCTGTTCCGTCATCCAGCACAGCCTTGCCGCTCATCTTTCCGAATACCTGATGCTGGTCAGATACGATAACCTTATAGTCAAGCTTTGCAGCCCTGTCAAGAATAGGCACAAAGTCCATCTCAAACCTTCCGTCAGATGACGTGATCTTCCAAGGATCCGTATATCCCGTCTCCGGAATATGAAATGTAACGTCATCCAGCTTATGTGCCTTTCCATCGTAGAAGATTACATTTTCGGAGGCAGCACTGGTATCACCGAAGCCGTATCCGATATTGAAGCCGAAGCTTCTTCCATTCAGGTCTGTATTGCCGGAGCCCCAGAACCAGGTATTGTCATAGGTCCAGACTCCACGTCCCCAGTCCAGAGTACCGAAATCCCTGGATGGATTAAACTCATATCTCTTGCCGCCCAGCTCCATATATCCGCTGGCTCTCATACAGTTTATCTTCTGATTATAATAGAAGTGTCCCTTCTTGCCCCATGGAGTAGCTATGACCATGGTATCCATTTCCGGCTCTATCAGCAGGATATCGCATTTAAAGGTCTTACCCTCATGGAAATTCTTAAACTGACATCTGATGCGGCGCATGCCTTTCTTTGCATCAAAACGCATCTTCAGTCTTTTATCTATATATTTTGTCGTACAGTCATGTGACCTCTGAGGCAGCTTAAGCTTTCCCAGCGGAAGTGCTGTGAGAACTGTCTCCGTATGTTCCCATGGCTCTTTACCGAACTCAAGCACCGATACAGACTGAAGCCCGATATATCCGTCATCTGATATAGTAAATGCAGCGCCAAACTTGCCGCTCATAACTATATAATAATCCCATTCCTTCACACGCCATCTCGGCGCCTTGATCATATTCTTCTTATAATCCTGAACCATAGTCCTGGACCATCCCGGTTCCCTCAGATTACCCTTCTCATCCAGAAGAAGCTGATTCTCAGTAATCTCGTGATTACGCCCCATAACAAAATCCCCCTTCCATATAAAGCGTGCTTCCTGCGCGTAAACCTAAAACCCGTCCGGTCCCTGCTGGTTCCGGACGGATTGTGATTAACATATAATGTTTAAAACCTTAGAAGTTTATAACCTCTGGTGCAGCAGTAAATGAACTGAATGTAGCAGTTGCATTCTGAATATAGAAAGCTTCTGTATTTCCGTCATCCTCTGAATACATATTTCTGAGTTCAGGATAAGCATCCAGCATAGATGCACGAGCTTCTCTTCTGTCATCCTCTATAAGCTCGCCTGCAACACGAAGCCATACACCATCTTTGAAAGCACATATCTCAGCCTTTGGATTAGCATGAAGCTGCTTTGAAACATCCTTTGACTTACCTGTCTGAATATAAAGCTTTCCTTCAAATATATTAACGGTTCCAAAAGGTCTTACTCTTGGCTGATCCCCATCAACTGTAGCAAGATAATAAGTCTGTGCTGCCTTTAAAAATTCATATACCTTTTCCATTTACAATAGTCCCCTTTCTGCAAGTAAAAATATATGAATCATTATACTACTCCTCAGCTATCATTTCTACTGGTTTCAGTCCCCTTATCTTAAGTCCGGAAACTCCGGATGCGATCATAGCCACTGCTATAACTCCGACTATTGTAATTGCCATCCATATAAATGGAATATCAAAGTCAACATGATTGATTCCGAAAAGACTGAATATCGTAACGCACATCTTCTCTCCTGCCATCTGAGACAGAGCTGTTCCGATCAGGATACCTGCCAGGATTGCCGGTACATTTGTCATCATGATCTGAACCAGCAGCTGTCCGGAGGTCATACCAAGGGCCTTGCTGATACCCATTCCACGCCATTCTTTAACAATCTTTGCTCTTATAACAAGAGACTCAACAAATATTACTATAAGAATTGTAATGACTGCGATTACTACACAGAGAATCTTCATGGCGCTGCTTACGATACCCATGGTACCATCCATCTGCTTAGAAATATCTACTATATTAAATGCTGCGTCATACTTCTCATCTATCTTATCAATTTCTTTTTTAAGCTCATCATAGTTAAGGCTCTCATCAGTTGTTATCATATGCTCATACATCTTGGAACCTGATACTATCCTGTCCCCTGCATCAAATGACATATATATGCCTCTTCCCATATGATCCATTCTCTGATAGATACCGGTTATAATGTATTCTGCCTTCTTTCCGGCAAATTCAATCTCTACCACATCACCGCAGCCGACTCCCAGATCAGCAGCAGCTCCTGATGTTATAAGAACCTCATTATCATGCTTTGCTATTCTTCCCTCGATTACTGTAAGGTTTGTTGTATTCTCCAGATCATCCATTATATGAGTAAATATACTCTGTTCTTTTCCTTCATATCTTACAGTAAGATCAAGAGAATAATATGTAAGAACATTCGTAACTCCCTGTATATCCTTAAGATCCTCTGAAATGTTTTCAGATGTCATAACATCGGCTGTTCCATCTTCAAATCCAAAGATATTTATAAGCTTATCAGGATCCGAACCAAAGTTTTCATACATTCCAAAACCGATAAGAGCTGAAATTGTAAGAATAACCACTATTATTACCATTACCATATTTCTTCCTATACCACCAAAGGTATCCTTAAGAGAAATAACTGCCGGAATCGGAAGAGGTGTCTTCTCAAATGGGAAATAATTCTTCTTATAATTATGTGTATTTATTCCTCCTCTTAAAGCATCAAGTACAGTAATCTTCTTATATGTTCTGCTTACAAGTCTGCTTACAAGCAGAATTACAGCTGTAAGGGAGACTATAGTTATTACCATTGCAAATATATTTATCGGCTGATTCCATTCAACTCCGGCTGCTAAAGTGAGAATCGAAGAAAAATGTTTAAATGTAAGAATTGCTGTTATGGTTCCTGCAATTGATCCGAGTGCTGCAATCGATACTATCTGAAAGGTAAGTGCCCTCCTCAATTCCTTTACCGTGTAACCGCTGGCTTCCAGGATTCCTGTATTCTTCATGCTTCTCTGAATTAAATTCTTTATACTGAAGGATATGATCACAACTGCTATTACTACTATTATTACTGCAAACAGAAGTACTATTCCCATTATTATAAGTGGTATGAACTGTGATCCGCCTCTCATCATCTGCCAGTTTACACAAAGATAATCTGTATATGGCTTTTCAGGATGCTCAGCTATATAAGGTTTAAGCAGTTCCTTATAACTATCTGTAATCTCCTTCTCAAGATCAGAGGTTGAATAGTCCTTTGTAAGATATGACTCGTCCATCACACCTTTGTTTTCTAAAACGGATTCAACAACTGCCGGATTCTCATCCTTAAGTGTATCTACCATCTTATCTGACATAAATACATAATATATTGTTACATTAGAAGATGAACAAAAGTAAGAATCAGCTGCATATCCTGCTACATTAAAGTCATATACATTATCTCCTATCTTAATGTTCATAGTATCTCCCACCTTATAGGTTCCCTGGAGATAATATGGGAGAAGGATATCATTGTCATTATACTTTGCGTCCTCTTCGAGATCATGCATATACTTTGGGTGCTCACTCATGCTGTGAGCTATGAACTGATATTGACCATAATCCGTATCCTTACCATTCTTATGCTCAACCGTCATCATGATACATGGCGTGCTTTCAAAATCAATTATATATTTATGATCACGCACAGCTTTCTCTATACATTCACGTTCCTCCTCTGTATCGTGACTATACAGAACAAAGTGTGCTCCATCCGTCTCTTCAAATCTGCTGTCCATAACCTTGCTTAAGCCCAGCATGGCTGATCCTGCATCAAATATAAGAAATGCAGCGAGAAACGTAAGTATGAAGAAAGTTATCATATCTCCCTTCTGCTTCTTTATATTGTTTTTTGCGATTACAAATAATCTATACATATTTCTACCATCCCATCTTCTGTAAGAAATCTTTTAATCTTCTGTGTCTGTCAAGGGCTTCATCTTTCCTAGGATTTTTCTCATCCTTATAATCACCTGCATATTCTCCGATATTTATCTCATCTGCTATAACTCCGTCTGCCAGGTAGATTATCCTGTTTCCTCTCTCTGCTGCCATTACCGTATGGGTTACCATTACGATACTCTGTCCTTCATTATTAAGATCAGTCATTATATTAAGAACGTTTTCTGTATTCTGTGAATTAAGAGCTCCTGTTGGTTCATCTGCAAACAGGATTTCCGGATCATTTATAACTCCTCTTACCACTGCAACCCTCTGCTGCATACCACCTGACATCTGAGCCGGGAACTTACGGCAGTCTGCCTCACTTATCTCAACTCGTCCGAGAAGCTTCTTTGCTTTTTCCGCCAGAGCTTTTCTATCCTTATTCTTAAGCAGTCCGCTTATCATTACATTATCTAAAGCGCTCATCGTATCATTCAGATAATTCTGCTGGAATACAAATCCTGCGTGATCTCTTCTGAATATTGCCAGCTTATCGTTGGAAAACTTGGATATCTCTATTCCCTTTGAACTGTTCTGTCTCTTTCCCAGCTTTCCCGGCTCTACATTATATGTAATAGTTCCAAGAGTAGGTCTGTCCATTCCTGAAAGTGCATATAATAATGTACTTTTACCTGAACCGGAATTTCCCATAATTACTGTAAAGTCTCCTTTATATATGGAAATATCCAGATTCTTAAGTACATGCTGCTGTACTGATTCATTGGAAAATGTTTTCGAAAGATCCTTTGCTGTAAGAATTACTTCTTTATTTAAAGCTTCATTATTCATATTTATCTCCTCATCTATATTAAATTTGTGTTTTTGTTTTGATGATATCAGTATACAAGCAAGATTTGTTAAAGTCTTAACCTATGTCTTCTCTAATTCTTAACTGATTCTTAAAAAAAGGCTTTTTTTCGGAAAATATAAAAATTGCACAATTAACAAAAATTGCTCTAATTTATCAAATAATCATCAGATGTCAATAAATAACGCACGTTTCTTACTGCTTTATTCACTTTGAACAAAAACTTGAGGCTTTAAAATCATGCGTTTTTTGTGCACATTGTACACATTTTCAATTCATCCAGGCACTGTTGCACAAACTTCAGAATAAAAGCAATTTAAGAAAAATAAATAGCAATTTTCGAAAAGCAAAGTTAAAAACTTCGTGTTAATATTCGTTCTCGAAAAGGAAAATAAGAGGAGGAAAGAAAAAATGAAGAAGAGTTTTGTAAAAACAGTATGTGGTATCGTTTTAGCAGGTGTTATGCTTGCTTCAACAGGATGCAGTATGCCTGGGGCTTCTGCAGAGGATTCAATTGACACAAACGCAGCTAATGTAGTTGAGGCATCAGACGGAGAGCTTTTCGCTGACACAACACTTGATGCTAAGCAGGTTATGGTAATGGGTAAGGTTTATGAGATCCCATTCAACTACAGCAACATTTCAAAGCAGCTTACACTTAGAGAAGAAATGACAGAGAAGTTCAACGTAAAGGTTCCTGCAAAGGGATTCATGAGCAACATCTTTCTTGATGTAGCAGGTAAGGAAGGCTCTTATGTCACAGTTAAGCTTCAGAATACATATACAACAGACGAGCTTCCAAAGCTTTGTAACGTAGCAGGAATTAAGGTATCAGCTGATCATTGTGATAACACAGTTATCTCACTTCCATCAGGAATTACACTCGGATCATCAGCTTACCAGGTAACAGGATGCTATGGCGATCCTGATAAGACAATCGATGAGAAGGACAGCTTCCAGTACGTATACGTAAAGGGTGAAGTAACATACACATTCTACTTCATGGCTGATACAGAAGGTGTTCAGGCTATCGACATCGACTACTCTGGCAGATAAATCTTTCGCTAAATACCCTCACATATATAAAACCCTCAAAAAACCGCATCGGATTTCAAACATCCGCATGCGGTTTTTTACATTCAAAATATTTGCGATACAACATTTTCTGCACAAAAAAAGCACGGCTCTCACTAAGCCGTGCATTTTTTCAGCCGTTACCGAAATGAAGTACATTTATAAGTAATATCCAGCTCATTCCATAATATGTTACTACTGCTACAAGGTCGTTCACTGTTGTAATAAGCGGTCCCGATGCCACCGCCGGGTCAACCTTTATCTTCTTGAAGAACAGTGGAATAAGTGTTCCGACTGCACTTGATATGACCATCGCAAGGAGAAGTGAAAATCCTATACATCCTGATACCGCAAAGGAAAAGCCTGCTGCTTTACCCTTGGCAAACATTATATATAAGCCTACCAGGCCAAAGGATATAGTTCCAAGCAGGAGTCCGTTGCATAAGCCGACTCGCATTTCCTTGGAAACAAGATGTCCCTTCTGCTTAAATGTAAGATTCTCATCCATCAGAACTCGGATGGTAACCGCCAGTGACTGGGTTCCTACATTTCCGGCCATGTCCAGGATAAGTGACTGAAAGGCCATGATAAGTGTCAACTGAGCAACTACCTTATCAAAGAGACTTACTACACTTGATACTACCATACCAAGTCCCAGAAGTATAACCAGCCATGGAAGTCGCTTCCTCATACTCTGTACAAGCGGTTCCTGCAGATCTTCCTCCGCAATAAGACCGGCCAGCTTAGCGTAATCTTCACCCATCTCATCATCCACAACTTCGATGATACTCTGGGATGTGATGATACCCAGGACTTTGTTGTTATTATCAAGAACCGGGATATAACTCTCTGAATAATCCTTCAGTCTTTCAATACAGTCATCGATGGTCTCGTTGGCGTATACATATGGGAAGGATGTAACTATCAGGTCGTCAAGAGGAACTGTATTCCTCGCTACTATCAGATCCTTCAGATCGATAGCTCCACAGAACTCGTCATATTCATCAACCACAAACAAGGTTGATATATTGTCATTATCTTCCGCCTGTCTTACAAGCTCATTCATAGCCTGCTTAACAGTCAGATCTTCTTTAATGATGATACAGTTCGTAGTCATGTGACTACCAATCTCATCTTCGTCGAAAGAAGCAAGAAGTCTTATCTCCTTCTGAATCTCAGGATTGATAGAATCAATGATAAGAGTTCTTTTTTCTTTATCTATCTGATGAAGTACGTTAGCAGCTGTATCTGTCTCCATCTCGGAAACAACTGCAGAAGCCTTACGGATATCCATTTCATTCAGATATTCGCCGGCATCATCTTCATCTATATATTCGAATATTTCAGCCAACATCTCAGGACTGCTTATACGATAGAGCTTTTTCCTCTCCTGTCCGTTAAGCACACCAAAAACACTGGCGATATCATTTGCATGATAATCTTCTATCTTACTTAATATTATTCTGGGGGAACTGTTGCCTCTAATGATATCAAGTATTTCGGCCTCATAATCAGGCCTCTCCGAAGAGATATCGACACTCGCAGCCGGGCTCTCTTCTTCTACTGATGCATTGTTTAATACGTCGTCTTCCATTTTACCCTCCGCTGTTTCATTGAATTTTCAACGATTTTGCAGAGTCAAAAGGACATAATTAGATATGGTATACAAAAGGTCTGAATGCAGCGGCCTGTTTCAAATAGTCCGGTTCTGATTCAAGACTATGTATACACGATCGCCCGTCTGACCCATGACTGTCACCGTTAGCCACTAACATTCACCTCCTTTAGAAATGTTTTATTCAACTAAATTATTATCGCACCATTAGACTGTTGTGTCAATGAAATGCGCCGATATTTATCACAATTTTCGCCGGTATTTTTTGTCAAATTTGCTTTTTCCTCCTAATCGCAAACGAGGCAGTGGAAAGCACATCCACTGCCTCATTCGCTCTTTCTAATTGTTGTTTTTTCTATTCTTTATGAAGGAGATTACCGAATAGATTCCATAACCAACTGCGCATGCTAGAAAGAAAATACCTATTATGATGAATATTGTCTTATGTTCTGACTCGCCCGAGCTCGTCAGAAGCATGAAACCAAGATAAACTATATATGCTGCCACAAGCAGCTTACATATTAATTTTGTCAGATCTTTATCATTCATCAATTAATTCCTTTTTGCCCGTAAAAGAAGATTTATCATCAAGACTTTCCTGTCTTATGATTTGAAACTACGTCGAATACTACGGCTACGAGGAGAACTGCTCCCTTAACTACGTACTGCCACTGATCTGGAAGACCGTAGATTGACATACCCTGGTTGATAACACCGAGGAGAATAGCACCGATCATGATTCCAGGAACTGTACCTGATCCACCGTATGCAGAAGCACCACCGATGAAACATGAAGCGATAGCGTCCATCTCGTAAGAGTTACCCATGTTACCATCAACAGAACCGATACGTGATGCAACGAGGAGTCCTGAGAAACCTGCAAGGAAGCTCATAAGGAAGTATGCCCAGAAGTAAACCTTTCTAGGATCGATACCAGAAAGCTTTGTTGCCTTCTCATTACCACCGACTGCATAGAAGTAACGACCAAATACTGTAGATGATGTAAAGAATGCGAATATAAGTACTACTACAAGGATCCAGATAAGCATTACAGGAATACCCTTGTACTGTGAAAGCTTAATTGCATAAAGTACGATGAGTACATCGATTATAATTATCTTAACAAATGAACCAGCAGCTGAACCTGCGATTCCCTGCTTCTTCTTCTTTGCATTACTGATTACTGTATAAACAAGAAGTGCAACTGCAACTACTATACCAACAGCGATTGCTGATTTACAATTTCCCTTCTCATCAAAACCAGAAATCTGGATATAAGATGTGAAGAGGTTGTTGAACTTATCGTTCATAACACTGATTGTTCTTGAATCAAGTACGACTCTTGCAAGACCTCTGAAGAGGAACATACCTGCAAGTGTACAGATAAACGGTGGAATATGGATATAACCGATAAGCCAGCCCTGCCATATACCAATTACAATTGAAACTGCAAGTGAAACAAGAATTGCAAGGAATGGACTCTTGCCCATATCCATAATCTTTGCAGCAAGTGCTGCTGAAAGACAAAGTGTAGAACCTACAGACAGGTCTACGTTACCACCGGTCAGAATACAAAGGAGCATTCCACATGCCATTACTAAAACGTAAGCATTCTGAAGCAGGAGGTTTGAAATGTTCTGAGCCAGAACAAGTTTTCCATCGGTAAGTATGGTAAAGAATATAAATACTACTACCAATGCAAGTACCATGGTATATTTTTTAATAAATGATTTGACTTTCATTTTCCATACGCCTCCTTATATGTTGTCACTTTTGTGAGAAAGAATAGCACCCATGATCTTCTCCTGAGTAGCTTCCTCGGCCTTGAATTCGCCGACTATCTCACCTTCATTCATTACATAGATACGGTCGCACATTCCGAGAAGCTCTGGAAGTTCTGATGAAATCATAACAACCGCCTTACCCTGAGCAACCATTTCGTTCATGATACAGTAGATCTCATACTTAGCACCAACATCGATACCTCTTGTCGGTTCGTCCAGTATAAGAACATCAGGCTCTGCAAACATCCACTTGGAAAGAAGAACCTTCTGCTGATTACCACCGGACAGATTTCCTACCGCCTGATCAACACTTGGCGTCTTGGTCTTCATTGCCGCAACATATTCCTGTGCTACTTTCTTCTCTTTAACAAAATCTATAACACCGTTCCTAGCAATCTTTTCCATCTTAGCCATTGTGGTGTTTTTTGCTATAGTATCTGAAAGCACAAGTCCGTTTGTTTTTCTATCCTCTGTAACATAAGCAAGTCCATGTGCTATGGCATCATGCTCATTCTTCAGATGAACCTCTTTACCTCTTATAAATTCCTTTCCGGAAATGTTACTTCCGTAACTCTTTCCGAAGAGTGACATTGCAAGTTCTGTTCTTCCGGCTCCCTGCAGACCAGAGAAACCGATTATCTCACCCTTATGAACCTTGAAGTTAACCTTCTTGTCCATACATTTTTCAGTATAAACAGGGTGATATACTGTCCAGTCTCTAGCTTCAAGTATAACTTCCTGACCTACATTATGCTCACGTGATGGGAATCTGTTAGTAAGCTCACGACCAACCATTCCCTTGATGATTCTGTCTTCATCAATATTGTGATCAGCATTATCAATTGTCTCGATAGTTGAACCATCTCGAAGTACTGTGATTCTGTCTGCACAGTAGGAAACCTCGTTCAGCTTATGAGTAATGATAATTGATGTAAGGCCTTCCTTCTTGAAACCAAGAAGCATGTCGAGAAGCATCTTTGAATCTTCCTCATTAAGAGAAGATGTAGGCTCATCAAGAATAAGAAGCTTAACGTTCTTTGAAAGAGCCTTTGCAATCTCAACCAGCTGCTGTTTACCTGTTCCTATATCTTTGATCAAAACTGACGGGCTCTCCTTAAGGCCTACTCTCTTCATCTGATCAGCGGCCTGTTTATAGGTTTCACCCCAGTTAATTTTTCCGAATTTATTACTTCTCTCATTTCCGAGGAACATATTCTCTGCGATCGTAAGTTCCGGGATAAGAGCCAGTTCCTGGTGAATAATAACTATTCCCAGTTCCTCACTATTGTGAATATTATGGAATTCACATGTCTGTCCATCATACTTGATGGTACCAGTATATTCTCCAAATGGAATCGTTCCGGAAAGAACATTCATAAGTGTCGATTTTCCGGCACCGTTCTCTCCTACAAGTGCGTGTATCTCACCACGCTCTACCTGCAGATTTACATTATCAAGTGCTTTTACACCGGGATAAAGCTTGGTAATTTCCTTCATCTCCAATATGAAATCAGACAAGTCATTACCTCCTTTCTGTCAAAAAACAGGCAGGGGTCATGCCCCTGCTCTGTAATTTTCAATTAATTCGTGCCTTCTGGCAGTAAAGCTTCCACTCTCTCAGAAGAAGCTCTACCGCCGTCAACACTTAGTCTAATTAGTTGGTAGGATGTGGATATCCGTCATCACCCATTGTATAGTAACCTGTATCTACAAGTTCCTTCTGAAGGTTGTCCTTTGTAACAACTGTAGGAACAAGGAGATATGAAGGAATCTTTCCTGTGTTGTTATCATATGACTCTGTATCATATGCACAATCGAAATCCCAACCTGCAGAATCGATAAGGCTTGCATCAGGTGTCTCGCCGTTAAGAAGCTTGATACCGATATCAAGTGTAACGACTGCTTCGTTTGCAACTGCCTTGTAAACTGTCATTGTCTGCTTTCCATCTACAAGGTTCTTAAGGTTAGCCTCGTCACCATCCTGTCCTGTGATGATAACTGAGTTTGTTCCAGCGTAGTCTGTCTCGATTGCCTGTGTAACACCAAGTGCTGTAGAGTCGTTTGAGCAAAGAGCAACATCAAGCTGTGTTCCATCTGAGTAGTTAGATCCAAGGATGTTCTGGAATCTGTTCATAGCTGTTGCTGTATCCCAAGCCTTTGTAGCAACCTGATCGAATGCTGTCTGTCCTGACTTAACTACAAGCTTTCCTTCATCGATGTATGGCTTAAGTGTGTCATAAGCACCGTTAAAGAAGAAACCTGCGTTGTTATCTGCAGGGTCACCTGCTGTAAACTCGATATTGAATGGGCCTGCTGCGTTGTCAAGATCAAGCTGATCTCTTACGAACTCACCCTGGAGCTTACCTACTGTATAGTTATCAAATGATACATAGTAGCTAACTGCGTCTGTGTTCATAATGAGACGGTCATAAGAGATAACTGGAATGTTCTCTTCCTTAGCCTCAGCAAGAACCTGTGTTAAAGACTCACCGTCGATAGCTGCGATAACGAGAAGATCAACATCGTCTGCGATAAGACCCTCGATATCCTTAACCTGCTGGTCAATCTTGTTGTCTGAGAAAGTAAGCTTAACTTCGTAACCCTTACTCTTGAACTGCTCCTCAAGATAAGAACCATCACGATTCCATCTCTCAAGAGACTTGGTAGGCATTGCAATACCAACCTTCTTTCCACTTGCATCTACTGTAGCTTCTGTAGCTGCTTCTGTATCAGCCTCTGTAGCTGCCTCTGTAGCTGCTTCTGTAGCTGCCTCTGTAGCTGCCTCTGTCTTAGCTTCTGTAGCTGCTGCTGTTGTAGCATCGCCACCTGACTCGCCACATCCGGCAAGCATTGAAAGTGACATTGTAGCACCAAGCATAAGTGCTAACGCCTTTTTACCTTTAATCATTGTCTTAAACCCTCCTGTTTAAAATTAAAGTGTTTACTTTGATGGTATAAGAATATCACAGGTTGTATAGTAATAGTTTGCAACAATCTTTAATTTTTTATCATAAAAATTAATTTTTTTATAAGAAATGCACATAAAGATAGCACAATCTTGTTTCTATGTATACACAAAAGACAAAATTGTGCTATTAATTCCTCATTTTCGTATGTAAAACTGAATATCAGTCTTCATCAGGCACATTCATATAGACATCTTCCCTGAGATGGAATCCTGAATCTATTACTGTTTCATCTATATTATCCTTTGTAACCGCTATCGGATCCAGACAAATGTACGGAACGTTATAGGTTCCGTCAAATATAGTATCATTTACTCCGGTAAGCGTCTTATTCTCCGCCAGTTGTATAGCATATTCCGCTGCAGCCTGAGCCAGTTTCTCCACCGGCTTATATACTGTCATGACCTGAGTTCCTTCAACTATTCTCTGACAGGCTTCCAGATCTGCATCCTGTCCTACTATCTTTATCTTGCCTGCCATTCTCGCCTCAGCAAGGGTTCTTATTGTAGTAGTAGCAATATTATCATTTCCGCACATGATAGCATCTACATCACTTAATTCCGTAAGATGCTGACTGACATATGAGGCCGACTCTTCTGCTCTCCAGCCCGCTGCATGTACACAATCTTTTATCATTATGCCATGCTGCTTCATTACATCTTTGAAGCCCTTCTCAACCATAAGTACATTATTGTCCTCTGTAGGCCCTGAGAGCATAAGCACTCTTCTGTTTGGAAGACCTTCTTCAATAAGGGCTTCACCCATAAGAGTTCCAACCTTTTCATTATCAAAGGATATATAAAGATCTACATTTGAATTCTTTATAAGTCTGTCGTATGCAATAATCGGAATGCCAGCAGTCTTTGCCTCATAACATACGTCATTCAGACTCTCCGAATCAATACATACTATTACAAGCACATCAACTTTCTTTTCGATAAGATATCTTATCTGGGATTTCTGGGTCTCAATATCTCCGTTGGCATTCTGAACCAGTACATCTGCATTGCTGTCATATTCCTTAACTTTGGAAACAAAGACATCGCAGTCTCTTCTCCATCTTTCTATAATGAAAGAGTCAACGCTCATACCTATCTTTATGCCTGTTTTTTCTTCCTTCTCCTTTTCCGGATCCTGCTCTCCCTCAGATGTGCAGGCCGTAAAGCATATCATACATACCAAAAGGAGAATAAAAGCTCTTCTCAGTAATGATTTTCTACATAACGCTTTCATATCAATTCCTCTCTGTATCGTCATCCCTTGTATTCGGTAGGTGATACTCCAACGCTCTTCTTAAATATTCTACTGAAATAATTTGGATTCGAGTACCCCACCTCCAGGCAGATCTCCTTCATACTCATCTCTGTATTATCCAGAAGTTCCTTTGCCTTCTCTATTCTTAAATTGGTAAGATACTCTATAAAGTTCTCACCGGTTGCTTCCTTAAATATCTTACTAAAGTAGTACGGACTGATATCAACTTCTCTTGATACATCATCCAAAGATATATCCTTTTTATAATGAGCCATTATGTAGTCACGTGCCCTGTCAATTACACTGCTTGACCTGTTCTCTCTTCTGCTCATTACCGTATGGCAGGCGTCTGAGATCTTATCCATGAACCATTTCTTCAGGCTGTCATAATCCGGTACAGAATTGATAACTCCAAGATAATCCTCTCTGGATCTGAACCTGTAAGTGTTGCCGCTCTTCTGATATGCCAGACTCTCCGCACGAAGAACAAACTCTAGTGTCTTGAGCTTGATATCTTCGGAGTAACCACCGTAGCTCTCTCTCATCCATTCAAAGAACTGGCCGGCAGAGCTTATAGACTTATTGATATCGCCCTTTCTTACGCTTTCGAAGATTGTCTCCTCAAGATCGATAGGATAATCCTCTTCATAATCGCAGCCGATAGCCAGGTCATCGGAATGAACTACAGAACCCGTAGTCATGGCGAGACTGTCCAGTGCCCCGTTATAAGATATCATCATCTTATCAAGAGTCTTTACACATCCCACTCCTGCTCTGAACACAGCATCCATCTGTGCATTAAGTCTTCTGACCATATTTCTGGCTGTATCAATTATCTCTATTCTTTCATTATAATCAAATTCCTTCTTATCATAAGGAATAAATATTGCTATCTTATTGGCCATAACCGGGCCGACTATACCATGGAAGTAACTCTTAATGATCTCCCGGAGATCCCTGATATGGTTCTGAATCCTTACGGATGTACCGACTGCGTTGGTCATAACACTGCCTTCCTGCTGCTCACCAAACACAAGCGCCAGCATATATCCATAATCCGTATCAATCTCTAAGATCTTTTTAAAGTTTTCAAGGTCCTCCTTAAAAAGGTCCTGAAAAAGCATGTTATAGATAAGACCACTTTCGATAATAGGAGTAACTGTCTCCATCTTCTCGAGGATTTCCAGTTCTCTGGAGCGCTTCTCCCTCTCTCTATCCACCTGCTCCATGGCTTTTCTCACAGTCATCACAAGCTGATTCCTGTCCACAGGCTTGTTCAGATAGTCCATAACTCCCTGGTTGATGGCTTCCTGTGCATAGCCAAACTTATCGTATGCAGAGATAACTATAAAGATGATTCCCGTATTTCTCTTTCTGATCTCCTTTATAGCATCAATACCGTTTATACCCGGCATCCTGATATCCATAAGTGCTATATCAGGTCTGAATCTTTCGGCAAGTTCTATGACGCTTCGACCTGTTTTAGCCACTTCGATCACCACTTCATCACCGAACTCTTCCTTTAATATATATGTAAAGGAATCAACTACTATTCCTTCATCATCTGCCAGCATTATCCGATACATCTTGCTCCTCCGCTAAAGGTACTGTGATAACAACTTCTGTACCCTGATCTCTTCCGTTACTGATTATTTCAAAATTATTTGTTCCATTATAATAGAGTCTGAGTCGTTCTATAACATTGTTGAGTCCGACTCCATTACCGTGTTTCTTATCTGATTCAGGATCGTTCCTGTATTCCCCGTTCAGGACTTCCCGTATAAGTTCCTGGCTCATACCGACACCGTTATCCAGAACACTTATGCATACATTATCATCAACTCTATATACCGAGATACTTATTCTCTTCGTTCTCTCAATATTTCTGATACCATAATTCACGCTGTTTTCAACGATCGGCTGAAGTATCATTCCCGGAATCCTTATATCCAGGAGATCCTCACTCTCAATCTCCTTAGTGAACTGTATCTCTCCCGAAAAACGTACATTAAGAATGTAAATGTATGTATCAACCAGCTGTATCTCCTGTGCCAGAGATACTTCATCGTTTTCCTGTATATTATATCTGAAGAAAGCCGCCACATGCTGAATGTACTGGGATGTTTTGTCAGCTCTCTCCATGGTCGCAAGCTGGGTTCCGGCATTCAGAGTATTAAACAGAAAATGCGGATTGATCTGCGCCTGAAGATACTTAAGGTGTGCATCCTTAAGATGGGCCTCCATAAGAAGCTCCTTCTCTTTAAGAAGCTGCTCCTTCTCCATACTTTCCTTAAGTCTGGTAAGATATCCCGGAATACTGCTTACCATCTGATTAAATGCAACGGTAACCTTTCCAACCTCATCGCCGCTGTGAACTTTTACGACACCAACCTGATCAAGTTTTCCATCAGAAACCTTATCAGCTGCCATAGCAAGTTCATTCAGAGGTCTGGTGATATTTCCCGTAACAAGTATAACCAGCATGACATCAAAAAGAGCCATGACTATAAATGCGACGATACTTGATATCTCGAGATATCCCAGAGATGTGGAAAGTGATTTGTAGCTTTCGGTATTACCACGGAAACGATATCCGTTAAGACTAGTAATATAGGTCTTTATATATGAATACAGTTTTTCAGCCTCTTCATAATTATCCCTGTACCTCTCGACATTTCGTCCTCGCTTTGCATCAACGGTACTATCTGTAAGTACAAGATAGTGAAAAGACATCCAATAGATATCTCTCTCCATCATCTTAAGCTGATTATCTGTAATCCTCTTCTCCAGTCCATCCATAAGATTCTGATAGGCCTGTTCCGCTCTGTAGTATTCATCCAGTGTATCCGTGCCCTTGGTATTAAGGTATCCGGCCATACTGCTTTCAACCTTATCGAGGGCATCCTCCAGCTCGTTAAGCTTTACATTTCCTACATATATATCATCCAGCTGTTGTGTCATTCTGTTGAGGATAACATACAGGATCGTATTAACCAACAGAATAAGGAACATGGTTCCCGCTATAACCAGTGACAGCTTGGTCCTGAGATGTATATCCTTAAATCTTCTTCTCTTCTTATTCTTCATCAGTCTGCCCTCCTTCTTCGGAGTCAGCTGACACATCATCAGCCGTCACAAGACTGACATCGATGAAGTAAAGCTCGCTAACATAGCCGCTTTGTCTATACTCGTCAAGAGCAGCTACGGAATATCTTCCCATCTGCTTTGTATCTATTACGATGGTAGATCTTATAATATTCTTATTGATTGCATTTTCAATAGTAGGTGATGTGTAATATCCAAATATCTCCACTTCACCAACCTTAGTATAATCTACTACTGTCTGCTCAACACACAGAGTGTTCTTCTCACTGAGGCATACTATTACATCCGGGATATCATCCTGTCCCACGAAGATATCTCTGATCTCCTCTTCTGCGGAATACTCCTTCTCATTACTGATAGCCCTGTTAGTAATTTCTATGCGCTTCGACATATCCTCGTCTTCAACCTGCTCACGAATGGCAGTTGATATTATAGACTGCGTTCCATTGGCAAGGTCTTCATCTATCAGAACCATAACCTTGCATTTCGGCATACCCTTCTCACGGACATACTTGCAGATTTCTTCTCCATAAACCTTTCCAAGATTATATCCGCTGACACCGATAAAACTCTTACGTTTTGTCTCTACGTTATCTTCAGACACAGTAACCACTGGGATCCCCTTCGCATCAGCTTCCTTAAGAAGATTCACTGTTCTGTAGCTCTCATCTGCTTCTATGATAATACCGCTGACATCTGAGTTTATGGCGATTCTTATCATATCCTCTTTGGATATATCATCCTCTATATTATTACCCATCAGTTCTACATATGAATTAGACTTAGCCGCCTCTTCAAGGGCTCCTTCATATATGCTCTGCCAGTAATCCGTATCACGATTATCCGTAATTATCACATAATAATTATCGTAGGTATTATACTCAGCATTTGTCATCAGCTTCTTTGTTTCTTTAAATCTCTGCTGAAAAACAATAATACTTGCGACAACAATACCCACAAGCATAATACCCAGGGCTACCGTGATATATAATATTCTTTTTTTTGACCCACGATGTTTATCCACCCGTATTACCTCATAATGACATACTCAACCGAGATTAATAATAACACATATCCAGGGTTCTGTAAAAATCTAAAATTCAGCCCAAAACTATATATATTTAACAAAAAAATAACTGCACCGGAGAATGTTTCACTATACATTCTTCCGGTGCAGTCCCCCTACAAATACTTACTATTAAACTATTTAATCATTTGCTTACTCTCTTACGAAGACCAGACTTTCCAGTCCGTAGAAAGCAGCATCTTCAGGTTCCAGAGCAAAGGTTATTGACTTATCCTTACTGCTATACGTTGCAGTTCCCATACCTGATCTGTCATCCCATTTAATTGATACATTCTTTCCGCTGAATGTTACCTCACCATGCCATATATTCTCTGAATATACCTCACCCTGGAAGATAACTGCTGTACGGAAGGAAAGATTCTTTCCGTCAATTGTCATGGATGCTTCAATACTTATAAGCGATTTATCAATTGCTTCTCCTTCTGCGGCCATGATCTTATCAAACACCTCATCCAGATTCTGTGCATTATATACACCATCTTTACTTGCAAACACGCCGGAAGTTAAAAGAATGATCACAGCTGTTGCTGCCACAATGGCGAGGAATAAGATCAATGTCCCTATTCTTCTGTTCTTAATGGTCTTGGAAGAATAATCCGTTGTTCCGTAATCCGAAGAAACCGGATAGTCCATAGGTGTCGTATAATACATTGATCCTCCCGTATCCTGACTCTTATCATTCTCCTCATTGCTGTTCGGAATTATCGTAATCCCTGTTCCGAGTAATGTCTCGGTATCCTTCCGGAATATATGCTCACCACAGATAAAACACTCCTTTGATCCCTCCGGAAGCTCTCCGCCGCAAAATGGACAAATCATTTGTTACATCCTCCCTTAAATCATATAATAGTTTTTAATATTTTATTTTTGCCAGGTTATTTATTTTCATCATCTGTTTCTACTTCTTTAAAAGAAGTTGTATCATCATCAGCCTCTGCTTCGATCTGCTTTGCATCTCCACCCTTATTCTTAAGGAAGTTGGTTGCAACTGAGTTAAGATCTACACCAAGTGAATCTGATAAACCATCAATTGTCTGCTTGAATGACTTTGTAACGTCCTCTGTAAGTCGTGCTGTGTTACCATCACCGTACATTGTGATCTTATCGATCTTTCCAAGAGGCTCAGCAATAGCACGAGCAACTTCAGGATACATCTTGCAGAGCATTTCGATAACAGCAGCTTCACCATACTTCTTCATAGCTTCAGCTTTCTTGTCGATACCAGCAGCCTCAGCTTCTGCTTTTGCCTGAATGGCAGCAGCTTCTGCTTCACCTTTTGCCTTAATAGCTGCAGCTTCTGCTTCAGCCTTAGCCTTAATAGCAGCAGCTTCCTGCTCCATAGCATACTTATCAGCTTCTGCCTGAATACGCTTTGCTTCTGCAGCCTTTTCAAACTCGAACTTCTTAGCTTCAGCTTCCTTCTGTCTCTTGAAGAGGTCAACCTCTGCCATCTGCTGCTGACGATATTTATCAGCATCGGCCTGCTTACGGATCTGAGCGTTGAGCTCCTGCTCCTTAACGGAAGCCTCTTTCTGCTTACGTGTAATCTCCTGCTCCTGCTTAGCAATATCAGCCTGAGCCTTTGTAATCTCTATTGTCTTACGCTGTGTCTCCTGCTGAATTGAATATGCAGCATCGGCCTCAGCCTTCTTTGTATCTTCAACTGTCTTAAGTTCTGACTTCTTGATAGAGAGGTCATTCTGCTTAATAGCAATTTCTGTTTCAGCCTGAACTCTGGCATCGTTAGCTTCTTTCTGAGCCTGTGCCTGAGCAATAGCTACGTCTCTGTCAGCATTTGCCTTAGCGATACTAGCTGACTTCTGAATAGCTGCCATGTTGTCCTGACCAAGTGCATTGATAAGATCATTCTTATCTTCAACATGCTGGATGTTACAAGAGATGATCTCAACACCAAGTCTGTTCATATCAAGCTGAGCTTTTTCCTGAACCTGATCACCGAATGACTTACGGTCATTGCAGAGTTCCTTAAGTGTAATAGTACCAACGATCTCACGCATGTTACCCTGAAGAGAATCAACAAGTGCCTCAGCAATTCTCTGCTCATTCATGTTAAGGAAGTTTGCCATAGCTCTCTGAATTCCGTCCGGATCAGTCATAAGTCTGATCTTTGCAACAGCGTCGATGTTAACACCGATGAAGTCTGATGTTGGAACATAGTCGCCTGTTTTAATGTCTATTGAAATCTGCTTAATGATCAGTTCGTCTTTTCTCTCAAGAAAAGGAAGCTTAAGTCCTGCACGTCCGATGAAAACCTTTGGCTTTCTTCTAAGACCGGAAATGATATAAGCTTTGTCTGGAGGTGATTTTACGTAGCTGGTCATGATGATCAACAAAACAAATAATACAACAACACCTAAAATAATATATTTAATCATAGTAGTTATCCTTTCATTTCTCTAAGTTCTAAATAAAACTTGTTACCTTCCTGAAATATTATCCTTCTTTTCACAAGGAGATCAGTGATATGCTTGAATCCGTTTGGATTAATAATTCCTGCATCACTGAGCGTTACAGCTGTTTCCCTTGAGACTGCTCCAGTCTGCCGGAGCCTTGTTAAAAGTATGTTCCGTCGAATTGCCGGAACCGGTGGAAAATATGCCATCTCGTTACCTCCTTTCTCGTATAAATACTTCAGCCTCACTTAAAAATTTGTAAAACAAAAGCGAGACTTCTTCTGCGGTTAATTAAAACCACAAAATAGTCTCGCTGATTATTTACACTCCGGATTGACTTATATCAATCGTACTGACGAAGATGCAACCAACGTTTCATCCGGCTGTATACCGCCGAAATCACTTTGTTAGCTACTCCCTAATTTTGTATTGATGAGATATTATCATAACCCGATTTCCGTGTCAAGAAAAATCGTAATATTTTGTTATTAATGTTAGATATATTGTTTATCCTGATTTTTCACCTGCTTATAAAAGGAAATCGGAGAAATGTGATCC
>ONEC01000033.1:0-9271 GCA_900316715.1 uncultured Eubacteriales bacterium
TAAAATATCAGCATTGGACATATGATGATGAAAAGCTCCCTCTTAACGGAGCAGAAACATTAATAACTTTGACCGTTGGTCAGTAAATAATCAAAATGGAGGTTTTTAGGGATGAAAAAGAAGGTATTATCCACTATTCTCTGTCTGATACTTTTGATAGGATGCTTCCCCGTGACAGTAAAGGCAGACACAACACTTGGAGATGATGAAGAAACAAATATTTCACTATCGACTGAAGTTCCAGAACTTACTTCTATTACTGTAACACCGCCGACAAACACAACGTACAATGTCGGAGATGAGCTGAATACAATAGGAATGGTCGTTACCGCTAATTTCAGCGACAGCTCGACTAACGACGTTACTTATGATGCAACTCTGAGCGGTTTTGATTCTTCTGCTAAGGGCAATGTTACCGTGACTGTATCTTATACGGAGAAAGAGATCACCAAAACCGATACATTTAATGTAACGATCGTTGCTGCTTCTTTGGATACATATAACATCGATGTTTCCGCAAATCCGACAGCCGGCGGAACAGTAAGCGGCGGCGGTACTTATGATGAGAATGCTTCTGTTACCGTAACAGCCACGGCAAACAGCGGTTATTCCTTTGTGAAGTGGACGGAAAACGGTGAACAGGTCAGCACTGATGCAAGCTATACCTTTACTGCAACATCTGACCGTACACTTGTAGCTGAGTTTGAGGAAGTCATCTATACAGTATATATCGAACCGGGCGAATCGGGAGACATTATGGGAATAGTTATGAAGAGTACAACAATCATCTCCGAGGCGGATATGTGGGCTGGCAATTATACTCAAACGGCAGGCTGCTTCTATCGGGGCAATAACGGAAAACTCTATTATAAACTCCCTTCGAGATGCTCATTCACTGCACCGGAGGGCAAAGAGTTTGACTGTTGGAAAGCAAGTTTTGACGGTACATTTAGCATCGGTACTCCAATTGATATGGCAGGAAAAGGAAACTACTTTACTATTACTGCCCTGTGGAAAGAACCCGATCCGGATCCTTATTTAACGCTTTCCATACCTGCATCGATCAACATCAATTATGGTGATACACAGACTCCGTTTGATATTCAGGTAAAAGAAGCTATATTTGCCAATAATAGTGGCAATTTTGAAGTGCTTTTTGAGAAATCTTCATTCCAATGCACTTCGCATAATGAAACAATACCGTTTACAGTCTCCACAAATGCGGCTGGAGCTACTTCAACAGGTTATCATGGAAATCAATGTTACTTTGTTATAGATAATGTAACGACTTTGCCATTTAACTGTCAGGGATATATCAATATCACAAGTGACAACTGGGCAGCGGCGAAGCCGGGTAAATATTTTGCTACATTAAGAGTTAGTGTTAGATGGATTGATTAATTTGAGGTTTTCTATTATGAGTACATATTTTATTAACCTGCCTAGGATAGAAGCAGTGGAAGGGCTTGAAAATTTAGTAGAACTAGACAAGCAGTTTTCAGTCCTTTATAAGATTCATAACAGTAGAGAATATGCAATATTACAGGAAATATATACTAATCGGTCAGATACATCTGATGGGGATTACTTGGTAGTGCCCATTTCTTCTACTTTAATAGGGGTGCAGACATTTTATCCACCTTTGCAATTTGTAAACGTAAAGGGCAGCCATAATGACAAGCCGGAAGATGACTTAGAAATAAATGACCAAGAAGAAGATGAACTAAGTCGATATAGAGGCTTATGTTGGTTGGATTTTTATAATGCTGCTACACAATGTTCCTGTACAAAATGTCTTACAGACAAATATTTCTATAACCCTGATAAATCTATCAACGCTAACAAGCGCTGTAATAATATTGGTCGTATCAGATTGGTTGGGGGACACGTAATTATTACTCCAACATATAATGAAGCTAAATTTCCTAAGACTATTAATGGAGATGAAGTGGGAATTATACCTATATGTCATATGCACAATATGTTTAATAAGGGATATATGAAAACAAAAACAAAAATAAAAGTGCCAATGATTGCGTATAAGTTTATGAAAGAGATGTATCAACCATTTATTGATGAGGTGAAACGCAATGAAAAATAAAGAAGAAATCAAAGCGTATATAAAAAGTCTTAAGTATGACGCAAAAGCACTCCTTACATATAAAGGGAAAGAAATTGTTAATTACAAACCAAAAACCGGAGTATTGGAAAAAAATGAATACATTGTAACTGAAAGAGAAAAATATACCATAGAAAATGATATCAATGTCTGCATATCAGACTTAAATCAGTCCATTACCTATCCTGGCGCTCTATTATATATTGATTCTGATCTTTTAGACGGAAATCCACACCCGGTTCCTATTTCACGTGGACCCGTCCACTTGTCATTGAGCTTACCAAATCTGCAGTCAAACAGCATAAAAATAGATACTGCAACAAATGATGAGATACAGAACGGAATGACCTTACTTCTTCATGAATGGTATTCCAATAAAGCTATTACTCATTCTATTCCTGCAGTTATCAGCTACGAGAGTGGTCTGGTTCATTCAGAAGAAGAGATGATTGTTAGGTTTGGATGTGATGTCAATTTCTCAAAATTTCAATTAGGTATTGATTTTGAGGCTAAAAGAAGGGACAAAACTTCGTTATATGTGGTCATGTACCGACAAGTCTTCTATACTGCAAGTATCAATGTTTTTGATGACACATCAAAGGCATTTGGTGAAAAATGTACACTGGATGATGTGAAGCAATTAATCGATAATAAACAGGTTCCTGGATATGTACAAAGTGTTGCATACGGAAGGGAAATCTTTTTCAAGTTCGAATCAGAATGCTCTGAGAAAGAACTAGAAACGGCAATGAAAGTGTTTCTAAGTAAAAATGGCGCAGCTGTAAAGACTGATCTTTCTTCACAAATAAAGGCTACGCTTGCAAAGACAAGTTGCTCTTTAATTGTTTTAGGCGGAAAGTGTGAGACTTTGAAAATCATGCTGAGCGACGATGATGTTGCTCAAAAGATAAATAGTATTATCTTTTCTGATGTAACTCTATCAGAAAGCAATCCTGCGTATCCGTTAATGTATAAAGCATTATTCTTAAAAAACGCTGAACCTGCGGGATTTCATGGAACAACAGACTATACTGTAGATACCGTGACCAAATATACCAGCGGAGAGATTCATCTTAGCCATGTTGGAGCATTTATTGCGAAGTTTACTGTCACATGGAATGTTATTAAAGATTATGATGACAACGGAAATCCACAATTACAGTCATATTCATGGAATCAGAATGGTCATAATAAAACATCAGGTTTTTCGACTGTTATTCAACTACCCGCAAATGCATGTAATATTCATATTAAATGCGAAGGAATGACAGGTTTAGTTTGGGATAATTGGCATGTGTCATTTGATAAATCAAACATTCCGTTAATGCCAGTGATTTCAGTCAAACTTAGCGGTACAACGTTGAATCAAAAAGTATCTACAAATATAGAAGAGAATTAATATGATAAAATATGTAATAAACAGAATATTCTTATCGTCTTTGATTGGATTCATTATGCTTATAAGAATTCCTTTTAGTGTTTATGCGCAATCAGAGGTGGCTACAAATCAGGATAAAAATAGAATCTTAATTTCTACAGAAGTTCCACCGAGAGTGATTTCGGGTGAGGGCGGTATTTATAAAAAAGATAGTTCATTAGGTTTGGATTTTATGACCAATGACGTAAAGGAGAATCTTCAGATAATTTTAGTAGATGGGAAAGAGATTTCTTCTGAAAACTATACAGTATCAGGAGATCCACTTACGATTACTCTTAATGCTAAATATCTTAATACATTAGCTTATGGAAATCATACTGTAGAAATAGTTACAGTTAACGGTACAGCGAGTGCAAACTTTACAATCACGGATGAGAGTCAACAAAAAACACAAGAATATTCATCAGAACAAGCAAAGAAACCATCCGAAAAACAATCAAAGAAAATGACAGAAGTGAAGCAAGTACAGAATGAATCAAGATATTCAGTATCAACAGGAGATAAGGCTGATATAATTCTCAGTATGATTGTGATGGTTGTTTCGTTGATTGGTTTGATTGTTGTTATTATGAGAATCAAAAAAAATAAGCGCAGAGTGTATTGATAATTTTTTAAAATAATATAAGAAATGAAATTATCTAAATAATCCCGGAATAAAATCTATACGTTTTATTTCGGGATTAATCTTTGATGTCCAATCCCTTACAAGCAACGTCTTTATGCAAAAATTGCAAATTTTGCGATGCTTCAACTTGCAATTTTCAAAATAAGACTACATCTTGGGACCAGACCCAATCTCCATTAGTAAGAAAGCTACTTATGATACCTAAACTTATTCTCCACTGGAGAATAAGTAAATAACCTGTGACTGATTTTTTCCATTGGAAAAAAATTCTTATATTAAAAAATTTATCAGAATTGATAACTTTTCTATTATATTTCATCATTCTATGAGAATTTTAGCAGAATCGAATGTTTATAATTTTATTATAGACACACGTACACATTTTAAATCTGCTTTTCATAGGAGATGGAATGAATATAACGATATCAGGCGAAAAACTTAATAATTTTTCTCTCGAAGAATTGAGAGTGCTTGCCAATAATGGTATCATAGATGAGGCCATCATTGAGGAGCAGATTAAGAAAATGGATAATAAACAGTTTCTTGATAAGCACTCGTACAGGATATGGCAGGCATCCGATGGATTCTGGAAAACAAAGCTTCCGGATAAGAAAGGTAAGTTTACTAAACTTATAAAGAAAAAGCATCTTAAAGATCTGGAAGATGTAGTCATCGGCTTTTATAAGACTCATATAGACCATTATGATTTTGAGACAGCCTTTCAGTTATGGATGGAAAGACAGAGCCTCTGTGGGCGTTCTGACAATACTATATATAAGTATACATCCGACTATAACAGGTTTTTTAAAGGATATCCTATAGAGAAGATGGATATACGGGATATCGAAGATGTTGACCTTACTTCTCATATAAGAAAAGTTCTGGAAGAAAAACCAATACCATGGAAAGCTCTTCAAAGCATATGGGGATATGTGAACGGAATATTTAATAAAGCCATACGTGATCGTGTAATCAGGGATAATCCATGTAATTACGTTGATCTGCCGATGTACCGTTCATTATGCAAGGAACCATCTATTAAAACTGCCAGAGAAAGAACTCTGTCTATGGCTGAACAGCAGGCATTGCTGCAGAGCATACATAACCCTGTTTCAAAAAATGCTAATAAGGTTGTGTGTTTTGCAATTGAATTATCACTTCTCACGGGAATGAGAGTAGGAGAGATATCCGGTCTCAAATGGGAAGATATATTATACGATGAAGGTATAATGCTGATCAGACATTCAGAGAAACATAATCGCCTGACAAACGAATATACGGTATCAACTACAAAGACAGGAAAAGATCGTATATTCCCATTATCTGATGAACTCATCAACCTCTTTAACAGAATAAAGGAATACGAGATTTCTAATGGATTGCTCGGAGAATTTGTCTTCATGGATAAAAACGGACGTATATCATCGACAAAGATCTCTGATTCCATGAGAAACCGTACCGGAGGACCGAAGTTTTCCGGAAAGAAGAGTATACACGCAATAAGAAGAACATTTAACAGTAATATGAAGTGTAATGGAGTATCAACAACTATTACATCATCACTCCTTGGTAATTCCGAGAGAGTTAACTCGAACTACTATACTTATGATGTGTCTGATATGGCATTAAAGAGGGAAATAATAGAAAAAGCCGGCATGATATGCTCATCCGACTCAAAAAAGTAACCTATTTCGGGGTAAAAAGTAACAAAAGTAACTTTTCAAATCTTGGGAACGCCCGATTTTACTGGGGGTTTGAAGTGCCGGCAGCGGGGGTCGAACCCGCACGATGTTGCCATCAACAGATTTTGAGTCTGCCTCGTCTGCCAATTCCGACATGCCGGCTTATTCATAAATTATAAAAAAGAATTCTTTTATGAATTCTTTTTTTTATTCGAAATCTTTGATATAATAACATAATGTTCAATTTATGTAAAGAATAGACTAACAGATTAACAGGAGGAACATAATGAAAGTACTTGTAACAGGAGGAACAGGTTATATCGGTTCTCACACAGTTGTAGAGCTTCTTAAATCTGGTCATGAAGTTATCGTTTTCGATAACCTTTATAATTCAAAGATAGAGACTTTAGATAAGATAAAGGAAATTACAGGAAAGGAAGTAAAATTCTATAAAGCAGACATGCTTTGTCCTGAAGAGATGGAACCTATCTTTAAGGAAAATGATATCGACTGCGTTATTCATTTTGCAGGCCTTAAGGCAGTAGGTGAATCTGTTCAGAAGCCACTTACATATTATGAGAATAACATCGCAGGAACTATAAATCTCGTTAAACTGATGAAAGAATATAATGTTAAGAAGATTATCTTCTCATCATCAGCTACAGTATATGGAGATCCTGCATTTATACCTATTACAGAAGAGTGTCCAAAGGGCGTATGTACCAATCCTTATGGATGGACAAAACATATGCTTGAGCAGATCCTCAGCGATCTTTACACAGCTGATAAGGAATGGTCTGTAGTACTTCTAAGATACTTTAACCCTATCGGAGCTGATGAAAGCGGACTTATAGGTGAGTCACCTAATGGAATCCCTAACAATCTTATGCCTTATATCATGCAGGTTGCTATCGGAAAGCTTCCTGAGCTTGGAGTATTTGGCAACGATTATGATACTCCTGATGGAACAGGTGTTCGTGATTACATCCATGTAACAGATCTTGCTAAGGGACATCTCTGTGCCGTAGATAAGGTAATGAGTACAGAAGGTGTTAATATATATAATCTTGGTACAGGAATCGGATACAGCGTTCTTGATATCGTTCATGCCTTTGAAAAGGCTAATGATCTTACAATTCCATATTCTATCAAGCCACGCCGTGCAGGAGATATCGCTACATGTTATTCTGATGCATCTAAGGCTCTTAAAGAGCTTGGCTGGAAGGCTGAATATGATCTTGAGAGAATGTGCAAGGATTCCTGGAGATTCGCTAAGATGACTCTTGCAAATGAATAATAGCAAAGGTCCTAAAAATGTCTGAAGTACAAAAACGTAAGAAAAAAAGAAAAATGAGCAAGAAAAAGAGAAAAAGATTAAGACAGCTTGCCGTAATGATGACTTTTGTTACGGCGGCTGTCCTTGTTCTGTCTCTTATTATTGTTATAAACTGCATTTCTGATAAAGAAGATATACGAGATAAGGGTATTGCTGAATATAACAAGGGTAACTATGAACAGGCTATCAGCCTTTTCAATGATTCCCTGGCTGAACATCAGTGGTTTTCCCGAAATATGGACCTGGATACCAAGCTTTATATGGCCAACAGCTATATGGAATTAAAGCAGTATGACAAGGCACGTGATCTTTATAAAGAGCTTAGAGATGAAACCAGTTTTTATCTTGATAAGGATTACCTGGATACTATGATTCCTCTGGCCAGTGCACTTTATAGCTTCACAACCGAAAAAAACTATAGTAAGGCGCTTCCGGAGCTGGAAGAAGCAGTAGCTGCCGGTCACGATCAGCTTAATATGTACATCGGTGTATGCTATGCCGAACTTGGAAATAGCGATAAGATGCTTGAATGCTTCAATAAGTATACTGATAAATATGGTATGAATACTTTTATAGCATATGAGATTTCAGCCTATTATCTGAGTATTAACGATCTGACAAGTGCCGAGAGTTATATTGAAAAAGGTATGGGCTGTGAAGATGATGAATACAAGTATCTTCTGAAGTATAACCGTGCTGTTTTAATGGAGATTAATAAGGATTATCAGTCTGCATTTGATATAGTCAGTCAGCTTCGTACTGATTATCCTGATAACGAAGACATAGAAAAGGAATATGATTTCCTATATACAAGAGTTAATATCGATAAAGAGCCGGTAAATGGCTACGAACACGAACCGGAGAAGACGGAAGAATAAATGAAATTACCTGAGAAATTTACCGAACAAATGAAAAACATGCTTGGATCAGAGCTGGATGCTTATATAGCAGCTCTTGATCAGCCTATGAATCACGCATTAAGAGTTAATACTCTTAAGATAAGTGTTGAGGACTTTCTTAAGATATCTCCATTTAAACTTACGCCTGTTCCATGGTGCCCAAATGCATTCTATTATGATGCTGAAACAGAAGTTCCGTCAAAGCATCCATATTATTATGCAGGGCTTTATTATTTACAGGAGCCTAGTGCAACACTTCCTGCAGCCACACTTCCGATAGAAGAGGGAGACAGAGTTCTTGATATATGCGCCGCCCCTGGCGGTAAATCCACAGAACTCCTGGCTCGTCTTGGTAGAACCGGATATCTTGTATCTAATGATATCAGTGCTTCCAGAGCTAAGGCTCTTATAAAGAACCTTGAGCTTTTTGGTGCTGAAAATGTACTGGTCACCTGTGAATCCACAGATAAGCTTGCAGGGCAATTCGATCATTACTTCGATAAAATACTTATAGATGCCCCATGTTCAGGCGAAGGAATGTTCCGTAAGTCTACATCCATGGTTACAGCCTGGGAACGTAATGGCAACGAATATTTTGCGACAATACAGAAATCTATTCTGGTCGAGGCTGTTCGTATGCTGAAACCGGGAGGAATGATTCTTTATTCAACTTGTACTTTCTCAGGACTCGAGGATGAGGACAGTATATTATATCTTCTTGATCAGAAAGATGGACTCAGACTTGTTCCTATAACTCAGCATGAGGGATTTGTTCCCGGACGAGCAGAGTGGAGTTCAGCCCCTGATAAAGCAAGTGGTATTAATCTCGAATACACCATGCATCTTTTCCCTCACAAAGTTAAGGGAGAAGGACATTTTGTATCTCTTGTAGAAGATACCGATACGAATTCTTCAGGTTCTTCTGTATCTGATTATTATCCAAAATCCTTTAAGATCAGTGAAGAACTGCTGGAATTTTTATCTCATATTAAAAGAGACTTTAAACGTGACCGTTTTGAAAACATGAACGGCCGTATATATTATATACCTGACGGATGCCCTGAAAATGGACGTCTTCACGTTTTAAGACGTGGACTCCTTATGGGAGAAGAAAAGAAAAACAGATTTGAACCAAGCCAGGCTCTTGCCATGGCCCTTTCCTGTGATGAATA
>ONEC01000033.1:9312-45697 GCA_900316715.1 uncultured Eubacteriales bacterium
GTAGATAATTTCCCACTTGGTTTTGGCAAGGCCGCTGCCGGACAGATAAAGAACAAGTATCTTCCGGGATGGAGAATCTGTTAAGAGGCTTACAATGAATAATAAAAAGAACTTACATAAAGGCCATTACGGTCACTTAAAAAGATACAAGAATATAAGACTGCTTATATTATTTGCTTGCTTCGCATTTATCCTGGCAGATGTCCTTCTGAGTCTTATAATGTTTCAGACCAGAAGAACTCTCTTTATAATAATTGCGACCATAATGTCTATACCATTTGCGAAGAACTTTGCAAATTATCTGCTTTGTTTTAAATGTAATCCATTAAAGCAGGATGAGTATGAGCGGGCGGAAGAGATAGCTAAGAAACATGACATTAATCTTTTATATGATATTTCGATAACGGATGACGGTATTCTTTTCTTTCCGACAGTGGCTATAGTAAACAACAATATAATCGCCTATCATCCTGAATCTAAGGATAATGCACGTCAGAAGGAAGCTGTTAAATATCTGGAAAACGTTAACAGCGAGCTTAAAGACAAAGCCCGTATATGTGTTGTAGATTCTTTTGAAAGGCTTGATAAAGAGCTTGGAAGGATATGCCCTGAGAAAGAGGATAGTCTGGATAGAGATAAGGACTTAAGAATAAGACTTTTGAGGCTGGGATTATAGATGAGAGAGATAATCATATCTAAATCAGAAGACGGAGAAAAGCTGAAGAAGCTCTGTTTTAAGTATTTTGACAAAGCTCCACAGTCCTTTACTTATAAAATGCTGCGCAAGAAGAATATTACTCTTAACGGCAGGAAGGCTGATGCAGATGCCGTTCTGCACACCGGTGACTCAGTAAAGCTATTTCTGTCAGATGAGACGATTGAGCTCTTTCATACAGAAAGATCTGCAAAGAAAACATCTGATATAAATACGTCAAATAACTCTAAGAGATTTCAGTTAAATAACGATAATATAGTCTATGAATGTGATGATTATATTATCATCAATAAGCCTGCCGGAGTTTTATCCCAGAAATCATCCAACGATGACTATTCTGTAAATGAGGCAGTTATAGATTATATGCTTTCAAAAGGTGAAATCACAGAAGAATCTCTTAATGTTTTCCGTCCGTCTGTATGCAACAGACTTGACCGAAATACCAGTGGAATTATCACTGCAGGTAAAACTCTTAAAGGACTCAGGTATCTCAGTGACTCACTTGGAGCAAAGAGTGATTCCGGGGCAGATAAAAAATATCTTACCATTGTCCATGGTGAATATAAAAAAAATGGCATTATAGAGCTTTATTATAAGAAAGATGAGGCTTTAAATAAGGCTGTTGTATCAGATACGAATATGACAGATGCCGTAAAGATTAAAACCGGCTTTAGATGTATCTCTTATAATATATCGAAAGATTTATCTCTTGTTGAATGTACCCTTTACACCGGTAAATCTCACCAGATAAGAGTAACTCTTGAATACTTAGGTTTTCCTGTAGTAGGAGACATCAAGTATGGAAACCGCTTGCAGGACCGCAGACTCAGTCCACGTCCTAAGAGACAGATGCTTCATGCATATAAGCTGCGATTAAGTGATACAGAACAGTTCACAGCCTATGTTCCGGAGGATATGTATGGCTACATGGAATTCAAGGGGACTCAGGGGCTCAACCTTTGAGGACCTTATAAATACGACAAATGAGCATTACAGGAATAAGAATCTTGCTCTTGTTCAGAAGATTCCCACACCTATAACGCCACTTAAGTTTAATTCCGAGAAAAAGCTTATCACAGAAGCTTACTTCGAAAAGGATTCAACTGTAGATTATATAGGCGTTGTACAGGGGGTTCCTGTCTGCTTTGATGCAAAGGAATGTAAGACAGATACGTTCCCTCTTCAGAACATTCACGAACATCAGTTCAGGTTTATGACTGATTTTGAAGCGCAGGGTGGCGTTGCATTTCTCCTGATACATTTTACCATGAGAAATGATATCTATTACATGCCTTATAAAGAACTTAAATGCTATATTGACCGCGTAGCAGACGGTCATGCAAAAAACTTTAAATACGTGGAACTTGAAGATGAGTACTTTCTGAAACCAAATGGCGGTGCACTTGTAAATTACCTCGTTGGACTTCAGAGAGACCTTGAATCACGTGACGAATAACAGGGGAGGATTACTATTATGTATGATTTTTACAGAGCTGCTGCTTGTGTTCCTGAAATTTCAGTAGGGGATGTTGAGTATAACAAAGAGCAGATTATTGATAAGATCAAAGAAGCTCGTGAGTATTCATGCGGTATAATCGCATTTCCGGAGCTTGCTGTAACTGGTTATACCTGTCAGGATCTGTTCTTCCAGAAGACACTTCTTGATGCTTCTGATAAGGCTATGGCCGATATTGTCAAGGAGACTGAAGGTTATGAGCAGGTTGTTATAGTCGGAGCACCTCTTGTTATAAATAACCGTCTCTATAATGGTGCCTATGTTATCGTAAATGGTGCTGTTATAGGTATTACAGTTAAGTCTATGCTTCCAAACTATAATGAATTCTATGAGAAGAGATGGTTCACATCTGCTTCTGATCTTGATACGGATTATGCTTATATTCCTGTTATCGGTGATTACAGCATTCCTGTTGGAAGCTCAATCATATATGAGCTGGGCGGCATAAAGCTCGGTGTTGAAATCTGTGAGGATGCCTGGGGACCGGTTACTCCAAGTTCATGGATGGCCCTTTCAGGTGCAGAAGTAATAGTAAATATTTCTGCAAGCAATGAAGTTATCGGTAAGAGAGAATATCGCCGTGACCTTATCAAACATCTCAGTGCTGCTAATATCTGTGATTATATCTATGTTTCTGCAGGATGTGATGAGTCTACTCAGGACGTTATCTTCTCCGGTCAGAGTATTATTGCTGAATATGGTTCAATTCTTAATGAGAACAAGGACTTTATCGCAGGAGATTATCTGCTTCTTGCTGATATGGATCTGGGTCGAATCAGAGCAGACCGTATAAAGAATACAACCTTTGCTGATGTAAGACGTCTTTATGACAATCAGCTTAAGGATAATATAATCGTAACTCTCAGTGATATATCTATCCCTGAGTCAGATGGAAAGTATATCAGTGCCAGAAAGCATCCATTCATTCCATCTAATAAGACAAAACGTGTTAAGAGATGTAATGACATCTTTGATATGCAGGTTGGCGGTCTTGCAAAGCGTCTCAGACTTACAGGTTCCAGACCTGTTGTGGGTGTTTCAGGCGGTATGGATTCAACCCTTGCACTTCTTGTATGTGCCAGAGCCCTTCGCCTTCTCGGAAGACCGGCTGAGGATCTGATAGCTATTACAATGCCCGCCTTTGGAACATCAGACAGAACCTATAATAATTCCCTTGAACTGATAAGAAGTCTTGGAACAGAACCTGTGATAATCGATATCAAGGATGCATGTCTCCAGCATTTCAAGGATATCGGTCAGGATGCTGATGTTAAGGATGTAACTTACGAGAATACCCAGGCTCGTGAAAGAACTCAGGTTCTTATGGATTATGCAAATGCACATAGCGGACTTGTAGTCGGTACAGGCGATCTGTCTGAGCTTGCTCTTGGCTGGTGTACATATAATGGTGATCATATGTCTATGTATGGAGTAAATGGAAGTATTCCTAAGACTCTTGTAAGATGGATGATCGATTCTGTTGCTGAGAACAATATCTTCCCTGGAAGCGAGGCAGTTCTGAGAGATATTCTCGATACTCCGATCAGTCCTGAACTTCTTCCTCCGGATGAGAAGGGTCAGATTACTCAGAAAACAGAGGACAAGGTGGGTCCTTATGAGCTTCACGATTTCTTCCTGTACTATGCAGTAAGATTCGGATTCTCACCATCTAAGATATTCTTCCTTGCAAAGAAAGCTTTTGCTGAGGATTATACTGCTGAAGAGATTCTTAAGTGGATGAAGATGTTCTATAAGAGATTCTTCTCACAGCAGTTCAAGAGAAGCTGTATGCCGGATGGCGTAAAGGTCGGAACAGTATCTCTGTCACCAAGAGGTGACTGGAGAATGCCTTCTGATGCAGCTGCATATATATGGATGAAGGAATTGGAAAATATAAATGAGTCAGAATGATATTAAGATCAGAAACATAAATACAGATTTTGAGAGTGTACTGGATGGCCTTACAGAGGCTGAGCGTCAGGACTACTTCATGGAACAGCTTAAAGTTATCATAGCTGAAAAGTCTGAGGCTCTTGGCCGTCCTTATACATTCTTTGTGCAGACCTTCGGCTGTCAGATGAACGCAAGTGATTCTGAAAAGCTTATAGGTATACTTGAAAAGGTAGGAATGAAGGAAGCTGCTGATGAGTCAGCTGATCTCGTTATCTTTAATACATGTACAGTAAGAGAAAATGCAAATACACGTCTTTACGGACACCTGGGTTCTCTTAAGAAGCGTAAAGAATCCGGCGAGATAGACTGTATTGCAATCTGCGGATGCATGATGCAGCAGGAAGATATAGTAGAGCATTTGCGTAAGAGCTATAGATTCATAGATCTTATGTTCGGTACTTTCAACTTCCATAAACTTGCTGAGCTATTATACAGAAGATATACAGGAGAAGAGAAGCAGATAGTAGAGATCCTCGCAGCTCCTGAGAAAACCGTTGAACGTCTTCCTAAGAAAAGAAAGTATAACTTTAAGGCCGGCGTAAATATCATGTACGGATGTAATAACTTCTGTACTTACTGTATAGTACCTTACGTAAGAGGACGTGAGCGAAGCCGTACACCGGAAGAGATTCTTGATGAGATAGAAGACCTTACCAAAGACGGCGTAATAGAAGTTATGCTTCTTGGCCAGAATGTTAACTCATTTGGAGTAAACTTCATGGGTGAGAGCGAGATTATCAGAAACAATCCAGATTACGGATTCCCTGAGCTTCTCGAAGATGTCTGCAAGATTGATGGTATTAAGCGTGTCCGCTTTATGACCAGCCATCCTAAGGATCTTTCAGACAGACTTATTGAAGTTATGCGTGATAATCCTAAGATCTGTCACCAGCTTCATCTGCCTGTTCAGGCCGGTTCCTCAGATCTTCTTAAGAAGATGAACCGTCATTATACTAAGGAACATTATCTAGGCCTTGTAGATAAGATTAAGGCCGCCATTCCTGATATATCCCTTTCTACTGATATTATGATCGGTTTCCCTGGAGAAACAGAAGAGGATATCCAGGATACGATGGATGTTATAAGATACTCTGAATATGATCAGGTATTTACCTTTATATATTCCAGAAGAACCGGTACTCCGGCTGCTTCCTGGGAACAGCTTCCGGAAGATGTTGTAAATGAAAGATTTCAGCGTGTTCTTGACCTGGTACATGAAGTAACAGCTAAGAGCTCAGCCAGATTTCTTGGTCAGGAAGTGGAAGTTCTTGTAGAAGAACTTAACGACCATCAGGAAGGACTTGTTACCGGTCGTATGGGTAACAACATTCTGGTGCATTTCCCTGGAGATGCATCTCTTATCGGAACTATTCAGAAAGTTAAACTTATTGAGGCTAAAGGATTTTACTACATAGGTGAGTTGATATGATTGACAGAAGTAAGCTGTCACCGATGATGCAGCATTATTTAAAGATGAAAGATGAATACGAAGGATGTATTCTTTTCTACAGACTCGGTGATTTCTATGAAATGTTTTTTGATGATGCAGAGCTTGTATCTAGAGAACTAGAGCTTACTCTTACAGGTAAGGACTGTGGTCTTGAGGAGAGAGCTCCTATGTGCGGTATCCCGTATCATGCCGCAGATACTTATATAAGCCGTCTTATCAAGCTTGGACACAGAGTTGCTATATGCGAGCAGGTACAGGATCCGAAGGAAGCTAAAGGTCTTGTAGAGCGTAAGGTTATAAGGATCGTAACTCCGGGTACAAGTATGACCGGTGATACCTTAAGTGATGAAAAGAATAACTATATTATGTCCGTATACGGTGCTGACAATTCTTTCGGAATCGCTGTTGCGGATATTTCTACGGGAAGCTTCCTTACTACAGAGGTCAAGGAAGAGTCAAAGATAATAGATGAGATTATAAGATTTGAGCCAAGTGAGATCATCATAAAGCTTATGGATAAGCCTTCTCACAGATTCACTGATGCACTTACCGATCTTAAAAACCGTCAGGGTATTACAGAAAGCCCTGCCGTAGATTCGTATTATCACAGTGATACATGTGCAGAGAAGATTCTTAAGCAGATGAAGGTTTCACATCTGGAAGGTCTTGGTCTTAAGGATTATCCTGCTGCTGTTATGGCTTCAGGAGCACTTCTTCAGTATCTTCTTGATACACAGATGGACCTTCTGGATCAGATAAATCATATAGAGCTGTATTTCATCAGCGAATATATGATTATCGATTCGTCAACCAAGCGTAATCTTGAACTTACAGAGACTATGCGTGATAAGGCGAAACGTGGTTCTCTTATCTGGGTTCTGGATAAGACTAAGACTGCCATGGGTGCCAGACTTCTTAAATCTTACATGGATATGCCGCTTCTGAATAAGGCAGAGATTGAAAAGCGCTATGACGCCATAGATTCTTTAAATGTAAATGTAATCTGCCGCGATGAAATGCGTGAATATCTGAATTCCATATATGATCTGGAGAGATTAATGTCCCGTATAGCTATGAAGACAGCTAATCCCCGTGATCTTATAAGCTTCAGAAATTCACTTTATTATCTTCCATATATTAAGAATATTCTCAGCGAGCTTTCAGGAGATATCTTTAAGGATATGCGTGAATCCTTTGATGCTCTTGAAGATATCTATGACCTGCTTCTCCGTGCCATTGACGATGATGCACCTCTCACAGTTAAAGAAGGTGGAATATTCAAGGCCGGATACAGCAAGGAACTGGACGACTTCAAGGAAGAAAAACAGAATTCCAAGTCCCGTCTTGCTGAGATAGAAGAGAAGGAACGCACCGCTACAGGTATTAAGAACCTCAAGATCAAGTATAACCGTGTATTCGGTTACTTCTTTGATGTTACTAATTCCTTTAAGTCCATGGTTCCTGACTATTTTATAAGAAAGCAGACTCTTACCAATTCAGAAAGATTTACAACTGACGAACTGGCAAGACTGTCAGATATTATAATGGGTGCCGAGGACAAGCTCTTCAGTATGGAATATGAAGAGTTCTGCAAACTGAGAGAGTATCTTGCTGAGCAGACTGTACGAGTACAGAAGACTGCAAGGGCTGTAGCAGAAGCAGACGTTCTCTGTTCTCTTTCTTATGTTGCCATGAGGAATAACTACGTTCGTCCTCATATCAACGATACAGGCGTTATAAATATCCATGGTGGCCGTCACCCTGTTGTTGAACAGATGACAGGAGACGATTCATTTATACCGAACGATACTTTCCTGGACAGCCAGGCTAACCGTATTATGATCATAACCGGTCCTAATATGGCAGGTAAGTCTACATACATGAGACAGACAGCACTTATATGCCTTATGGCTCAGCTTGGAAGTTTTGTTCCTGCCGATGAGGCAGACATTTCCCTGAGTGACAGGATATTTACCCGAGTAGGTGCAAGTGATGACCTTGCCCAGGGACAGTCCACATTCATGGTTGAAATGAGTGAAGTTGCCAATATTCTTCGAAATGCAACTCCTGATTCTCTTATCATCATGGATGAGATAGGCCGTGGTACATCAACCTTTGATGGACTTTCTATTGCCTGGTCAGTAGTTGAATATATTGCCGATAAAGACCGTATCGGCGCAAAGACTCTTTTTGCGACTCATTATCACGAGCTTACAGAACTTGAAGGAAAGCTTTCAAGTGTTAACAACTATTGCATAGCTATCCGTCAGGAAGGCGAAAAACTCGTATTCCTTCGTAAGATTATCAGAGGTGGAGCTGACAGGTCTTACGGTATTGAGGTTGCAAAGCTTGCCGGAATTCCAAGCGCTGTTATTGACAGAGCCAGAGAAATATCTGATTATCTGGCTGACGAGGATATAACCGGTAAGGCTAAGTCCATAGATGTAAGTGCTTCTAAGAAAGCACCTGCTCCGGCTGATGAACAGCTGAGTCTCTTTGCTTCACCGATTGATATATCAGTAACAGCAGAGCTTAAGGCTCTTGACCTCAATAATATGACTCCTGTTAAGGCTATGCTTTATCTTCAGGAGCTTAAGGACAGACTCTCATAAAGGACTTGTTATGATAAGACAACTTGATCAGAAAACTATAGATAAGATTGCAGCAGGAGAGGTTATTGAAAGACCTCTTTCTGTTGTTAAGGAACTTGTAGAGAATTCCGTAGATGCCGGTTCCACAAGAATCACTGTTGAGATCCGTGACGGCGGTATAGATACTATTAGAGTTACGGATAATGGATGTGGTATTGATAAGGATGAAGTAAGAACTGCTTATCTTTCCCATGCCACAAGTAAGCTTCAAACCGCTGAGGATCTGGTAGGAATCGGAACTCTTGGCTTCAGAGGTGAAGCTCTTTCGACTATCGCAGCAGTAACCCGTACAGAAATGGTTACCAAGACTCATGACAGTATGGTAGGCGTTAAATACGTTATTAACGGTGGCGTAGAAGAAGAACTTACAGAAGTCGGTGCACCGGATGGTACGACCATCATTTCCAAGAATATTTTCTATAATACACCTGCTCGTCTTAAGTTCTTAAAGACTCCGATGACAGAAGGTTCCTATATTTCTGACCTTATAAATCATATGGCTCTTGCCAACCCGGAGATTGCATTTAAACTTATATCCAACGGCAAGACCCTTATATCTACTTCCGGTGACGGACGTCTCAAAGAGACAATCTATGCTCTTTATGGAAGTGATATTACCAAATCCATACTTCCGGTGGACTATACCTGCGGAAATATACATATAACCGGTTATATCGGTAAGCCTTTCTTATCTAAAGGCAACAGAAGCTTTGAAAATTACTTCGTTAATAAGAGATATATAAAGAGTTCTGTTATTAACACCGCTATAGAAGAGGCCTATAAGACCTATGTTATGCAGCATAGATTCCCGTTCACGGTTCTTTTCCTTGAGCTTGATCCGGAAAGCTGCGATGTTAACATTCATCCGGCAAAACGTGAATTCAGATACTCAAATGAGAAGGAGCTTTTCCATTCTGTATTCCATGCAGTTCATGATACACTGCAGGAGAAGCATGAACTGATTCCTGATGCAGAAGCAGACTATAAGCAGCGTGAGAAGATTTACACGCCTCTTAAGTCTGAACCTGTGGCCCCTAAGGCTTCAACCGCAGATGCAGATGTTACAACCATGCTTGATGCGATACTTCCTAAGGATTATCGCGAAAAGCTGATGAGTAAGGCAGAAGAATCAGCAGAGAATGCTTCTCAGAGCTCAGAAACGACCGAATCAGCCACAACAGGTACGGTTTCAGCCAACGCTGTTGAAGAGACAGCCGTCACAAGTACAGCAAAGGACGCTCTTTCCAACGGAAGTTACTCAATCTTTAACAGTATTCTTCCAAAGGAGTATAAAGCTCAGAATGCGTCCCGCGAGGAATTTGTCAAGGAAGAGAGCTCATTCAGTACCCAGAGGTCATCCGAGACTGTTCAGGCGGGAGCAGTAGAGACTGTTCCGACAGACGCAAGAGAGAGTGTTCAGCAGGGCACACAGCAGGAGCTCCAGCTAGGTACAGCCCAATACCTTTCTAAAGAAGCGCTTTCAAAGCATATTATAATTGGCCAGGTATTTAAGACCTACTGGCTCACAGAATATAACAATGAACTTTACATCATGGATCAGCATGCAGCTCATGAGAAGGTGAACTACGAGACATATCTTGCCGAGTTCAAAGAACGCCGCATAGAGTCTCAGCAGCTGTTCCCTCCAATGATGATTACTTTATCCGCAGCTGAGAAGGCTGCCGTGATGGATAATATAGATTATTTCACGAAGTCAGGTTTTGAACTTGAAGACTTTGGTGGAAATGAAGTAAAGATAACTTCAATACCTATCAACCTTATCGGACTTGGTGCAAGAGATATTTTCCTGGAGTTTGCCGAATATCTTTCAAATGGTATAACAGGCCTTACAGAAGATATCTTTGTAAGAAAACTTGCAACCATGGGCTGTAAAGCAGCCATAAAGGGAAATCAGGAGATATCAAGAAGTGAAGCTGAAACTCTTATAGAGAAGCTTCTGACCCTTGATAATCCATATACCTGCCCGCATGGACGTCCGACTATTATCAGAATATCTAAGGAGGAGCTTGAGAAGAAGTTCAAGCGAATTGTTGAATGAGTAATCGTCCTCTTATTATACTTACCGGTCCTACAGCTGCCGGTAAAACGGACATTTCAATAAGACTTGCAGAAAAACTTGGCGGAGAGATAATCTCCGCCGATTCTATGCAGGTGTATCGAAGAATGGATATAGGTACTGCCAAGATCCGTAAAGAAGAGATGAATGGTATCCCTCATCATCTTATTGATGTTCTTGAACCTACAGAACCTTTCAATGTTTCTGTATTTAAAGAACTTGCATTACGGGCCACAGATGATATATACTCCCGTGGGAAGATTCCTATCATGGTTGGCGGAACCGGCTTCTATATTCAGGCACTTCTATATGATATCGATTTCTCCGAAGAGCATTCCGATGGATATAGAGAGTCCATGGAACTGATTGCAGCAGAGCCTGGAGGCCCTGATAAACTCTTTGAGGAACTCCGCTCAGTTGATCCGGCATCCTGTGAGATCATTCATAAGAACAATGTTAAAAAGGTCATAAGAGCTCTTGAGTTCTATCATTATAACGGAACCCCAATATCTGAACATAACTCTGTTCAGCGGGAGAAGTCTTCGGCTTATGACTCAATGTACCTCGTTCTTACCATGGATAGAGAGAAGCTATACAACCGTATAGAGAAGAGAGTAGATATCATGATGGAAAACGGGCTTGTTGAAGAAGTCCGTGGACTTATTGAAGAAGGTCTTGATGATACCTATATATCCATGCAGGGTATTGGATATAAAGAAGTTTATGAGTATCTTAAAGGTAAATGTACTCTTGAAGATGCAATATATAACATAAAGCAGAATACACGTCACTTTGCAAAACGCCAGCTCACCTGGTTCAGACGTGAAAAAGAAGTCATATGGATAGATAAAGATACCTTCTCATCTGATGAGGAGATAGCTGACCATATAGTAGATTTATGGAGGAATAAACATGCAGGAGAGTAACAAACTGCTTAAAGATTTTTATATTGAATCAGGAATTGATCCGGAGGTTTTTGATCTTTGTCAGAATATAGAAGAAAAACTTGCCGATCAGTTTGATGAGATAGACCGTATTGCTGAATATAACCAGCTTAAGGTTCTTCGTGCAATGCAGAAAAACAGATTTGCTGAAGAACATCTCTATGGTACTACAGGTTACGGATATAACGATCTCGGAAGAGACACCCTTGAGAAGATATATGCCGATGTATTCCACACGGAAGATGCCCTTGTAAGGCCTCAGATTACCTGTGGAACTCATGCACTTTATCTTGCATTATCAGGAAATCTCAGACCGGGAGATGAAATGCTCTCCATAGCAGGTAAGGTATATGATACTCTTCAGGGAGTTATCGGTGTCAGAGAAACCCCGGGTTCCCTTGCTGAGTTTGGAATCACATATAGTCAGGTTGAACTTCTGCCTGATGGCGGCTGGGATTTCCCGGCAATCAAGGAAGCTCTTAAGAATGAGAAAATCCGTCTTGTTGAGATTCAGCGTTCAAAGGGATATGATACAAGACCATCCCTTTCAGTTGAAGCCATCGGTGAAGCCATAAGCTTTGTTAAGAAGGAACGTCCTGACATAATAATCATGGTAGATAACTGCTACGGTGAATTTGTAGAAACTATAGAGCCATCCGATGTAGGCGCTGATATGATCGTAGGTTCTCTTATCAAGAATCCTGGCGGCGGTCTTGCTCCGATCGGAGGATATATCTGTGGAACATCAGAATGTATATCAAGATGTGCTGCAAGGCTTACAACTCCCGGACTTGAGAAGGAAGTTGGTGCATCCCTCGGTGTAACAAGAGAGTTCTCCCAGGGACTTTTCCTCTCACCTGTTGTAACTGCTGCAGCCCTTAAGGGTGCTGTACTTGCCGCTAACATATTTGAACATCTTGGTTTCGAAGCCATTCCTTCTTCAAAAGAGAAGAGAGTGGATATTATAGAATCTGTAATACTTAAGAAGCCTGAGCTTCTCTGTGCCTTCTGTGAAGGTATTCAGGAAGCCGCTCCTGTCGACAGCTATGTTAAGCCTGTTCCATGGGCTATGCCTGGATATGACAGCGATGTCATTATGGCTGCCGGTGCATTTGTATCAGGAGCTTCCATCGAGCTTTCAGCAGATGGTCCTCTTAAGGAGCCTTATGCCGTATATTTCCAGGGCGGACTCACATATCCTCATGCTAAGGCAGGTATCATGAGAGCTGCTGATAAGGTTATCAAAGCTATGAAAGCAGAGTAAACCTTAATAAAATCTAAAAACACGTAATTTGACAATTGTGATATAATATATACCCGTTGTAATCAGCATAGCTTATTACAATCCACTTTATGATCACAATATGAATAGTTTAAGAATTAAGGATATGGCTGAAAGTGAGAAGCCCGTTGAGAAGCTTCTTACCTATGGCGCAGAAGTTATGTCTGATGCAGAGCTTCTGGCCATCATACTCAGGACAGGCACCAAAGAACATAGTGCTATAGAACTGGCCCAGCTTATCCTTAACAGTAACCCTGTATATAAGGGACTTCCGGGTCTATGCTATACCAATCCGACTGAACTTATGAAGATCAGCGGTGTCGGCCGGACCAAAGCGAGTCAGATACTTGCTCTGACAGAGCTTTCCAAGCGGCTTTCCTCTGAAAGCTTTAAGAATACGGTCCAGCTGAACAGTTCAGAATCTGTTGCTTCTTATTTTATGGAGAAGACCAGATATCTGACCAGAGAAAGAGTATATGCACTCTTTATGTCTGCATCCAATGCGGTCATTAAGGAGATGCTGATATCTTCCGGCAGCATAGACAGATCCATAATATCAGTCAGGGATCTTTTTTCGGAGGCACTCAGATGCGATGCCGTATCTATGATAATCCTCCATAATCATCCGTCAGGAAGCCCCGAGCCCAGTCTCGCAGATATTAATATATCGAAGAATATCAAGGAAGCAGGAGAGGTATTAGGTATCCGTCTCCTTGACCATATAATAACCGGAGACAGGGTTTATGTCAGTTTAAAGGAGCGCGAACTGCTTTGAAGTTCAATTGGAATAAGGATATCAGTCCTAAATATTTATATCTGGCACTATCAGTTATCTGCATAGATATCTGGCACTATCAGTTATCTGCATAGTGCTTATTGTTGTGTCTGCCTTTAGTCCGGACAGCCTTCGTCCTATTAAAACTCTGACAGGAAAACTCATTGTTCCTCTTCAGAAGGGCGTAAATAATATCGGAGAATACATAGATGATAAACTTCAGGTATTCGGTGATATAAGAGAGCTTAAGAAGGAGAACGAAGAGCTTAAGCAGCAGATCAGTGAATATCAGAAGGAGCTTAATCAGAACCAGGCAGAGCTTACTGAGCTTACAGAACTCAGACGTCTCTATGATCTGGATGCTCTCTATCCTGATTATAATAAGACCGCAGCCAGAGTTTTCTCTGTTTCTGGCTCAAAATGGTTTAATGAGTTCTATATAGATAAGGGTCTCAATGATAACGTATATGAGAACTGTAACGTGCTCTGTGATAACGGACTCCTTGGAATAGTTACAGAGTCCTATGCTGACTATGCAAAGGTCAGAGCTATCATTGATGATCATTCCTATATCACTGGAGAGATCGGTGTTAACGGAACTATCTGTACCGTAGAAGGCAGCCTGTCCACTATGGAAAACGGCTACATCCTTGGTGTGGATATTGATAAGAATGCCAATATTTCTCAAGGCGACAGAGTCATAACCTCAAACGTTTCCGACAGATACTTATACGGAATCACCATAGGTTATGTTATTGATATTACTAATGATTCGAATAACCTTACGAAAACTGCCAAGATAGCACCATCCGTTGACTTCTCTGAGGTTAAGGATGTGTTCGTAATTTTAGACCGTAAGCAGGAAATATCGCACTAATGAGACGAGTTATTACTATATTCATTTTAATAATCATATCGTTTCTGTTTCAGACAACGATTCTTTCCTTCCATGATGCAGCAGGCTTTTCCCCAAATCTCCTGATGATCATAACCATGTCATTCGGCGTTATGAGAGGTAGACGAGAGGGAATGCTCACCGGTCTTGTATCGGGCTTTTTTATGGATGTCTTTTTTAATACCCTGTTAGGCCCATATATGCTGCTTTATATGACTATCGGATACATCAATGGCTTTTTCCACAAGAGTTTTATTCTGGAAAATGCACTTCTTCCTGTACTCATCATGTTTGCAGATGAGATTACATTTAACACTGTTGTATTCATAGCCACATATCTTGTGAGAAACAGGACAGATTATCTGTATTTCTTCGTGCATGTCATCATGCCTGAGACAGTAGCTACGATAATCTTTACAGTTATAATCTATAGAATTTACGTTAAGGTCAATAAATCTCTTAAAAAGAGGGTTAGTGAGAAAAGATGAAACTATTTAAGGATTTCCTTATAGCAGTTAAGGAAATTACATTAGAATATATAAAGAGCAGGATATTTCCGATCACGCTTCTTATCATCATTCTCTTTATTACATTGGTGAACAGGCTTTTCACTCTGCAGATAAAGCAGGGTAATCAGTATACAGAGACTATCGATGTACGTTCGGAGAAGACACTTCAGGTCAGCTCCATTAGAGGAAATATATACGACGTGAACGGTAAGCTTCTCGCTTATAATGAGATGGCTTATACCCTTACTTACGGAAATGACAGTTCCATATCTGAAACAGCTAAACAGATGTGTATATCTGACAACGAGCTGAAAAACCGTATTATCAAGAATACACTGGATATTCTTCATAAGAACGGTGATGATATAGACCTGTCCTTCAATCTTAAGTACAGTAACGGAAAGTATTCCTACAGAGTTAAGGATAGTCAGCTGAAGCTCTTTCTGAAGGATGTTTATTCAGTTAACTCCGTGGATGAGCTGACAGAAGAGCAGATTAATTCCACACCGGATGAGACCGCGCAATATCTCTATAAACTGTTTGGCATCAGCTCGGAATATCCGCCTGAAGAGGCTTATCAGATTCTCAACTGCAGATATAATCTCTGGATGAACCGTTTTAAACAGTACGTTCCTGTTGAGATAGCTCATAACATATCTGAGAGCAGCCGTGCTTCCATAGTCGAAGCCAAGGATATGCTGCTTGGTATGGATATCGTCGTTACATCTATCAGAAAGTATAACGATGCAGAGTATTTTGCCCATATCATCGGATACATCGGCAAGGCTTCACAGGAAGACATTGACAGATTAAATGAAATGGATACCGGTAATACCTACGACAGTGAAGATTATGTAGGAAAGTCCGGTGTTGAAAAGATATATGAAGCTCAGCTTCACGGTACAGACGGAACCCAGACTCTCTATGTAGATAATCTCGGAAAGGTTCTTGAGGTAAAGGATTCCACTCCGGCTCTTGCCGGCAATGACGTATATCTGTCAATTGACGCTGATCTCCAGATGTACTGCTATGACATGCTGGAGCAGGAGATATCCAATATTCTCATAAGTCACCTGGTGGATGTGGCATACGCTCCGGACTACAATTCCAATCATGATATTCCGATAACTGACGTATACGCTGCATTTTTCAATAATAATCAGCTGTCGCTTGATCATATGTCCGGTCCTGATGCTTCAGAACTGGAAAGCTCGATATATCAAAGCTTCCTGGTTCATCAGGATGAAGCTCTGGTCCGTATGGAAGAGCTTCTGGGCGAGAATAACGCACCTCTTATAGATCTTTCACCTGAGTATAAGGACTACTGTGAGTATGTATGTGAAATGCTCAGCGAAGATAAGATCTACGACTATGGTAAGCTGGATCTCCATGCACAGCAGTTTGTGGACTATACAAATGAAGCGTCCAGTCTTCAGGACTTTCTTAAATACTGTATCAGCGTTGAAGCGATAGACATCCGCTCCATAGAAGAGGCCGGAACTTATCATGACAATGATGATATATACCAGATCCTGAAGGAATATATAATAGAACATCTTAAGGATAATTCAAATTTTAACAACCGTATCCTTACAAATATGATACGTCAGGGTGTTATCTCCGGATATGATGTTATAGACCTTATCTATGACCAGAGAATCCTTAACAGAGAAGGAGATATAGATTATGCCACACTTAAGAATGGTGGTATGAACAGCTATAACTTCTTCATTACTAAGCTTCGAAACAGCGAGATTACCCCTGGTATGCTTAATCTTGAGCCTTGCTCCGGAAGTATCGTTGTTACTGACGTTACCACAGGAGAGGTAAGAGCTCTTGTAAGCTACCCAAGCTATGATAATAACCATCTTACAAACCGTGTAGATTCTGATTATTATGCATCTCTGCTCAGCAATAATTCGAGTCCGCTCCTGAACCGAAGCTGTCAGATGCTTTCCGCACCGGGTTCAACATTTAAGATTGTTACAACCGTTGCCGGTGTTAACGAAGGTGTTCTCGGACTTGATGAGTTCATAGCCGATCAGGGTGTATTTGAGAAGGCCTATACAAAGCCTCAGTGCTGGATTCACAGAGATTACAACACCAACCATGGTGTTATCAGTATTCCTACAGCCATTGATGTATCCTGTAACTATTTCTTCTACGAAGTAGGCTGGAGACTGGCTATGGGAAGTGGAAGATATAACGATAATTCAGGTCTTGTAAGACTTAATAAATATGCAAGTCAGTTCGGTCTTGGCGATAAGTCAGGCCTTGAGCTGGATGAAGCCGCTCCACATCTGTCAGATATGGACTCGGTTACATCAGCGATCGGACAGGGTACCAACCAGTATGCTCCTGTTCAGATGGCAAAATATGTTACCGGTATAGCTAACAACGGAACGGTATATGATCTTTCTATCCTGAGCCGTATTACGGACTATAACGGAAATATTATACAGGAAGCTCCACATACCATTTATTCTCAGGTAGATGGTTCTGCTGAAATGTGGGATAAGATACGTACAGGTATGCGTCTCGTTGTAACGGACGACCTTTCAGAAGATAAGATGCTCAATGGAGTAGGAGTAGCCATTGCCGGAAAGACCGGTACGGCCCAGGTAGGAGAGAATCATCCTGCCAACGCACTCTTTATAAGCTATGCTCCATATGAGAATCCTGAGGTTTCGGTTACGGTTATAATCCCTAACGGTTATACATCCCGAAATGCAGGTCAGCTTGCAGGTTTCGTATATGCATACCTCTATGATAAAGAATCTCTTGTAAATGCAAAGTTTGAGACAAACAAGAGTTCATCCGGAGATTAATACATTTATGTTTAAGAAAATTAGTTTTAAGAATTACAATTTCATATTACTTATACTGGTTCTCGCATGTATGATCTTTGGTGTTATAGTTATCAAGAGCGTTAAAGAAGAAAACTATATGAAGCAGGTCATCGGTGTAGGAATAAGCCTTGCCATAATGCTTTTTCTCTCGGTATTTGACTATCATATAATATGCAACTTCTTTAATGTTATATACATTATAGGACTGGGACTTCTTTTTGCGGTTATCCTTATCGGTAACGATGGTGGTGGTGCGAAAAGATGGGTTGATATCGGTGGTATCATATTCCAGCCATCAGAGCTTGAAAAGATCATCATGATCGTATTTGGTGCCCGTCTTCTAAGTAATCTCAAAGAGAACGATGAGATCAATACCTTCCGGGGCATCATGAGGATCATTATAGCTGTAGCTATCCCTGCAGGACTTATCCTGCTGGAGCCGGATCTTTCAACAACTCTTTGTTTCCTTATGATCATGGCAACAATGGTTTATGTTGAAGGTCTGTCTTATAGATTAATCATTACAATTCTTCTTATACTCATACCGATCGGCAGTATCTTTATATGGTATGTTCAGAAGCCGGATCAGAAGCTTCTTTCCAATTACCAGAGAAACCGTATCATGTCATTCATTTACCCAAGTGAATACTCAGAAGGAGTTGAGCAGCAGGAGAATTCAGTACTTGCCATAGGTTCAGGTGAGCTTACGGGTAAAGGTCTTTACCCTGATGAGAAAGTCGCATCTGTTAAGAATTCCAAGCTCGTTGCAGAGCAGTGGACAGACTTCATATTTTCTGCCATTGGAGAGGCTTTCGGATTTGTCGGATGCGTAATTATTATTGGAATAATTCTCATTATAGTGTTACAATGTATACGTGTAGCTAGGCTTGCCAGAGATGACTGTGGCAGGCTTATTGCTATGGGGGTTGGATGTCTGATTGGGTATCAGTCATTCATAAATATTGGGGTAACAACACAGCTGCTTCCTAATACAGGACTGCCGCTTCCTATGTTCAGTTATGGACTGTCATCACTTCTCAGTATCGCCATAGGAATCGGTCTTGTATTAAATGTGTCGCTGCAGAGAAGAAGGTATTAATTGTTCGGAGGTTTATAAAATGAATGTTGTTTTAATCGCACATGAAGCGAAGAAAAAGCTTATGCAGAACTTCTGTATAGCTTATAGGGGAATACTCAGTCATCACGATGTATATGCAACTGAGACTACAGGAAGACTTGTTGAAGAAGCATCCGGAGTTCCTGTACATAAGTTCCTTGCCGGACATCTTGGTGGTGTTCAGCAGATTGCCACACAGATAGAGAGTAACCAGATGGATCTCGTTATATTCCTTAGAGAGCCTATGCTTAACAGCCAGCCTCATAACGACGACTTCCATACAATATCAACCCTGTGTGATATTCATAATATTCCAATTGCTTCAAATCTTGCTTCAGCTGAGCTCCTGATCAAATCTCTTGAGAGAGGTGATCTTAACTGGAGAGAGCTCTATAAGCATTAGTAAAGGGCGCATCATGGCTAAGAGATTTCTGATATTTCCTGCAGTTATTCTTGCATGCATAATTACGATCATTGTGCTCATGGGCAGGAATATATTCTTTGAAAACAGCTTCGAAGGTGAAGTATCCGATATTCCGGACTTCACTTCTTCGATGCCTTTATATGACATGAGTGGTGCATGTGACAGATATGCTGTCATTAAGAATGACGCCGCTATGAACACAGAGCAGTTTGATGAAACAACTTTTGCTGCTCTTCTTATTGACAATACAGATAATAAACCTATCGTAGCTCACAACGCTTTCCGCCGTATATATCCGGCATCTACCACAAAGCTTATGACAGCCATAGTCGTATGTGATGCTATAGAGAGAAATGGATACAGTCTGTCAGATACAGTAACTCTTGATCATAATATAACTCTTTCAGTTGAAGGAGCCGTTGCAAGTAATCTTCATAAAGGTTGTACCATTACCGTCAGAAATCTTTTATTCGGTCTTATGATAAGATCTTATAATGATTTTGCTGTAATACTCGCAGAGTATATCGGCGGCAACGAAGAGAATTTCGTAAGAATGATGAACGATAAAGCTAAGGATATAGGTGCAACAGCTACTCACTTCGTTAATCCTCACGGTCTTCACGATGATGATCACTATACAACCGCTTATGACATGTATCTTATCATCAATAAGGCTGCTGAGTATGATATCCTGCAGGAGATAGATTCCTATGATTCATTCTCCTATACATATCTTGAATCCGATGGTACAGAGAAGCAGGATGACATCTCTCCGACAAATATGTTTCTTGCAGGAAGCTATGAGCTTCCATCTAATATCCATATCAAGGAATGGAAGACCGGAACCACCAGGCTTGCCGGTAGTGTTCTTACTATGATTACTGAGATTGATGGCAAGGAATATACCATGTTTATTGCAGACAGAGATGGCCCATCAGATCTATACGAGAAATTTACACTTATGTTTAATTTGACTAAAGACCAGTGAGGTTCCGTAAATGGCTAACAACAAAAAAGTTGTAAAAATAAATAAGCATATGCGTACGGCAAAGGTAAATGCAGCGATCATCATTTTCGCCATTATCTTTGTTTATGTAGCAGCCAGCCTTATCCGTGCCTGGATAAAGGTACCTATAACCACCTATAAAGTAAGCTCAAGTAATATCAATAACAATATTTCACTTACTGGTATTGCCATAAGAAATGAAGTTCAGGTTACATCTAGCAAGTCAGGCTACCTTATCTATTTCGTAAGAGAAGGAGAGAAGGTCAGAAAGTCATCTCCTGTATGTACTGTAGATGAGACAAAGACCATAATAAATGCACTTGAGAATACAGGAGAAGAGGGTACAGGCAAGTCTGTTCTGTCATCTTCAGATTATAAGGCTATAAGAAATTCTATTGATACTTATAAGAATTCCTACAGCGATGTTAACTTCTCTGATGTATATAACTTTAAGGGCAACATCGAAAGCAAGGTTCTCGAGCTTTCAAACCAGGTTATGAGAGAGGAGATCAACGCCGGCGGTACAGCTCTTAAGTCAACTCTTGAGAACATAAATGCACCTGAAAGCGGAATAATTGCCTACTATGTGGATGGATATGAGAACTACACTGTAGATACCATTTCACCTGCTGCATTTAATAAGAATGAATATAAGAAAACCTCACTTAAGACAGGTGATATCTTGGACAGCGGTTCAACTGTCTTTAAGATTGTTTCAGATGAAAACTGGTCAGTAATCTGCCAGGTAACCAAGGAGCAGGCTGTAAACATACAGAGCAAGAACTACGTCACCTTCGTACTCAATGGTTCACCTAATGAATTCAGCACCTCTGACTTTAAAGTAGATGAGCGTGACGGACAGTATTATCTTGTCCTTAACATGAATAAATATATGATCGATTTCATCGATGAAAGATTCCTCTCTGTAGAGATAAAGATCGATGAAGTATCAGGACTCAAAATACCTAACTCATCAGTCGTTGAAAAAGAAGTATATAAGGTTGATGAGAGCTATATACAGAAAAATGATGACGGTGATTACTTTGTAAAGGTGATTGAAACAGCTGAAGACGGAACACAGGAAACAGTTGAAAAGCCTATTACATATTATCGACATGAAGATACGACTTATTATGTAAGATCTGATTGTTTCTACGATACAGATATGATCCTTAAGGCAAATGGCGATGATTCCAAGCCTGTGCTTTCACTTGAAAGAGCAACTCTGACAGGTGTATATCTTGCCAACGAAGGTGTTGCTGATTTTACTGAGATTGAAATTGTAAAATCCCAGGATGAATTTGCAATCGTAAAAAACAACGGATATCTTAAAGAATTCGATAATATAGTTCTTGATGTTACAGACATTGAGGAAAACCAGACATTATATTGATATACACGGAGGCAGAAAACTAGTGTTAATCGATAATTACAACAGAATAAGAAAATCCATTGATGAAACATGTGAGAAATGCGGAAGAGATCCTAAGGAAGTAACTCTTATAGCTGTAAGCAAGACCAAGCCGCTCTCAGATATAGAGGAGCTTGCAGCCTGCGGTGTTCTTGAGTTCGGAGAGAATTATCCTCAGGAGCTTGCACAGAAATATAACGAAATTTCAACTCCGGTACATTTTCATCAAATTGGACACTTGCAGACTAACAAAATCAAGTATATAATCGATAAGGTAACGCTTATTCACTCTGTAGATTCTTTACATCTGGCTGAAGCAATAGATAAAGAAGCTGCAAAGAGAGGAATAGTTTCTGACATTTTAATAGAGGTTAATTTTGCGGCAGAAGACAGTAAATTCGGCCTTATGGCGGAGGATACCGAGAAGCTTGTAAGAGAGATTTCTAGTTTACATAATGTGAGAATTAAGGGTCTTATGACCATAGCTCCATTTGTTGAAAATCCCGAAGAGAATCGACCTGTGTTTAAGGGCATGAGGGAATTATTACTTGACATAAAATCTAAAAACATAGATAATGTTGATATGTGCCTACTCTCGATGGGAATGACTAACGACTATAAAGTTGCAGTTGAAGAGGGCGCTACTCACGTACGTGTCGGAACTGCAATTTTCGGAGCCAGAGATTATTCCAATCGATAGGCTTATAATGCATTATAATTATGAATGGGAGAACGGTAGAAATGAGTGGCAAGAGAAAAAGCTTTTTAGACTTTTTTAAGATGGACGATTCAGACGATGAATACGATGACTACGAAGATGATATGTTTGATGACGACGACGATGACGATGAAGAAGAATCATATACACCTTCATTCAGTTTCCGTAAAGAGAAGAAGTCACGTCCTGCAAAGGAAGAGCCTGTAAAAGAAGAGAAGACAACTTATACTCCACAGACAACTTCCTATAGACCACCATCATACAATACAAGTCAGGCTGCACCAAGCAGACCTTCATATTCACAGCAGACTCAGGCGCCGAAGAGAACACCTGCTCCTTCCAGATCATCTCAGAGCAATCTGGTTTCCTTCGACGGTGGACAGGATAAAAGAAGTAAGTATACACCTTCCAGCGAGGTTTATGTTATTAAGCCTGTAGAGATTGATGACGCACAGACAGTCGTTGATTTTCTCAAGAAGAACCGCGCTATTGTTATTAACATGGAAGGTCTTGCACTTGATCCGGCACAGAGAATCATCGACTTCATCGGTGGTGCCTGCTATGGTATTAACGGAGAGCTCAAAGCAATCTCTTCAAATATATTTATAGCAGTACCAAATAGTATGGAAGTTTCCGGTGATCTTCGTGAGGAGATTCTCACAAGCCCGAATCTTAGTGAATAGCAAGTAACTCTGTGGGGAGAAGATATGTTAACACCTGTTGATATTCAACAAAAGAAATTTAAAATCGGTTTAGGTTATGATAAGAACGATGTTCAGCATTTCTTTGAGGAAGTTTCATCCAGTTATGTTGAACTTTATAGAGCAAATGCAGATCTTAAGGATCAGCTTATAACTCTTACCGATACAGTACAGCATTATAAGGCTCAGGAAGATAATCTTCAGAAGTCTCTTATGCTTGCTGAAAAGAACTCCGAAGAATCAAAGTCAGCTGCTGAAAAGACAGCTAGAACAATCGAAATGGAAGCAAGAAGCCGTGCCAATGATATCGTAAAGGATGCAAAGGCCGAGTATGAGAAGCTTCAGTCAGATTTTGCTGCACTTCAAAGCAGATATGCTGAATATAAAACCAAATTTGCAGCCCTTCTTAGAAAGACTATGGAAGAGCTGAAGAAAGATGATTTTGATCCATCTGCAAAGGCAAACAGAATTTCTGAGAATCCGGAGCCTCGTTCATCTATGATGGATGATTATGGTTCAGGCGGACTCGGAAGCAGTCAGTCTTTCAGCTCATCAAGAGAGGAGAAGAGAAGCAACTCTTCTAACGTATACGGTAGTACTCTTGGTGGAGAAGGAATCAATCCTTTCAAAATAAAAGATAGTTAAAAGACCAGGGAGTAATTATGACAGACATTTTACCAATTTTACATCAAGGTCAGCCAATTTATAATATTGTTTACAGTAAGGATTTTGAAGGTATTCGAGATTTCATATCTAAATATGATCCGGAACATTCACGTAAAGCGTGTATAGTTTCGGACTCTAAAGTAGCATCCGTTTATATGGATGCTATTTTAAGTATTGCAAACGAATGCTTCAGCAGTGCTACAAGCTATGTTTTTCCTGAAGGTGAAGCAAGCAAGAATCTTGATACTGTAAAAGATATCTACGTAAAACTGATCGAAGAAAACTTTAATCGTAAGGATGTACTTATCGCTTTAGGCGGAGGCGTTACAGGTGATATGTGCGGCTTTACAGCTGCAACCTTTTTAAGAGGTATTGATTTCATCCAGATTCCAACAAGCCTTCTTGCTGATGTTGATTCAAGCATTGGCGGTAAGACCGGTGTAGATTTTGATGCATATAAAAACATGGTCGGTGCATTTCATATGCCTAAGATCGTGTATATCAATACATCAACGCTTAAGACTCTTGATACACGTCAGTTATTCTCAGGACTGGGCGAAGTTATAAAATCAGCTCTTATAAAGGATTCAGAGTTCTTTACATGGCTTACTGAAAACATGCCTAAGATTACAGCTCTTGATGAAGAAGCTGTAACTGAAATGATATATAAATGCAATGTCATTAAGAAGAATGTGGTTGATTCCGATCCATATGAGACCATAGGAGAGCGTGCGCTTCTTAATTTCGGCCATACTCTGGGACATGCCATAGAGAAATACATGAACTTTGAACTTCTTCATGGAGAGTGTGTTTCCATCGGATGTATTCTTGCGTCATACATTTCCATGAAAAAGGGACTTATAAATGACGAAGAGTATACGACGATTTATGATTTCTATAAAAAGCATATGAATGTTCCGGATCTTCCGAAGGATATCGATATAGATAAGATAGTGTCTTACACAAGAAATGATAAGAAAGCCGAGAAGTCCGGTGTTAAGTTCATTCTTCTCAGAAATATCGGAGATGCTTTCATTTCAAGAGATGTCAGCGAGGAAGATATGGCTGACAGTCTGAAATACTATTTAAATCTAACAAAATAACAGGAACTGATTAACAATGAAAGATAAAAAGATTATATCAGGCCTTATCATAAGCATTATTTCAATGATTATCGATCAGGCTATAAAGCTGCTTGTAATAAAGAATTTTGAGCTCCATGAAGAAAAGAAGGTACTGGGTGACATTTTCACACTTTACTATATAAGAAATACAGGTTCCGCCTGGGGAATGCTTTCAGGTCATACCTGGCTTCTTGTAATAATTTCTTTACTGGCAATCTTTATAATAGGCTATGTATACTGCAATATTCCTAATAAGAAATACACCATTTTAAGAGTATGTCTTGCACTTATTCTTGGTGGAGCTCTTGGAAACCTTATTGACAGAATCCGTCTTAATTATGTAGTAGACTATTTATACTTTAAGCTGATCGATTTCCCTGTATTTAATTTTGCAGATATCTGTGTAACTGTTCCGGTTGCTCTTGTAGTTTTACTCTGCATATTTAAATATAAAGGCGATGATTTCGATGTTATCATGGGCGAAAAGCGTCTGGATGAAAACGGAGAATATATAGAAAAGAGACGTAAAAATGACTGATGAACGTGATATAAAACTTGTAAGTCTTCATCCCGATGAGGATCTTGTCGGAATGAGAATAGATAAGTATCTGGCTGATGAGCTGGATGACTATTCACGTTCTTATCTTGCAAAGCTTATTGACGAAGGCCGTGTAACCGTTATAAGCGTTTCTGCAGCAGGCTCTGAGAAGCCCGTAAAGGCCTCATATAAGCTTAGAAGCGGTGACTCTGTGCAGTTGGAGATACCTGCACCTGAAGTCCCTGATATCGTCCCAGAGGACCTTCCACTGGACATCCGTTACGAGGATGACGATATTATCATAATCAACAAGCCACAGGGCATGGTTGTCCATCCGGCTCCTGGTAATTACTCCGGAACTCTGGTAAATGGCATTATGTATCATTGCCAGGATAACCTGTCCACTATAAATGGCGTTCTGCGTCCCGGTATTGTACATCGTATCGATAAAAATACCAGCGGACTTCTTGTAATATGTAAGAACGATTCAGCACACAGATTTCTTGCTGATCAGTTCGCAGTTCACAGCATTACCCGAATCTATACTGCAATCTGCTATAATCATTTTTCTGAGGATTCCCTTACAATAAATAAAGCAATTGCACGTGATAAAAAAGACCGTAAAAAAATGGCCCTGGATCCTTCCGGAAGAAGAGCAGTGACTCATATCTCCGTTAAGGAAAAACTGCGCGATAATTTTACGCTTATTCAGTGTCGTCTTGAAACCGGTCGTACACATCAGATTCGTGTACATCTTTCCAGCATCAATCATCCGATACTTGGTGATGATGTATACGGTCCAAAAAAATGTCCATATAATTTATCCGGACAGCTTCTTCATGCAGGAACCCTTGGTTTCATTCATCCATCAACTAAAGAATATATAGAGTTTTCTGCGGATTTACCTGATTATTTTGAAAATATACTTGAAAAGTTAAGAGTAGAGTAATACAATAAACCTATACATATTTTTGCGTGAAAGTATAGTTTTCCGAAATATTTGCATGTTTTTACATCGAGATAGTGGTTATACGTGAACATGCAATCATTTCGGAAAACCACCGAATCTTTTCGGAAAACCAATGGATTTTTGTTTTATGTAAACAAGTATCGTCTTATCTTTGCGGAAAACCAATATAATATCATTCTATTTTTGCAGAAAACCAAACCGTGCTGTTGATAACCGTGTTGATTAATTATATTTCACTTTGTATTGTTATTAAGGAGAATTCTTATGGCTGAATCTTATGCAAAGTCTTTATCTAAGGATCATACAAGAAAACTCAGAGGAATCATTTCGGAACTTCCTCCTTTTGTTGCTCAGTTTATGCGTGGTATCGAACAGACTACGCAGCCGCGTACACGTATCGGTTACGCATATGACATCAAATATTTCCTCGAATATTTACAGGAAAATAACTCTTATTTCGGAGGAAAATCTCTGCGTGATATTTCCTGCGCAGATCTCGATAGATTAACTGTATTTGATTTTGAGGATTGGCTGGATTATCTGACGCTTTATACGCGTAACGGCCGCGAATATACTAATGATTTAATGTCAAAAAAACGTAAATTATGCGCTCTCAGGACCTTTTTTACCTATCTATACAAGAATGAAATGCTTAAAGATAACGTAATCCTTAAGGTAAGCATGCCTAAAATACATGAAAAGGCGATCATACGTATGGAATCCAACGAAGTTGCGGATTTTCTCGATAATGTCGAGTACGGCACCAAAATGACTGATCGTCAGGCTAAGTTTCACGCAAAAGAAAAGACCCGCGATCTTGCGCTTCTTACGCTGATGTTAAGTACCGGGATCCGTGTTTCCGAATGTGTCGGCCTCAGTTTAGGCGATCTTGATCTGGAAAACACTATGATACGTGTTACTCGAAAAGGCGGCAAGGAAGACACTGTATATTTTTCCGACGAAGCTGCCGATTATCTTGCCGATTATCTTGAGGAAAGAAAGAAAATCATCCCTGCAGAAGGTCATGAAGAAGCACTCTTCCTCTCCGGTCAGAGAAAAAGACTGTCTGTTAGATCTATTGAATATATAGTTAAGAAATATGCTCGCACCACTACTCCACTTAAGCATATAACGCCTCACAAGCTCCGTAGCACGTACGGTACGGCTCTGTACCAGGAAACAGGTGACATATACCTTGTAGCCAATGTTCTCGGTCATAAAGACGTTAATACGACCCGTAAGCACTATGCTGAGATGGATGAAAACGCGAAACGACTTAATCGTAATAAAGTATCACTCAGAAAAGACGATTAAAGAAGGCTGTTTACAACAGACAAGGCGGAAGAGACTCGAACTTCTCTTCCGCCTATTTTATTACTCTATAGTCTTATTATAGAATTATTTATTATGCTTTATAACCAGATTACGCCTTGGTTCAAGCGTGATACTGCCGTACACATCCGTATTATTTAAAATATCGAAGCCCGAAATATCATGTATTTCAACGGTATCTTCCGATGTATTAAGGAAGAATTCGTATGTACTATCCTTGCCGTATCTTACATGGTATTCGATTCCTTCAGGTATAGATGCGCATTTTATACCTGAATCTTCAAGGATAGCCTTAAAGAAATCATCCATTCCTGACATATCACATCTGGCCGCCTGATAATAGGCTTTTCCCTTACCGTAATCATTTACCGTAAGAGCCGGATAATCCTTATAGAAATCCTCGGTATAAGTTCCTATCACTCTCGCATCTTTAAGTCTCAGGATTTCGGCATAATCGTAAACCTCGATTTCCTTACCGTAACGATCATCGGTTATCCTTATGCCGTTTCTGTCCGACGGATAAAGTGTATCGATTTCCATACTGTTAAGTCCGAATAATTCAGAGAGTCCGTCACCCGGGAATCCGCCTTCATGACATAAACAGTTTTCATTGACATATCCTGCCGTATAAGTTGCAAGAAGTATGCCGCCGTGCTCCACAAAGTTCTTTAATCTGTCGGCAAAGCCCGGTTTAAGCATAAACGGCATCGGAGCTATAACAAGTTTATAATCCGAAAGATCATCATCCATGGATATTACATCCGCTTCAACACCGAATTTCATGAGTTTTTTATAATACTCGAAGCAGGTCATATCATATTTCTTGGTAGGTCTTCCGAATGCCTGAGCCCCGTCTATGGCCCACCAGTTTTCCCAGTCGAATATAACCGCAGCTTCATTACGCTTGGTGCTTCCTTCAACCTCTGCAAGCTTTTTAAGCATTTCTCCTGTCGCAGAAACCTCTTTAAATATTCTGTGCTCATTCGTTCCGATATGATCGATCACAGCACCGTGAAACTGTTCTGCAGCTCCTCTTGACTTTCTAATCTGGAAATACTGCACCGAATCGGAGCCGGACGCTATCATCTGAAGAGAAAACTGTTCATGTACAAGCGGTCTCTTCAGCTTATTATATTCCATCCAGTTTACCAGCCCCGGAGCGCTTTCCATCATAAGGAAAGGCGTATCCTTCTTCATGCTCTTCATAATGGAATTATCAAATGCCGACAGAAGCATCGTATCAGCATAACTCTCATAATCATTATGAAATGCCGGATAACTGTCCCAGGATATCATATCAAGCTTCTTGGCCAGAACTCTGTAGTCGATTCCGTAATATCTCTGCATGAAATTCGTTGTGATCGGGATATCCTTATTCTTTGACGTTTCCTTAATGGCATCTATTTCAGCTGAAATGTAATCCGAATAATTCCAGGTCGTGAAACGTCTCCAGTCAAGATTTAATCCGTTTACGGCTATCTGTCCGTTATCATACGGTGGTTCGATCTCATCAAAATCCGCATATCTGGCGCTCCAGAAAGTGGTCCACCATTCATGATTCAGTTCATTAATGTCATTGTGATAACGATCTCTGAGGAAATCTCTGAATCGTTCCTTACAGATATCACAGTAACATTCTCCTCCGAATTCGTTGGAAATATGCCATGCTATAAGCCCCGGATGATCACTGAATCTTTCGGCAAGTTGTCTGTTGATAATACCGATCTTTTCTCTGTATATCGGAGAACTCATACAATGATTATGACGGAGGCCGTGTCTGTTTCTGTGGCCCATACCGTCAACTCTCATTACCTCCGGATATTTCAGATCCAGCCAGGCAGGACGGGCTCCCGAAGGAGTTGCAAGTATTGTATATATTCCGTTGGAATATAACTCATCCATTACATTCTGAAGCCAGTCAAAGTGAAAATCACCTTCTGTCGGCTCATAAGAAGCCCATGAAAACACTCCGATGGTCGCTTCATTTATACCGGCTTCCTTCATAAGTTCTATATCTTTCTTAAGAACGTCGGGACGATCAAGCCATTGATCGGGATTATAATCTCCGCCGTGTATAAGTCTGTTCATCGGTTTACCAAAAGCGTACTTAATCATATTTCAATTTCACCTATTACTAAAACAATACTTCAAAAAATATATAAGAAGGATATCCGACCGATTACAGGCCCAATATCAGTTCCTTATTCCATGTATAAACTATATTATCGGCCACAACCTCAGCTGCCTGAACGGTATCAAGCGTTGCGATTATGGCAAGTGCAAATTCTATCGCAGTTCCGGCTCCCTTACCGGTAATCGTATGATCATCAACTATTACACTGAGCTTATGATAATCATCTCGAAGTACGGCACCGCCATTCGCAAGTTTCTGAATAAGATCATTTGATGGATAACACAGGGCTTTCTTATCCTTAAGAAGTCCGTTTGCTGCAAATACAGTAGGTGCTGCACATATAGCCGCAATGTACTTATCCGGATTTGTATCATATCTCTTAATAATCTCACAGACTCTGGCTGAAGCTCCAAGATTCTGAGTTCCCTTCATTCCTCCCGGAAGGATCACTATATCAAATGCGTCCTCATTCATCACTTCATCTATAGTCATATCTGCAGTTACAGATATCTTATGACCACCTGCTACAACCGGATTATCTGTAATTGATATTGTTGTAACATCATACCCTGCTCTTCTTAAAAGATCCGCAGGAGTAAGTGCTTCTACTTCTTCAAATCCCTCTGCAAGAAAAATTGCTGCTCTCTTCATAACGTTTATCTCCTTCCCCTCGCGCTAGTTAACATAATATAATTATTGTTATCTCAGTTTCTTTGCAACATCTAAAAGCAGCTCCGCTGTTCCTTCCGGACCAAGTAAAGAGCTGTCGATAAGAAGATCATAGCTCTCATTCTTACCCCATTTATATGATGTATAGTAATTGAAGTAAGATGCTCTCGCCTTATCTTCCTTTGCTATCTGATCTCTTGCCTGCTTCTCATTAAGATTGAATCTCTTCATAACAGTATCAATACGCACTTCAAGAGGTGCATATATAAAAGCACTGAGAACATTCTCATACTCTCTCAGAACATAGTTGGAACATCTTCCTATGATTACACATGATTCTCTGTCAGCTATAGACTTTATGGTTTCATATGTTGCCATAAATGCCTTCTGATTAAGATTCATACCATAATTTGAATTATTGTCAAATGACATATAGGAATATGGATCCATAACAACCGAATAAAGAAAACTGCTTGTAGGCTTCTCATCCATGTTATCAAGGAAATCCTCCCACAGTCCCGACTGTTTTGCAGCTTCCTTTATAAGCTGCTTATCGTAACACTTAACCCCCATAAGTTCGGCAAGCTTTTCACCGATCAAACGTCCATTGCTGCCGAACTGACGACCGATTGTAATAATAGTATTTGCCATATAGAACCCCCTTTCAAAGTAAAACCAATGTTGCAATTAACACTAAACTACAATATATCATCTATACCATATTTTGAAGCAATTGATGTAAACTTATCAAGATTACCATTCACACTGCTTTCAAGCTTATTCTGTATCTCCTGATGTGCATTCTCATTGACGATATTTTTATATTCCATTTCAAGCATAGCTCTTTCGATAGCTATATATGTTTCGTCCTTCTCAAACTTGGTCTTAACATATATTCTGCCGTCTCTTTCACCAAGTTCCTTCTTGAAACGTTTATCCTTATTCTCAAAGTTAAGTGTTCCCGTAAACAGATCACCCAGATCATGACTTGGAACTATACTGATAAATTCAGCATCCGGGAACTTCGTCTTATCAAACTTTGAATCCGGAGTAAGTTCAATTACTATGAATCTTCTTATTCCCAGATCATAAAGCGGCTTAATAGGAATATTATCGTTTATTCCGCCGTCCAGATATTTATTGCCTCTTATAGGAACCGGACTGTAAATGTACGGAAGCGCTGTGGATGCAAGAAGATAGTTATTAATATCCTCATCCAGAGCGTTATTCAGAAGGAAATATTCAGCAGTACAGCCATATGTCGGATCAATGCCGCTGTAATTTGCCGCACATTTTGAAGTACCGACGTATATAATCCTCTTTTCATTCCTTATCTGATTAAAGTCCATGTATTTATCGATCAGATTATTCATCTCTGTTCTTGAGAAATGCGTGTTACCCGCAGCTATCTGCTTCTCATCAAAGTCAAACAGCGTTCCCATATCGATCTCATCCCAGACTTTCTCCATCTTATCGATGCCCATTGCGTATAAAACAGCATTTACGGCACCAATGGAAACACCTGAGATTGCAACAATGTTATCCAGAACACCTGCTTCAGAAAGGACCTTCAGCATACCAACCTGATATATGCCCTTTCCGCCGCCTCCTGCAAGGACAAGGCCTGTTCCATTCTTATCTATATCAATCTCCGGAATTGCAGGTTCCTGAGGATCTAGCATAACAGCTTTCTTTGCATCTTCAAAGAATTGCTGAAGCTCTTCCTCTGCACTTACTTCGCGGAAATCTTCCTCTTTCTTTTCCGGAATAACCTCCCTGAAGTCATCATCATCTTCTTCGGGAGCTTCAACTTTCTTAATCTCATCCTGAAGTACCGGTTCAGGCTGAACCTCTTCCACCGGCTTATTCTCTGGTTTTACTTCCTCTACCGGTTCAGGCTTCTTGATTTCCTGGACAGGCTCTGCAACAATAGGAGCTGTCTCTTCCTTTACCTCTTTAAATTCATCTAAATCCGGGACTTCCACCTTTTCCGGTTCAAAAATCGGCTTGGAAGGCTCATCCTTTTTTTCAGCATTACTTACTGCCTGCTCAATCGCATCATACTTACTCATCAGATCATTTATCTCTGAATCGTTTCCCATTAATTTATTGAGTGCATCTAAATAACCATCCATTCTTATCCCCCATTTATGCGAAAATACAACTACTTAAACCTATTGTCATTATATCAAATATATATTGATTATTCCATACAGACGCTTGATCCGTGAATAATTAATGCACTTTAATTTCCGTGTTTTCCTACTATATTCATAAATTGATCATAGAAACAGATCACTCTCATTTTCTTATACCCGTGTCTTGCCAATATATAGTCGGAAAATCCCGCATCAAAATGTCTAAGATGAAATCGATACTTCCGGAAATCGCAAAGATCAAGATCGTAAAACAATACCAAAATTTCGGGATCTTTTGTATGTCTTCTTGATTCCTTCAGGATATGACATTTTATCTTCAGTACGTCTTCTCCGTCACCGATTATCATGAATTTTATTGCCGAAGCAATTATAATAAACACATTGGGAATAACGAAGAATATGACAAGTAATGACATATTATCAGTTAAGACATTATAACCTTCTCTGATACATCCATATATATATGCGACCAATAAAATTCCGTTCCAGCCTGTAACTCCGATTAAGAAATCTCTTACCAGATGTTTTCTGTAAGCAAGGTATTCTCCATAGGTAAATCTTGATACAGCTTCACTTGAAGAAAGCTCTGCCAATATACGCGGATTTGCATTTAATACAAGCGAATTTTCTCTATGTCTTTTAATCAATGCATATATCAGCCATCCCAGCAACGGAAGTACAAAAACAATAGTTACACTTATTACTATCAACAAGATGTCAAAATGAGATTTAGCCATTTATCAGCCCTTCTGTTTTTTAATATTTCATTATTTTTCGTAAACTGCTGTAATAAAACAGTTATTCGGTTCCTTCTCAATACCGAGTCGTGATTTAATGTCGGAAGAAGTCACGTCTACCCATTCATTTTCTATCAGAATATATGATTCTCCGGGACTCGATCCTGTTATATATGGATCGATTATAGATTCTACACCGGGGCCTTCTACGGCAAGTTCATTATCAACAGTAACAGCCACTGCACATGATGATACGGTCTGTGGCTCGCTTAACTCGATAAGATGATATCCCTTGGCATAATAGAACGCTTCTTCCGAATATAAAAGCTCTGAAAAATCGTTGTTATATATTTCGACCTTAACATTTGTCTTTGGTTCTACGGTTACAAATCCGACCGCATTCAAAGTTCCTTCATGATTGAATACACTCGCACCTGTGGTCGTATCTCCTGTAGACACTGTAAGATTTGAGGAATAAGCATGTCCCAATACTTCCGCATCCGCTTTTTTTAGGTCAAAACAGCTCACTTCATAAAGCAGTGAGTCATAAGAAATCCAGTAAAATCCACCTTTACTCCATTTATCTCCATGACTGTTCTGGGCAAGCCATGCACCGTCATGCTCGGGATTATCATGAAAATTATCCTTACTGTAATTATCGTTCCATCCGACTATTACAACCGAATGATCGTCATCAGTATTCGGAAGTGCATATAGAGTCATATAACCTTCCGGTCCGGGATATACTCTATCCGATATTCCGATCTGAACAGCTCCGTACTTCTGCACGGCTCTCTTAATATCTTCAACTGAAGCACCCTCATACATGTTCATATCTTTAAGAATGTGTCCATCATAACCATAAGCAAAAAGCCTGCAGAGATCATAGGTACGACCGCCTATCTCAAATTCATCCATATAATCAGGCAGTATTCTTCCTTCAGGCCACCTATCCCGGTCACCGATACAATTTGTAACTATATCATCTGATGGATAGAGAAGCCTGTCACCGTAAAGCTTTTGGTTATTTATATCAATAGTCGTACAGCATGCATACGCCCAACAGTCGCCTCGTAACTGAGACTTAATCTCTGTCACACATCCGTCTTCAAGAGATGAATATTCTTCCGGCAGATTGCCCTCCGCAATTTCATAATCTATACCGTTTTCCACAGCATATTCATAAGCCGCAGATTGAGCGGAACATATGATCTTTATATTCTCTTTTCCGATTGCATTATCCTCTATGAACTGTACGCTGTCCGGTATAGTTATCACTTCCAGAGAATCACAGGAATCAAAGGCCAGAGCCTTAATATTTCTTACACCGTCTTCTATTACCACGGATTTAAGATTGTCGCAATCCCAATATGCAGCAAACTCAATTGTATTTATATTTCCGCCAATAGTTACATCAGTTATCTTATCATTATCCACAAAGGCCATATCAGCGACCTTGCTTCCCTTATCGATAATGACACTTCCTTCTGCTCCTCCTCCGCCTATAACTCTGTCGGATATTACCGCATAGGTTTCTCCGTCTTTCACTTCTTCAAGCCACGGAGTTCCCTCGAAGCTGCTTCCGTTAAGTTCTGTCATATCCACATTAATGTTTACATTTGCAAGAGATGAACATCCAGAGAAAGAGCCTCTCGTATTCTGCGCATCAGCGGTTCCGATCTTTTCAACGCTGTCGGGAATATCAATTTCTGTAAGAGCTTTACAGTCCCTGAAAGAACCGGACCATATCCACTTTATGCCGTCACCTAAAATAACAGACTTTAGATTCGGCATTTCGATAAATGAATTATATATAAGTTCAACCGAACCGGGGATTTTCACCGATTCTATTTTTTCCTTTGTGCTTTTATGAGCATATTCAAGTGTATTTACCTCAGTAACCGGCTTACCGTTTATTTCGGAGGGAATTACCAGATTCTTAGTTCTTCCGTTATAACCCTGTATTACAATATTTCCCTCAGTATTTTCAGTATATTTCCATTCATTTACTATATACCCCCTATAAAAAAAGAATCCGGCTACTCCTAGGAATAAAATAGCCAGAAATAATATTATAACCTTCTTCATTATGCCTTCCCCCTTAATAAAATAGCCAGAAATAATATTATAACCTTCTTCATTATGCCTTCCCCCTTTGTGCCTTCACTTATCCCATTATATAAAAAAATCCTCCGAATCTCCAGTAAATTCAGAGACTCGGAAGAAAAAATTAATATACGATATCTATAAGAGATTTCTAATAAATCCTTACATTTTTCCGGCAACGATCATATATCTGTGAATCGTTCCCTCTATAAATCCTTTTTCTGAAATTATATTCTGTAATTTCAGCAGATTTTCAAAACATCTATCTACTGAGAAATCCGGAAACTCCCATACAATAACACGTGCAAACCATACAAATGCACCGACATCGTAAAATCTGATAGGTCTCCTTACCTCATCCGCCTGCAGAATCTCGAATCCAGCTTTTTTAAGCAGCTTGACCTGATTATCCTTATTAAGTCCCGGAAAAGGATCCTCTGCTTCCGGAAGAACCATCTCTACCAGATCTCTGTCATTTTGGTCTCCTACCTGCTGGGTGATGAATAAACCGTTAGGCTTAAGAACTCTATGGAGCTCCTTAGGATCAAAATCTCCATGTCTGTTGATGCATGCGTCAAAGGATTCATCCTCAAAAGGAAAGTTTGATGCATCATTGCAAAATCTGAAATCAATTCCGAGCGGGAGCAGTCTTTCCTCACAAAGCTTTACATTAGGCTCCCAGCCCTCTGTTGCCGCAGTGTTCTTATATGGATGATTCAGTGAAAGAAGAAACTCTCCTCCGCCCGTATCATAGTCCATTATCTTCATATCATCAGTCACATACTGATGGATCAATCCTGAATAGTCCCATGGCAGATTTGTATCTTCTTCAAACCGTCCGTCCAGATAGGAAAAATCCCATCCCTTGATATGAGCTATCTCTTCCTCATGTTTCCATATTTCTCTTAATTCTTTTTCATTTAATTCTATTTCATTTGTTTTTTTCATTTCTGCATT
>ONEC01000109.1 GCA_900316715.1 uncultured Eubacteriales bacterium
CTCGGTCGGTCTGCCGTTCGGATCCAGAGCGGCGCCGTCGAGAATGATCACTTCGGACGCAAATTTCGCAGCTTCGGCGGCTGCGTCCTCACAGCCGTTCTCAGCAAGAACCGCAGCGGCATCCGCGCCTGCCTTTTTCGCGGCGGAAACGAGTTCCAGAGCCGCGCCGGAAGGCCTGCCGTTTTTTAATTCAACATATACAAGATATTTCATATCTGCCTCCCTGTTTACAGCGCTTTGTCAGCGATCATCTGGTCCATCGCTTTTTTCACGGCTTCTTCCGGCTCGGATTCATTGATCTTGATGCCGGCCTGTCTCGTTTTCGGCTCCGCGAATCCGAGAGAGGAAACAGCAGCTTCGGAAGCGAGATCGGAGATGCCCAGATCGGACAGGGTCAGCGTCGGGATTTTTGCCTTGCGTGCCGCCATCTTGCTGCGGATGGTCGGATATCTCGGGTCGTAGTCCGGTTTGGAGATGGTGACAACCGCCGGTGTGGAGACTTCGTACATCATGAATCCGGTGTCGGTTTCCTGCTTTACGGAGATTCCGCTGTCGGTGGATTTGATCTCAACTGCGTTTTCCACCAGCGGAAGGTTCATTTTCTCGGCAAGGAGAGCGCCGACCTGACCGCCGATCGCGTCGGTGGATTCTTTTCCGCAGAGGATGACATCAAATTTTTTGCCTTCCTGCTCCTCGATCTTCGGCGCGGCAGCGGCGAGAAGATCCGCGACCTGGGCGGAGTCAAGACAGTCCGTGCCCTCATCCGCGATGAGATAGGCTGCGCCCGCTCCCACTGCAAGGCTGTTCTTCAGGCAGGTCTTGTTGTCGTCTGTTCCCGCGGAAACAACCGTTACGCTTCCGCCGTTCTCCTCGATAAAGCGGACGGCGAGCTCTTCCGCGTATGTATCAAATGCTCCGGCCTCCGGATCTGCCTGAGACAGATCCGGTGTACCGGTTTCAGGATTCAGATGAATCTCTACGGAATCATCCGGAACCTGCTTTACACATACTAAAAATTCCATTTTTTTCATTCTCCCTTATCAGCACTTACCAACTACGCTTCTGCCGACGACCAGACGCTGGATCTCATTGGTTCCCTCGAACAGCTGGAAGATCTTCGCGTCGCGCATCAGTTTCTCAACCGGATAATCGCGGCTGAATCCGTATCCGCCGAGAATCTGAACCGCCTCGGTCGTGCAGTACATCGCAGCGTCGCCCGCTTTGCACTTTGCGGTTGCGGAAGCGACGGTGTAATCCTCGCCGCGGTCCATCAGGGTCAGGCTGTAAGCGCAGAGCTGACGGGCAGCCTCGGTAGCCATCTGCATATCAGCCAGCTTGAACTGGATGACTTCGTTTCTTCCGAGGGGCTTTCCGAACTGAACGCGGGTGCGGACGTAGGAAGCAGCCTCATCGATGGCTCTCTGCGCCAGGCCGACTGCGACGATACCGCACCATGTGCGGGCGATATCCAGGGTCTTCATGGCAATCTTGAAGCCGTCCTTCTCATATACATATATCTCAGCCGCATCTTCACTGGACTCATGGATTCCGAGTACCGCTGTCTCCGGATGCTTATTGTTCCAGAAATCCAGACAATTCTCAACTCCGCTGGTTCCCTGATCCAGTACATGGTTTGATGCATGAAGAACAACATCAAATCCCGCATCTACTACGGCATCTCCAAGCGGTGTAACTACATTGAACATCGGATAGTTCTGGTATCCACGGTCATCACCACCATATATAACCTCATTATTGATAACAGCTACATCTGCTGCCTGAACATCATCCTTTACATGTGCGAATATATGATCGTAATTAACCGTTCCATCCGGCATATATCCTGATGCTGATACATTATCATGCATCAGAAGATCTCCTACCATGATGATGCTTACATCCACACCTGCGCTGTCAGTGGTTCCTTCTACAGTACCATCTGCTGCATGAGTGGCAGGTTCAGCATCTCCGCCTGTTGCCTCTGTTATTGATACTTCAGATGAGTCTCCTATAGAAGCTCCCTCTGTTTCACTCTTATCTTCGCTTACGGTCATACTGCCGGCTTCAACCTGATCAGTAATTCCTGATGGTGCAGTCATTTCCTCTTTTTCTTTACTGCAGCCCGATGCCATCATCAAAACAGCGGCGAAAAATGCAGCCGCTGTAATCTTAAACTTCTTCATTATCTCATCCTGCTTATATTATCTGTATAGTTAATTCACTGTCATAAACTCCCTTTGCGATAAGCTCGCGGAAGCTTTCTACTACAGTTTCCTTATCTTCCTTATAGGTTACTCCAAACCAGGCATCCTTAGTCTCAAGTACTTCAACTGAAACCTCACCCTTCTGAAGAAGCTCTCCTATATATATTGGAAGAAGATATTCAGCCTTCTCAGGATTTCCCGGAACCTTCTCCTCGAAGAATTCCTTGAAGCCCTTCTCTAAAAGCTCAACAAACTCAGGGCTGAGGCCCCACATATTCATAGACACATATGAGTCAGGATCGATAACTCTGCCTTCTGTCTCTGCGCCGATCTTACCGTCTGCATCAACAGTCTTAATGATATCGTGAGTTTCTTCTATATCAGTAAGCATCTTGTTGGAATCAACCTTACAGATTCCTCTTGTAACCGAACCGTTATCTGAAAGAGTATTCTTTAATATGAATCCTGCGATAGAGAATTCATTTGGCTTATGCTCTTCGATAAGCCAGTCATGCAGAAGATTAAATGCACTCTTTCCATAATAATCATCCGCATTGATAACTGCGAAAGGCATATCTATTACATCCTTTGCAGCAAGTACTGCCTGGCCTGTTCCCCATGGCTTTGTACGACCTGCCGGAACACTGAAGCCCTCAGGAATAGCGTCCATTGCCTGAAATGCATAGGCTACCTCTACCTCAGCGGCTGTGCAGATCTCCTCGATACGGTTGCCGATGATATTCTTAAAATCCTCTTCTATATCATGTCTTATGATAAATACAATCTTATTAAAACCTGCCTCGATTGCATCATGAATAGAATAATCCATGATGATATGACCATAATCATCCACCGGCTCAAGCTGCTTGATACCTCCGCCAAAACGTGAGCCTATTCCTGCTGCCATAATTACAAGTGCTGTTTTCTTTGTTTCCATTTTCCTATCCCTTCACTTAGATTTTAATGCTAACAGTATATGAGATTTCTTTCGAAAATTCAATCACTGCAATATTCTTCTGTCTGAAACCTATATGATAACCCTGTTTCTTCCACTATTTTTACCGGCATAGAGCTTTTCGTCAGCCTCATCAACCCACTTTTCTATCCTCTCTCCATGCTGCTTTGCAGAAACTCCAATAGTTACCGTTACCTTTATATGCTGATCCTCATACTCGAAGTCCGTTGCTTCAATGGATGTTCTCAGCTTCTCCATATATTCCTTCATGGTTTTGTCTGTCAGTCTTTCTGAAGATTCATCCGCTCCGGTAAGCAGCAGGAATTCTTCTCCTCCCCATCTGGAGATAATGGACTTATCGCAGACTTCTGTCATAACCTCTGCCACCTTCTTCAACACCATATCTCCTGCATTATGGCCATAGACATCATTGATATTCTTAAACTTATCAATATCTACCATGGAAATATATGTATTCTGAAGCCCATCTTCCACCGCATCCAGCTTGCTACCCATGTAGTGGCGGTTATAGAGTTTGGTCAGATTATCTCTATGAGCCTGATTCTTAAGACTCTCTTCTGAATTAATAGTACCCTTGATAAGCACATTTGTATAAAAGATAAGGAATCCGAAAACTATAATGGAATTAACCACCCAGAAAGCTCTGGCAACTCTCACGTCCGGTGTATAGATAGGACCAAAGATAGACGGGCTGAGTGTACTGACAAGATAGCATCCAACTATGAAAAGGCTGAACCTTATTCCTCGAATTGAATTACGGCCGAGCTTATATGCCATATACTCAGTATAGAATATAATAGGTATCATAGACATGCCATAAAGATGGAAGCCGTAATCATATCCCAGACATACCGTACAGAAGCTCATGTAGATAGTGATCCAGACATACACCATAACGACATAGCCAAAAAGTTTATCCCGGCTTATCATAATGTAACCGATGATATATATCAGAATTGTCGGAAAGCTGAAATATACAAGAAACTTTGCTTTGGCAAATATAAAAAAGGCCATAAGTCCGAAAACCATAATAAGAATGGCCGTATTTACCAGATATGTTAATCTTTTGATACTGGAAGCATCCATGAGCATCCCTCCAAAACCCTATTAACGAAGGTTACAACTTTTATTATACTCAATTTTCATCTCATTGTGAATAAGCAAGTTAGAGTACTTGAATTACATCTCTAATTAATGCAATCCTAAGAATATATATCTTTATTATCAAAAAAATCGTGATAAAATAACGGAAGAATAAAAATTATTGGAGCAGAATACCATGTTGCATGAAATATGGAAAAGTATAACATCTCTGGACTTCTGGCTGGAACTCTTAAACAGCTTTAAGCATCTCGGCCCACTGGCCCCAATACTTCTTACAGCCCTTGAGTCCTTTATACCGCCTCTGCCGCTGGTAGCCATAGTCCTGGTAAATGTGGCCGCCCACGGAATATTCCTCGGCTTCCTATACAGCTGGATAGGCACCTGCGTCGGATGCACCATAGTATTTCTGGTATTCCGGCATCTCTTCAGAGACAGATTCTTGAGGTTTTCGGACAGACATCCAAAGGTACTTAAGGCCCGTAAATGGGTTGAACAGACAAATGTAGCTACGCTCTTTATGCTGGTCCTCTTCCCTTTTACACCATCAGCCTTTGTAAACTTCGCCTTCGGCGTATCGGAATTTTCCAGACGTAAATATCTTCTTACAATATACGGTGCCAAGCTTATCATGATAAGTCTTCTCGCCGCTGTCGGACAGAGTGCAGTAAGTGCACTCCATAATCCATGGTTCATTCTTATATCCATCGGAATACTTATTGTAACCTATTTCTTATCCAAGGCAGTTACCAAACTTAAGATAGATAAAGTAAATGAAGTACATTCTGAAACAGAAGACACTTCTGAAGAACCAACAAAAAAAGCTCCGGAGGAATAATTCCTCACGGAGCCTTTTTAGTACTGATCGGGAATGACCCGATTATGGTATCATTTTACATAGGTAATCACAAAGGATGTACCTTCGCCCTTCTTCGAATCAACGGTAATATATCCTCCGCCTGCTTCGATTATGGACTTTGAAAGAGCGAGTCCTATTCCGACACTGTCCGGTCCGGAATTCTCTGATTTATAGAATCTCTCAAAGATATGCTTTATATCCTTTTCTGATATTCCCTCACCTTCATCTCTCACTATTATCCTGTTATATACACTTGTCGGCTCGATTGAAACATATACTGTTCCACCGGCTGAACTGTGCTCTATACTGTTTTTGATGATATTTGTAACTGCTTCCAGCTGCCAGTTATAATCACCCTTCATAACAGGCTCAGGAATCGGAATCCCCTTATCATTTACCTTTTCAACCGGATTTATCTTAACACTGACATTCTTAAGATCCATTATGACTGCCAGCTTGTCTACGGAATCCTTTACAAGGCTCTCCATATCTACATCTTCCTGCTTAAGCTTTACTTGTCCTGCATCTATTCGTGCAAGCTTTAAGAGCGATATAACAAGGCTCTGTATCCATTCCATCTGTCTGCTGATGGAGTCCAGAAAGTCCTGTCTTATCTCCGCCGGCATATCCTCATCTTCTATTATATTATCCAGCATAACTCTTATTGAGGTAAGCGGAGTTTTCAGCTGATGAGATATATCCTCCAGCGATCTTGACAGCGCCGCACTTTCCTTCTTTGACAGTTCAGAGGTTTCTCTGAGACTGACTGTTGTTTTATATATTTCATTTCTGAGAAGGGACAGATCATCTTCTGAATTATCCTTAAGCTCCATATCATACTTGCGATTTGTAAGCAGGCTCAGATAATCAGTCAGTTCTTCAATATCCTTCCTTCTTTTTGCATTGACCACCATCATATACAGGCATATCATAAATCCCGCAGAAAACACTATCAGTGCCCCGACAAGACCAGAGAATCTCAGATTTCTTTTCTGGGTAAGGGACAGATAACCATCCTCATAACCATACTTCTCTAAAACTGCCCTACCCAGTCTGGAAACCTCATCTGAACTGAGATCTTCCGTTTCACGAGATCCTTCTTTTATACTATGAACGATCTCTTCATCGCTCAGCTCCGGATATCTCTCTTTTATGATTCCTACTATTCCATAAAGCTCCTGCACCGTACCACGTGCTTCTCTTTTTCCCAGGGCATATGCATTTATAAATATCAGTACCGCTGCAATTACTGTTATCACAAGTACTGGCAGCAGTTGTCTGATGTATCTTCCTTTTTTCATCCTTCGACCCTGTATCCCATTCCTTTTACTGTCTTTATCACATCTGCATCTCCGAGTCTTGTTCTGATGCGCTTGATATAAACAGTAAGTGTGTTGTCATTTACATAGTTGCCAGCAACATCCCAGATCTTACTGAGTATCATCTCTCTGGTCACGGTCCGTCCCGCATTTCTGAAAAGCAGGAGAAGTATCTTATACTCCAGGGCCGTAAATTCAGCATCCTTTCCATCCACAAGAACCTTATCACTGTCAGGGTCCACTGTTACGCGGCCAATGGTTATGCAGTCCTTTGTATTACCGCTGCGTCTCAGCACAGCATTTATACGGGATATCAGTTCTCTGTTACGGAAAGGCTTAATGATATAATCATCCGCTCCCAGGTCAAAGCCGTGCACAACGTCCTTTTCCTCATCCTTTGCCGTAAGGAATATAACCGGTGTTCCGATATCTTCCTTGATCTCTGTGCAGAGTCTGAAGCCGTCCCCATCAGGGAGCGTAACGTCAAGCACCGCAATATCGAAGTCGGCGTTTCCGTCGACTCCGAATATTTTTCCCTGTGCTTCGCGATAATTCTTTGCGGTCAGGACCTCAAATCCCTCTGTTTCGAGCGTATATGTCAGGCCCTTTAATATCATTTCATTATCTTCTACCAGTAAGACCTTTA
>ONEC01000101.1 GCA_900316715.1 uncultured Eubacteriales bacterium
CCTGTAATAGCCGCTCTGACCGAGATAGAAGCCGTTTCTGCGTCTCTTGTCTCACCAAGCATGATTATATCCGGATCCTGACGTAAAAGCGCTCTAAGGCCTATTTCGAAGGTCAGACCAGCTGTATTATTAACCTGCATCTGATTCAGCTTAGGAAGGTTCTTCTCAACAGGATCTTCGATTGTAGATATATTAACTGCTCTTTTTGAAAGCTCTGCAAGCATCATATAAAGAGTAGTTGACTTACCTGATCCGGTAGGTCCTGTAACATATACTATACCGTTCGGTGAATTAAGCATACGGGATACGATCTCATAGTTTTTCTCACTCATACCGAAGGTTCCGGAATTATCAATGGTAGCAGCCGAAGCTAGAAGTCTCAGAACCGCCTTCTCACCAAATACCGTCGGAATAACCGAAACTCTGACATTGACCGGTGTACCGTCGATATTAGTCTTAAAGTGGCCGTCCTGCGGTATTCTTCGTTCGGCTATATCAAGATCACCGAGAATCTTGATACGTGCGATCAGAGAGTTATGTATATTCTTCTGAAGTGTCATGAAGTCAACTATAACGCCATCCATACGCATACGTACCTGTGTATGCTTCTCAAAAGGCTCGATATGGATATCGGATACATTTGAGTTATAAGCTCTTACTACCAATGAGTTGAGGAGGTTGATGATAGGTGTATCGTCATCCGCATCTTCAATATTAACCTCTATCTCATCTTCTTCAGCAAAACTGGACTTTGAAGCCTTATCTGCAGCCTTTCTCGCAGAAACTTCCGAGTAATAGTACTGGATAGCATTATCAAGCGGCTGCTTCTCGCAGAGCTCGATATGAAGATCGGTACCCGCAACCTGACGAACATCCTCTATACCATAGAAGTTCAAAGGATCATCCATCAATATATACAGGACTCCGTCCTCATTCTTATATGCCAGAATGCTGTACTTCTCAGCCAGCGGTCTCGGGATCATTTCCACCGCATTAATATCCACGACAACATCCGTGATATTAACAACCTTATACTGAAGTCTCTGTCCGAGAGCTTCAAGCATCTGCCGCTCGGTGATATAGTTAAGTGCTATAAGTGCACCACCAAGACGCACTCCTTCATGCTCCTTCTGATATGCTATAGCCTCACCTACCTGTTCGTCCGTAACATATCCGAATTCCTTCAGAACATCACCTATTCGTATGTTTCTGTTATTCTTAACATCCATACCTTCGTCCCCTAATAATTATTCAGCCTCTTCTTCAGCCGGTGTTTCTTCTACTTCTGCCACTTTATCACACATATATATTTCCATGGATATGGTCAGTGACTTGCTTGTTACAACTTCCTGAGTGATTCTGCCTTCCTCACCCTCTTCAACAGTAGGATTTACAACATCCTTTGTTGTCTGATATTCACCCCATGAATAAGATGTAATAAGGATTTTCTTATCACTGTTGATTATCTGATTCAGGAAGTTATGAAGGTCTTTTTCATCGCCGCCCAGAGAAAAAGTAACTCTTGCTGCATATATATCAGTATTGGTTCCTATCGTATCTGTATCGCCAAAGATATCAACCATCTCTGGTTCTTTCTTCTTATCATCAGAATCTTTATCTTTTTTATCCTTCTTATCCTTACTGTCTGATGTGTCAAGAAGATCTTCATCTTCCTTCTCAAGTTCGCTCTCAAACGCAAGCTTCTGGGCTTCTTCATACTGAAGCTGCTGCTGATAAAGATCGGAATAAATATATGCCTTTCTGTCAGTAGGCGTATCCGGAATATTTATGGAAAAACTGAAAGCCTCAAGACCGTTCTTAATTGCCATTGTTGTAAGCATTCTGTCTATCTGAGCTTCAGTCATCATGTCATAGAATTTTTCCTTATCCTCAGCCATAGCCGTTTCGTACTCATCGCACTGAGACTCAACAAATATGACATTTGCAACCTTCTGCTCATTTATGGACTTAAGGACCTCCTGATCTTCAATTTCAGATTCCAGTTCCCTATAAGCCTTTATCTGAGGCAGGATTCCCCAATATCCTATTCCGACTACAACTACAAAGATGAACATTATAAGCAGCAGTCGTTTGTCTTTTTCTGTAAGATTACTCTTCATGCTGCTCACCTTCCCTTCCTACGCCTGGAGCAAATGTACATACCACATTTATGCTCCATGTACCATCCTGTGTCATATTGTATCCTGAATACTTAACGCTGCTGAACATATCTTCCTGTTCCTCAAGCCTGTCGATATACTGATTGATTTTCTCAACGTCTTCAGCCTTGGCCGTTACATTTACCAGACCATTCTCAGCATCAAAGCTTCCAATCTCAATCTCTGCATAACCCTTTGCAGTATCATTAAGTTTCTGAATAACATCATCATTCAGAATCGGATAAGTTTCAATAGTATCAAGAACATTACTTATCGAATTCGACTGTGCCGCAAGTGCATCACGTCTTATGGACATTGCATCAAACAGAGATGCCTGTGATACAACTAACGGATCCTCATTATACTCTACCAGTTCGTCATATGTATTCTGACGTGACAGTCTCATAAAGAACGTAATTGCAAATATAAGAAGCATCGCCCCCAGTGTCGATCCAACAATGATGATACTCTTCTTGAGCTGTGGATCCATCTTCTTCTCTGTAGACTTGGAATTATACTTCAGAATGAAGTTTCCTTCCTTGCCGACATCGAAAAGACCACTGACAGCAAAGATTGCCTGCTGTGCTTCGAAGTTCTGCTGTGGTGTATCCCCAAGTCCCTGATAGAGAAGTTCTACCGGAGCATTGATACCCTGCTGATCTACATACTGACCATAGAAACTTATATCATTTCTCGGCGTACCGGCTATAACTATCCTCTCTATCTCATGTTCAATCTTATGAGCCATCATGAACTGACTCAGATTACTGAGAGATCTTGCACAGTCTGTATAGTACGCCTCTGAACCTATATCATTAAACAGTCTTGTTGAGTTGAAATAGTTAAATGAACCGTCAACCCAGAGTATATTTGATACAATATTACCGTTTATGATCTGAAGTACGAAGGTCTTATACTGCTTTGCAACCGTCTGATCAAGAAGACTGATGATACTTCCTTCAGCCGATACAATACTCTTAAGCGTAATACCTGCCGCAGCAAAAATATCGATATAGTCTTTGATAAGACTGTTGGCTACAATTTCTGCATACAGCTTTCTCATCTTGCTGTTCTTGCCACCGCCACCAACCTCGTTATAACAGATGAATGATTCCTCATCCTCTTTCTGCATATCAGAAAGCTCTCTTCCGACAAATTGTCTGGTCTTGGTCGTATTGAGCACTGGAACATCAACAAGTCTACCAGGAATCTTATTACTGTTTACAACAAGATGTACATCTTTCTTACTAAGATTGTATTCTGCCCAAACTCTGTTAAGGAACTGAACAAAACTGTCCTGATCCATAACAATACCGTTGATTATGCTTCCATCAGGAGCATCAGCTATTATTGAGTTTTGGAATTTTCCTTTTTTACCGAAGGTTCCGTTAACTATCTGAACCTGCAGGTTATTTAAATATATACTTACACTCACTATTCCGCTCCCCCTTTACATGGTCGTGTCGGCAATCGACTGGTAAGAACCGTAGATAGGCTGAATAATCGCTATCATTATGAAACCTACCATAACCGCCATAACTACTATCATTAAAGGCTCTATCATAGCTACAAGCTTCTCTGTAGCTATCTCTGAATCATAATCCATCTGGTCTGCTATTGAGACAAGCATCTGGTCAAGAGCACCTGTTTCCTCACCTACGTTTATAGATGAAGGAAGCTTCTTTACAAAACCATCTATATCATCAATACTTGAACTAAGTGTTGCTCCACCTCTGACATCAGCTATCAGTTTATCAAACTGACTTTCAATATATGTATTGCCGATGGTTGTCTTCGCTATCTGAAGGCATGTGATGATCGGAATACCTGCTGCATAAAGACTTGAAAGAGTTCTTGCAAATCTTGCAGTATAAACAATCTTTCTAAGCTTTCCAATCTTAGGAATATGTATCTCCATCTTATCCTTCCAGAGCTTTACAGAAGGAATTGCAAATACAACCTTAAGTATCATATAGAGGATTACACATCCAAATAATAAAAGATACCATTTAGTAGCCACAAAGTTACTTAAGCCCATCAGGATAGTTGTAGCAAGCGGCAGCGACTCCATCTGTGAAAACAGACTGTCAAACTGCGGAAGCACGAATCCCATAATGACTATAAGAACTAATACTATCAACACCATCAGTATCTTAGGATATGTCATGGAACTGGAAATCTTCTGATTCAGCCTGTACTCCTTGCTGTAGTAATTCGCCATGTTTGCACATGTCTCATCAAGGTTACCACCTGATTCAGAACTTCGGATCATATTTACGAAAAGTGATGGAAATGTATCGCCCTGCTCCTCTAGTGCATCCGAAAATGTCATACCTGACTTAACCAGTTTCAGGACATCCGAGTATATATCTCTCTCCTTCTCTGTGATAGACTCATCTTCAGATATGATATTGAGAGCGCGCACAAGCGTAACACCTGCAGCCAGAAGCTTAGCAATATTTCTGGAAAAATCTGCAAGTCTGTCATACTTCAGTTTCTTCGCTCTCTTCTTGGTCGTTTCAATTTCCTTCACGTCAACAAGGAACATATTGTCCTTTTTCATTTTCTCATGAAGCTCATTCTCATCAACGGCCCTAAGTTTTCCGGAAATCACATTTCCTTCTTCATCTCTTGCCTTATACTTATAGGTTGCCATATCATTCCCCTTTACTCTTAACTGTGCTGTCATATATGATGCAGGCAGCAACCGTTAAAGTTCCAACTATCAGAAATGCTGCTAGAGCATGCCATTTTATACCTAATAGCAGTGTAGAAACAACTGCTGTAATACCACCTATAACTTCAACTACTGTATATCTTGCCGATATCCTGCATCCGCAATATCTGCATCGTCCTTTAAGACTGATCCAGGAGATAATCGGTATCAGATCCTTTGCTTCCAGCGTATGCTTGCAGCTTGGACACATGGACTTTCCTTCAACAAATCCCATTCTTTTTGGCAGACGGTATATAACTACATTAAGAAAAGAAAATATTGATGCCCCAATTGCAAAGAACACTGCTTCTATTACTACCCTTGCGGCTATTATAGATACTGTAAGCCAGAACATAATCTAGTCCTCAAACCGGTAGACATTAAACATATAATTCACTTCCCACACCGTCTCTGTAGGCGAATAATAGTAATTTATCTGATAATATCCCAATCTATACTGAAGAACCAGAATCTGATGACTCTTTTCATCATATGAAAGAATCCTGAAGGTACCCTCATTTTCAACCAAATCCTGTACTTTCTTTAAAACACCATCAGCAAGTCCGTTATACTTCTTAGGATCGTATATGGATTTGCCCTGTGCATAATATTCTATTTCAACGGAATTAAGTGCCATATAGACATTCTTTGCATCGCGAAGAGCAAGTTTGGCATTTTTATGGATATAGAACCAAAAGAACACGGCTGTACATATTATAAGTACACCCATGATAATAAGAAGAATTTTTAAGATACGCCCAAAGCTTATTCCTGATTCTTTTCTATTCATTTTGCCCCCACAAAACCCTTCTCACAAAAGCTTTACATAATATAACATTATAAAGCTTATATGCTGATTATTCAACAGATTCCATATTAAAGGATTCGCCTTCTGCTTCATAAATCCTTACATACTTATACATTGAAAACTCCCCATATTTCGGGCTTTTCAGCTTCATATAAACAGCAACAACGTTATCCGGATAATCGCCGCTGTTAATTCCCGTTAACCCATAACCTTCAGCAATACCTGCATTCTTATTTTTTGAAGGCTGTGCAAACTTAAGTTCTTCTATTACGAACCCATTATAAATGTTTTTATCAAATTTCCATTCAACAGCAACTCTACTGTTTTCTGTTTCAATTTTATCATCTATTTCAGGATATATAATATTAAGTATTCCTTCATTCGAAACGGAAATTATAAGTCTCGTATTAGTCTTATCATACAGTTCAATACTATTAGAATCTGATGCTATGGAAGGATTTGAACTTATATTTTTTCTGCTGTACTTTGCCCCGGCAATCTCAGAAGTGATTCTCGTCATAACAATATCACTAACCTGACGGGCATAATTCTCTCCACGCACTTTATAATACAGTGTTGTCACATTCGAAATAATAACAGTCGATGCCGCCACGATCAAACTAAGCAGAGCAAAGCTGACTATCATTTCAACCAGTGTCATACCACTGTTTTTAAAACGCTTTCTATTCACTTTTTTTCTAAAAAATGAATTCATACTTATTCTCCAGACTCATTGTATTGACTCTTATGTTTAAACATCAGAACCTTAGGAGCTACTATATTTTCATCCTTAACTGAATCATCTACGCTCACATAGCTCTCCGCACTTATATCACTTAATGAGATATAGAACTGATTTGAATCATCTCCATCATCCACCACAAGCACAAGTCCTGCATATTCACTCTCATTACCCGATTCTCCTGCAAATCCTGCCTTATATATTGTCTTCTGAACAAAGGCAGCGTCAGGATTTTTCTTACTGATTTCCTCTGAAAAATGCTGCTGAACACGGCTGGCATCTATGGAATTCATCCATAATTCAGACGAAAAGCTGACAATCGCATATAATGCAGCCATAACAATAGCAATCACAGTGAAGGACACAAGAGTTTCCACCATGGTCGATCCATTATTATTCTGTTTTAAGAATTTAAATCTCATCATTTTCTCGATTCGTGTCTCCATGTCCATTTTTCTTTTTCAGAAATTTCAGTGTTATGATCAGGATTATAATCAGAGCTGTCCTTTATCGACTTTATCTCCTTCTGTAACTGCGTTGCATTCTCGTCTAAAGTCTGATCCTCTACAAATAACTTATATACATCAACTATCTTATATGATTGATTTGCTGTATCACACTGTATCTCTACATAAAGCTTGATACCGTTTTTAAAATCCATTTTTTCCAGATCTTCTGTCAGTCCGGCATAATCAGTCATATCTACACCATCAGGAAGTGTCCAGTACATCTGCACTGATGTTTTAGCCGGAAGGCCTTCCATCTCTGAATAACCTTCAAGATAAAACTTCTTAACAGCCTGCTCTTTATGATGTCCGCTTTCATTCTCGTCATAATACGGCCAGGTAGAACTAAAAACATTGCATCTCAGATATTTCCATAGATTGCTGTCTTTATGTGCATCATCACTCACAATATCTCTCTCAAGAGCAACGCTCAAAGTACTACAAGCCTCCATATTCCTCATGCTTGCCAGATTCTTATTCTGAGACGCATATAAAGAATACGATATTAGAACCAATGAAAATGCAAATATCATGAGCACTGCAATGATGATTATAGAAACCATCATTGCAGCACCATTATTATTCAGTTTTCTTCTAACTGAAATCTTCAAACTGTCTTCCTCTTAAATCATTTAAGGCTGCTGTGGTAAAAAGCCTTGCTTAACTATAGTTCCATCTCCACCCATCTGATCATTGTTAGGATAATCATCAGTATTATTAACCATTGTTACAAACTTCTGATCTATCTGTCCAAATTTTCCAAATTCAGACACCATTTCATTATCATCAAGTCCTGCTATAGGTGAAGCATAGTAACTCTGCCATCTATGATATGCAAGAGTAACTGATCCATCTTCTTCGGTGTGATAATACAGCTGCTTTGGCCAGTGGCTGTAATCATCATAATAGACCTTAGTAGTCTCTGTCGGAAGATCATCTACATTTTTGCCATCGAAATATATTGTCTCCCCATAT
>ONEC01000024.1:0-47603 GCA_900316715.1 uncultured Eubacteriales bacterium
TAGGTATACTATCGCCAAAAGATGGACGACTACTGCATAGTATGTGTTGAGAAAGTTGAGGATGACATTATGGATGAGATGGAAAAAGTTGAGAAGTTAAGAGCAAGAGCTGATGTGACTGCTGATGAAGCACGCAATGCACTTAAGGCCTGTGATGGTGACCTGCTCGACGCCATGGTTTTCCTTGAGAAAATAGGAAAGGCAAAGGCTCCGTCGGAGGTGATGGTAACAACCAGCCGCGAAGATCATACTTCCTTTGAGGATGTTGAGGACAAGGTCGACAGGTATGAAAGAGAAGCTGCAAGGCCTGTAAGTACAAAGCTTAAGCATCTTTTCAGTATCATAATGGATAAGCTTGCCAACAACTATCTTAAGATAGATCATAAGGGAGATGAGATCCTCCGTATCAAGCTCTGGATAGTTGTTATTATTCTCTTAGTTGCATGGCATGTAAGCTTTGTTGCTATCATAGTATCATTATTCTTCGGAGTAAGATATTCATTTATAGGAAGAGATGATATGACAGAGGCTAACAAGCTTATCGGTAAGGCATCAGAGGCAGCTGATTACGTAAAAGAGAAGTTTGATAAACTTTAAAATTATATAAGATAGGAGACAGATATGTCACACATACTTGTAGTAGAGGATGAAGAGAAACTTGCCAGATTTGTGGAGCTGGAGCTTAAACATGACGGATATGAAGTCAGCAAATCCGGTAATGGACGTGAGGCCCTTGAGATGGCCCTGGAGAACGATTACGATCTTATACTCCTGGATATAATGCTTCCGGAGCTTAATGGTCTTGAAGTAATGAGAAGACTTTCAAGGGAGAAATCAGTACCTGTAATTCTCCTTACCGCAAGAGATGCAGTTATGGATAAGGTTTCAGGACTTGATGCCGGAGCTGTTGATTATATAACAAAACCTTTTGCTATCGAAGAACTGCTGGCAAGAATAAGAGTAGTACTCAAGCTTTACGGAAACAGAGCTGCTCTTGCAGCAGGTGCAGGAGCTGATGCGGCTGCATCAGAAGAGTCAAAGAAGGATGAGGGCGTTCTTACATGGGAGAAGCTTACACTCAGTATCCCAAGGCATGAAGTTAAGTATGACGGACATCTTATAGAACTTACCAATAGAGAGTTTCTGATGCTTCAGACACTGCTTCAGAATATGGATATCGTACTTTCGAGAGATACCCTCCTGGAAAAGGTCTGCGGATATGATTATGTCGGTGAGACAAATGTAATCGACGTATATATCAGATATCTGCGTTCGAAAATTGATGATGAGTATGATGTTAAGATGATTCAGACAGTCAGAGGCGTCGGTTACGTAATTAAGAGCGAGGGGTAATATATGGACTCTGAAGAAATTGAGGTAATTGAATCAGAATCTGAATTACAGGAACCGGTTGTAGCTAAAAAATCTTCAAAGAAGAGAATGAACTCCATTACAAGACGGCTTCATTGGCAGCTTGTAAGAAGCAAGATGGGAATCTATTTTGTACAGAATCTTCTTATATTCGGTATTATGTGCGGCGGCTGGGCTTATATGCAGGAGTCACACAGTGATGCCGGCTTTGATATAGACAGGATAAGAACCGTATACTATGACAGAGATAAAGAAGCTCTTGAGTATCAGGTTCTTGACACTGAGGGAACAGAACTTCTTAATCTGGATATTATGCCTGATGGCGGATATATCGTTGGTTTTATCGGAATACTGATAGGACTTCAGGGTATGTCGATTTTATTTGGATTATATGGTGAAGGAAAACGTATCAGAAAAACTCTTAAGCCTATCAATGAGATAGCAGTAAGAGCAGACAGACTTAACCGACTGACTCTTTCAGATGGCAGTAAATATCATGAGATCGAGTCGGCGATTGAGAGTATTAAACCGGGAGAAGAAGCACCTCTTTCTCTTCAGGATAAAGACCTTGAAGGAATTGAGGCTGCTATGAATAACCTTCTGATAAGGATGAAAGAAACTTATCAGCAGCAGGCAAGATTCGTAAATGATGCATCACATGAGCTTCGTACTCCGATCGCAGTTATCCAGGGATATGCAAATATGCTGGAGCGCTGGGGCAGAGAGGATCAGGAAGTTCTGGACGAATCCATTCATGCCATAGTTCATGAAGCTGATCATATGAATAAGCTGGTTGAACAGCTGCTCTTCCTGGCCAGAGGAGACAGTGGTAAGACCATCCTTAAGAAGGAGCAGTTATCGCTTAATGCGATGATGCAGGAAATATATGAGGAGTCACTGATGATCGATGAGGATCACATTTACAAATACAGTGCTCCTGAAGAAGAGATAACAATAGAAGCTGATGAAACGCTTCTTAAGCAGGCTGTAAGAATTCTTATAGATAATGCAGCCAAGTACACAGAGAAAAAAGACGAGATTAAACTCGGGATAGGACGAAACGAGAAGGGACTGGCATACCTTCAGGTTCAGGATACCGGAATCGGAATGGCTGAGGCAGACGTTAAACATATGTTTGAGCGTTTCTACAGATCTGATGAGACCAGAGAGATAAAGGGAACAGGTCTGGGACTGTCCATAGCTAAGTGGATAGTAGATAAGCATAATGGTCATTTCGAGATTCTTTCCAGAACTGAACTTGGTACACGTATCCGCATTGTACTTGGAGACGAGAGTGAGATATGATATAATTGATACCGATTTTTTAGGAATCGGTGTTTTAAGAAAGGTTACGTATTAGATGGGCACAATACTATTTATTGTCATATGCTGGTACCTGGTCAAAGGTCGTGAAGACCCGGGAGTCAGGAGAAAAATGAAATCAGTACTCGGGACAATTCCAAAGTTAATAGGGGGATTCTTCACTATAATTTTCGTTACGGTGGCTTTCTCTTTGCTTGCGGGAGGAGTATTCTCCGCGTTCAGCGGCCTTATTCCGTTTATAGTTATAGCATCCATTATTTCCAAGCTGGTTAAATCGGGAAAGAATGAAAAGAAGAGAGAGAAGAGTATAGAGTATCGTGAGATAAAGCAGAATGTTAATCAGGGAGCCGGATACAAGCTTACTCAGTCGACTTCAAAGAGAGTAAGAATAGTTTCTAAGTTTAACAAGAAGTTTGGACTTAACCTTACCGACGATCAGATAGAGAGAATCATGAATGCATCATATGTTTCTTATTATTGGGAGAAAGAAATATATGATATGACACAGGATTATAATGTACAGGTTGAGTGGCTTAAGTCAGATACAGACTGGCTGAGAGCATACCTTATGGCATTTCCTGTTATGGATATCGCATCAGACTTCTCAGTTCAGAAGAAGATAGTTGTGGATGCATTTTATCAGATATTCAAGGGAATTACAGCTAAGTCGTATTATTCAATAGATGAGATGATCAAGGATGTTAATAACAGATATCTGGTTAACTTCAATGAGATGACATTTATGATCGCACATAAGTTCCTGAAGCAGAACGGACATGATTTCGAACTGCCGAGAATAGGAGTTACAAGAGTGGAGAGCGATGTTGAGAAGCTCGCAAGGGAGTATGATGAGATGGAAGACATCAACAATACACCGACGCCTCTCGCACGATAATATTAAAATACGTACGCCCCTGAGCAATCAGGGGCTGTTTTTATGGCTGGCAGCCGGATGTCGCGTTCCAACCGCCCGTAATAGGGCTCTGGAACACGCACCGGCCTGCCAGCCACTCCATACTCCATATGCTCAGGGGCTGAAGCCAAGTTTATACAATAGCTGGCGCTTCCGTCCGTATATATTTAACTTTGAATCGCCTCCCAGCGCTCCATCAGCTCCATCAGCTCTGCCTCCAGCGCCTCACGCTCCTCTGTAAGGCGTCCCAGCAGCTCTGCGTTGGTTCCGTTCTCAGGAAGGCTCATCTCTTCGTCGATTTCCGCTATGCGGTTCTCAGCGCGTTCAATGGCGCCTTCAACCTTCTTCAGATCACTGGCGAGCTTCCTCTGGCGGGCGTACTCAGCTTTAGAACTTTCGTACTCCTCCTTGGAGCTTTTTTTATTTTCCTTTGCATATTCTTCAGTGGATACTATTGAGAAGCCCTGCTTCGTAACAGTTTCCCTGTTATCTGCATTTTCATTATCAGCATTCTGAAGCTCGTAGATACGGTCGCGGTTCTCTTCATAGAAGTCATAATTACCTTTGTAGTTTGTGATAACCTTGTTGCGGAGTTCCAGAATTCTTGTAGCAATCTTATTGATGAAGTATCTGTCGTGGCTTACGGTAAGGATGGTACCTGTGTAGTTTGACAGTGCATCCTCGAGGATTTCCTTTGAAGGAATATCCAGATGGTTTGTAGGCTCATCGAGTATAAGGAAGTTAGCAGGAGACAGCATAAGCTTTGCAAGGGACAGACGTCCGCGTTCTCCTCCTGATAATTCTCCTATAGTTTTAAATACATCCTCGCCGGTAAAAAGGAAGGCGGCCAGAACATTTCTTATCTTGGTATTATTCATATCCGGGAAGGAATCTGACATCTCGTCAAAGATTGACTTGCTCGGATCAAGGTCGTGATGCTCCTGATCGAAGTATCCGATTCTTACTCGTGAACCAAGTGTTATGGTTCCGCTGTCCTTGGATTCCAGGCGGTTGATGATCTTAAGGATGGTGGTCTTACCGGTTCCGTTGCCACCGATAAGAGCAATCTTCTCGCCTCGCTTGATATCTATCCCAATATTAGTAAAGAGACGGTTGTCTCCAAAGCTCTTTGTCAGGTCCTGTACGAGAAGAACATCCTCACCGGACTCTGTAACAGGTGTGAGAGTGAGTCTCATATCTGCATTTACTTCAGTAGGTTTCTCAAGGCGGTCTATCTTGTCCAGCTTCTTCTCACGGCTCTCTGCGCGCTTTATGGACTTCTCACGGTTAAACTGCTTAAGCTTTGTTATAACAGCTTCCTCGTGCTGTATCTCAGCCTGCTGCTTCATGTAGGCGTTGATCTTAGCCTGACGGATCTTAGCCTTCTCAGTACTGTAGAAGGAGTAGCTTCCGTTGAAGACAGTGGATACGCCCTGATCGATCTCGATTATCTTATTAGATATTCTGTCTATGAAGTAACGGTCATGGCTGACAGCGATTACTGCACCTGAATAGGATGATAGATAACCTTCCAGCCAGGATATAGATGGCATATCCAGGTGGTTAGTTGGCTCATCGAGGATTATGATATCAGGGTGAGACAGAAGAAGGCGTCCAAGAGCGATTCTCATCTTCTGACCTCCGGAGAGCGTGCTGATGTGTCTGTCATAATCAGCAGTACTGAAGCCGAGACCTTTAAGAACTCCCGTAATCTCACTTTCATATGCATAACCGTTCTCATGGTCATAACGTGTTGTAAGGCGGTTATAAGCCTCGAGAATAGCTGCAAGCTCGTCGCCGGTTTTGTCCTTCATTTCCTCTTCAAGAGCCCTTATACGGCTCTCCATCTCAAGGATATAGCCCTTTGCTTCCTTCATGGCATCATATACGGTGGAGTCCAGACTGTCTGAAGCCTGCTGGGAGAGATATCCCAGTCTGACATCGCGGCCCAGGACTACGCATCCTGAATCATGAGACAGCTCTCCAAGGATAATACGGAGGAGAGTAGTCTTGCCGGCGCCGTTGATACCTATGATGGCGGCTTTGTCATGCTCTTCTATATTAAAGTTTATATTCTTAAGAATCGGAGTATCTCCGAAGCTTTTCTGGATATTCTGACATGAGAGTATCATGGTGTATTCACCTTTCATTTAATCATAAGAAGAATAGTAACGTATTAGCCTCAAGTTTTCAAGTCTCAAGTTCATGATAAATAACGCCGTAACTTCGGTAAAACCGTTGAAAACAGGGCTTTTTTATGTTACAGTAGAGGTTGACGTAATGTCAAAACCAAATATGTTTCGGAGGTTACAAAGTATGAAATGTCCTTTTTGCGGAGATGATAATACCAGAGTTATAGACTCAAGACCGGCAGACGATAATTCTGCTATCCGCCGTCGCCGTCAGTGTGATGTATGCGGCAAAAGATTCACTACTTATGAGAAGGTTGAGACTGTACCTCTTATGGTTATCAAGAAGGATAAAACAAGAGAGCCTTATGACAGATCCAAGATAGAGCAGGGTGTTATCAGATCATGTCATAAGAGACCGGTTCCGATTGAGAAGATCGAGGCCTGTGTAGATGAGGTTGAAGCTGAAATCTACAATATGGGACAGAAGGAGATCGACAGCTCCGTAATAGGCGGAATTCTCATGGATAAGATCAAGGATCTTGACGGCGTTGCCTATGTAAGATTTGCATCTGTTTACAGAGAATTCAAGGATGTGAATACTTTCATGGATGAGCTGAAGAAACTACTTAAATAATTAGGATAAATATGAAACAGATACTGAAATCAGGCGAGGCGGAGGTTATAGTCAAGAAGTCCCGCTTTATAGGTGAAGCTCACAGGATAACCAGCGAAGAAGAGGCTGCGGCTCTTGTGGCTGAAACCAGAAAAAAATATTATGATGCCAGGCATGTATGTTATGCCTATTCTTTTGGTGATACCAATCCAAGACTTAAGTTTTCGGATGATGGGGAGCCGAAGGGAACAGCCGGAAAACCTATACTTGATATAGTTAACGGTTCCGGTGTTCAGGATATTCTCATTATAGTTACCAGATATTTCGGAGGCATCCTTCTCGGAACGGGCGGTCTGGTCCGTGCGTATAGCGATGCGGCAAAGGAAGCTCTTCTTGCAGCAGAAACAGGCGAGCTTGTTGACTGCGTCATGAGGAAATATTCGGGGATAGCCTATGGTGACTATGATAAAGTAAGATTTATCTTAGAGAAGAATGGCATCACTGACTATGAGACAGAATACGGAAGTGAAGTGGCGATTACAGCCTATATTCCGGTTCAGCTGGATGAGGGCATTACAGGGGAGATCACTGATTCCACAAGAGGGACCTGTGCCCCTGAAAACCTAGGAACCACGCGGGTTGTAAGGAACACAGAAAGCTTAAATGAAGCTTAAAAACTTTCTGAAAATTGACTATATAATATCTTCAGAAATTTGAAATCTGAGCGTCACACTTTGTTCACATTCAGATACTAAGATTGATTCAAATCTTAAAGGATGTAAACAATCCATAGGAAAAGGAGTGATCAGAATGAGTGACAACTATGAAGATTTTAACTATGATCAGAGCATGTATACCGGATACAATCAGGGTGTGCAGCCGGTAACTCCGGAGCAGCCTGTAAATGCCGGAATGACAGGAGGATCAAGGAATAATAAGCCGGAGAAGAAGAGCGGTTTTGGAAAGAGCATGGCAAAGGTTACAGCCCTGGCTCTTACATTTGGACTTGTATCAGGTGCAGCCTTTCAGGGTGTTAATTATATGACCGGCAGATTTGTGGGTACAAAGCAGGAAGCTGAGGCGGATGAGCCTGATACTTCTGCATCAGATAATGTTGCTATTCAGCCTGCAGTCAACACTTCAGGTACAACAGGAACCGTATCCTACGATGTGGCTGAGATAGTAGATAAGGCACAGACCTCTATTGTATCTATTACAACAAAGGTTACTACCGACTATACATATTTCTTCCAGTCAGGAACAGAGGAAGCTACAGGTGCAGGTTCCGGAATAATAATCGGAAAAACAGACAAGCTTTTATATATTGCAACTAATTATCATGTTATCAAGGGAGCAGATGAGATTAATGTCGGCTTCTGTGATGGCGAGATAGTTAAGGCTTCAGTGACAGGTTATGATGAAGGTCAGGACGTTGCGGTAGTAGCTGTAAAGTTTGGTGATATGAAGGATTCAACTTCATCGGCCATAACAATTGCACAGGTTGGAGATTCAGATAACCTCAAGGTTGGAGAGCCTGCAATAGCAATAGGAAATGCACTCGGATACGGTCAGTCAGTAACAGTCGGATATATCAGTGCTCTTGACAGAACCATAGAGGGAAGCGAAGGAAGATATATTCAGACAGATGCAGCTATCAATCCTGGTAACAGTGGCGGTGCTCTTATCAACGCCCAGGGACAGGTTATAGGAATAAATTCAGTTAAGTATGTAGACTCAAAGGTTGAAGGAATGGGCTTCTCTATTCCGATCAACACAGCTATGGAAATAATTAACGGCATTATCAATGGTGAGATCAAGCAGGAGCTTTATCTTGGTATCAACGGTGTGGAAGTTGATAAAGGATATTCTCAGATCTACGGACTGCCGGAAGGCGTATATGTTAAGGAAGTCGTGAAAGATTCACCTGCAGAGGAAGCAGGAATGTATGCCGGCGACATAATAGTTGAAATTGAGGGTAAGGAAGTTTATACTACTGAGGATGTGAAAAGCAGATTGCAGACTTTTAATGAAGGAGATACTGTTCAGATAAAAATCTACAGATCTGAAATGGGTAAGTATAATGAGGTTACCCTGGATGTTACACTTAGAGCAGAGTAGATATATCTAAACACAGCAGATTAATGTACAAACTGATTACTAGAGATGGTCTTGCCAAAAGGGCAGACTTCGAAACACCGCACGGTGTTATAAAAACCCCCGTCTTTATGAATGTAGGAACAGCGGCAGCCATAAAGGGCGCTGTATCAGCAGAAGACCTTGAGCAGATTGAAACAGAGGTTCTTCTCTGCAATACCTACCATATGCATGTAAGACCGGGAGATGATATAGTTTATAAGTTAGGCGGGCTTCACAAGATGACTACGTGGAGCCGGCCTATTCTTACTGATTCGGGAGGATTTCAAGTATTCTCTCTGGCAAAGCTTCGTGCCATCAAGGAAGAAGGAGTAACCTTTAATTCCCATATAGATGGCAGAAAGATTTTTATGGGACCGGAAGAGAGTATGCAGATCCAGTCGAACCTGGCATCTACAATAGCCATGGCATTTGATGAGTGCCCTCCTGCAAAGGCAGAGAGACGTTATATCGAGAACTCGGTGGCACGTACAGAGAGATGGCTTAAAAGATGTAAGGATAAGATGGATGAACTGAACAGCCTTGAGACAACCATTAACAAAGAGCAGTTTCTCTTCGGTATAAATCAGGGCGGTATCATAGATGATATAAGAATCGCCAACGCTGAGAGAATAGCAGAGATGGATCTTCCGGGCTATGCCATAGGCGGACTTGCAGTAGGTGAGAGTCATGAGGAAATGTATCACATACTGGATGTTACGGTTCCGCATCTTCCGGTTGATAAGCCGACTTATCTTATGGGAGTTGGAACGCCTGCAAATATTCTTGAAGCCGTAGACAGAGGAGTGGACTTCTTTGACTGCGTATATCCGTCACGAAACGGCCGTCATGGACAGGTATATACCAACTTCGGCAAGCTCAATATGAAGAATAAAAGATTCGAACTTGATGAATCACCACTGGATCCGACATGTAACTGTCCGGTCTGTAAAAGGTATTCAAGAGCTTACATCAGACACCTTCTGGTAAGGAATGAGATGCTGGGCATGAGATTTTGTGTCTTGCATAATCTTTACTTTTATAATAATATGATGAAGGAAATTCGGGAGGCAATAGAAAACCACAGCTTTAAGGAGTACAAACAGAGGAAACTTATGCAGGTTACACAGCAGTCCTGAAAAAACATTTAAGGAGAAAAATTATGAGTTTAATTAATGTACTTACAGCAGAGGCAGGTCAGACACCGGCAGGCGGCGGATTACTCGTTATTCTTATCTACGTTGTTATCTTCGGTCTTATGATCTATTTCATGGCTGTAAAACCACAGAAGAAGCAGCAGGCAAAGCATCAGGAGATGATGACTAATCTTAAGCCTGGATGTTCTATAATGACAACAAGCGGTTTCTTCGGAACAGTTATCGATATCCCTGATGACGAGACAGTTATCGTAGAGTTTGGTAACAACAAGAACTGCCGTATTCCAATGCACAAGAAGGCAATTGCTGAGATCGAAGATCCGGATTCAGTAACAGAGTAAAAACTGTTTAATATTTTGGAGGGATTATGTCCTTAAAGAAGAAAACAGCTGTCCTGCTGCTGTTCACACTGGTTTTGTCATCATTAGCAGGATGCGGAAAAAACGAGGAGGAGCCTTACGTTTCTCCGAATTTCACAAACGAATCAGAGGAGCATCAGAAGTATGAACCGGAACCATTGAATGCATCTGTTACAGATGCTACACCGGGTGATGCACTTGTATACGATAAGGAATCCGGTGGTGGAATCTCTGATGCGGTAAGAGCTTCGCTTACAGATGCTCTTGAAGCAGGCGTTTATGAAAATGATACTTACTATAATCAGCTTGCAAACCTGAAGATATCTGTTGCAGAAACAGACTGGGCATTCTACGATGCAGAAGGCGTTGCTTCGGCAACCGGTCTTTCTGTAGAAGATGTCAATAACTTCTGGTATGGTTATAAAACAACTGCGGATGCAGAAACATCTTACTGTGCTATAGCATATAATAAGGTTACCGGTTCAAATGTCGTTGTATCATATGTTAATCCAAGCGTAACTCTTTATGAGGATATTACAGCAGAGGATTATCTCACAATGGCACTTAACAGATATGAGGGACTTATCATAAAGAGAGTACCTTTCCTGGGTGACCAGTGGGCATGTCTCGATATCCCGGCTGATCAGAATCCGGCTGGAAGAAGAGTATGCTATGCTAAGAGAGTTGATAAGATCATCGTACTGGTTACATTTACCATGCAGGATGAACAGGATCTCGCAGAGGCACAGCAGATATTTACAAGATTACAGTAAAACGTATATATAGGGCAGCCGAGAGGGGCTGCCCTTTTGGGGATTATATGAAGAACAGACAGAAGGTTGTTAAAAATCTCATATTAGGTATGTTCGGAGCCGCGCTCCTGATGGCCGCTGAGTGGCTTATAGGGGCTTATGGTGAAGGAAACAGCCGTAACGGACTTATAGAGAGCAACTGGGCTATAATGCCGATGATAAGGTTCAGAGCGGGTCTTATCTTAGCAGCCGTAGCCGCACCATTTTTCCTTACAGGAATAAAAGACTCAGTAAGAGCTGTGAATATTGCAAGAAGAAAGCGGTATACCACAGATTTCTATATGGCAATGCTCTATGAAGTAAGTGCTTACTGTGCGGCACTGTCTCTGCTTTTCATAATGGGAGTCAGGATCATTCTTCCTGTACTCTATAAGACCCTTTTTACAACGAGACTTATGGGAGCGGAGATTATATCGACTATTGAAAATGTATTCTACTACGTTTCCATTCCGTTCTATGTTTTTTACTGGCTGGCAATAGCAGGAGTATCCCTTGGATTTATGTACTTTGTATTCATCGGAAGAATGCTTGTTCCGAGAATGCTGCTTTTTGTAAATCCGCTTACGTTTGTAATACTTAAGCTTGCACTTGGGGTACTTGATAACGCTATTATCGACGATTTTCTGGCTGCGGCAGAGGGCTTCGGCTTTATGCTCATGTTCAGTATTATACTTACATTTGTGACAAAGATACCGGTTAGGAGGAGAAAGAGAAGAAGATGAAGCTTATATCCTGGAACGTAAATGGAATCAGAGCCTGCACAGGAAAGGGCTTTATGGATTTCTTTAAGAATATAGATGCCGATATCTTTGGTATTCAGGAAAGTAAGATGCAGGAGGGACAGCTTAAACTTGACCTTCCGGGCTATCATCAGTACTGGAATTATGCAAAGAGAAAAGGTTACTCGGGAACTGCTGTTTTTACTAAGAAGGAACCGGTAAATGTAACCTATGGCATGGGAATAGAGAAGCATGACGATGAGGGAAGACTGATAACCCTTGATATGGGTGATTATATCTTTATCACAGTTTATGTACCTAATTCCCAGAATGAACTTAAGCGTCTTGACTACAGAATGGAGTGGGAGAATGATTTCCGTGCATATGTGGCAGGAATTGCTGAGAAGAAACCGGTCATCATATGCGGCGATATGAACGTTGCCCATAATGATATAGATATTAAGAATCCGGCATCTAATCATCATAACCCGGGCTTTACAGATGAAGAGCGCGGTAAGATGACGGAGCTCCTGGGAGCAGGATTTACGGATTCCTTCAGAATGCTTTATCCTGATACAAAGGATGTATATTCCTGGTGGTCATACCGCTTTAATTCCCGTGAGAGAAATGCGGGATGGCGCATTGACTACTTCCTTGTGTCAGATGATATTAAGACGAAGATAACCGATTCAAAGATATTAACTGATATCTACGGTTCGGATCATTGTCCGGTGGAACTGGATATTGAATTATAAGATACGGAGTAAATGATGAAAGAAGCTTTTGCAGATGCAATAATTGATACACTAAAGCTTATTCCGTTTCTGTTTGTAACTTATCTTTTAATGGAGATACTGGAGCATAAGACCAGTGAGAAGACCAAGCATGGTGTCGAGAAGGCGGGACATCTTGGCCCCCTCTTCGGAGGACTCCTGGGAGCTGTACCGCAGTGTGGTTTTTCGGCCGCTGCGGCATCTCTATATTCGGGAAAAGTTATTACAGCAGGAACGCTTATAGCTATATTCCTTTCAACCTCGGATGAGATGCTTCCGATCATGATATCTGAGAGAACAGGTCTTGGATTCATCGTAAAGGTGCTTCTTACAAAGGCTGTGATAGGAATAACAGCAGGCTTTATAGTTGATGCAGTGGTTAAGATATATGATAGACGTAAGTCGGTAGCCCATGATTTCACTAAAGAAACCCATGAGCATCATCACTGCGATACAGAAGATGGAATATTTGTATCGTCTCTTAAGCATACAGCAGGGACGGTTCTGTTTATATTTATCTTTTCAGTTCTTATAAATATTCTGGTGGAATCCTTCGGGATTGAGAAGCTGTCAGGACTTATATTCAATAAGTTCTTTATAGGACAGGTGCTTACAGGACTTATAGGTCTTATACCTAACTGTGCAGCATCCATAGTCCTTACGGAAATGTACCTTACCGGAGTAATCGGTTTCGGACAGATGATGTCGGGACTGCTTGTAGGAGCAGGCGTGGGAATAATGGTGCTGATAAAGAACAATAAAAATGCGAAGGAAAACCTTCGCATCATTATCACTCTTTATCTTCTTGGTGTTCTGTTTGGGACTCTGCTGGAGTTTCTCCCTGCCAGTCTTTTTGCTTGATCTCAGCTCGTCTGATCTTGCCGCTGACTGTCTTAGGCAGTTCAGTAACGAACTCAACAATCTTAGGTCTCTTATAAGAGGCAAGATTGGTTTTAAGATATTTCATAATTTCTTTACGGAGCCCTTCAGATGGCTCCGTTTCTTTATTTAGAACGATAGAAGCCTTAATAGCCTGACCACGGATAAGATCCGGAACACTGGTTACGGCTGTCTCAAGAACATAAGGAAGCTTCATGATCTCATTTTCAATCTCGAAAGGACCAACTCTGTAGCCGGCGGACTTGATAACGTCGTCGGTACGTCCTACATACCACATGTAGCCGTCCTCATCTTTATATGCAGTATCTCCGGTATGATAGTAACCATCATGCCAGATGGAATTAGTTTTTTCTGCATCCAGATAATATCCCATGAAAAGTCCGTTAGGAATACCATCTGAAATTTTGATGCATACCTCACCTGTTTCCATAGGCTCGCAGTCTGATCCATCCGGACGCATAACGTGAATGTCATACATCGGGCTTGGAAGACCCATTGAACCCGGCTTTGGCTCGGTACCCTTGAGGTTTGCAATAGTAAGAGTAGTCTCGGTCTGACCGAAGCCCTCCATGATCTTAAGTCCTGTAGCTTCGTAGAAACGCTTATATATAATAGGATTCAGTGCCTCACCTGCAGTTGTTACATTCTTCAGGTGTGACAGATCGAACTTCTTAAGATCCATATGTACTAAGATTCTGTATACGGTAGGAGGAGCACAGAAGGTTGTTATCTTGTACTTCTCTATGAGACTGATTATCTCTTTACCGAAGAATTCATCGTAATCATAAGTGAATATTGTAGCTTCACACAGCCACTGTCCATAAAGCTTGCCCCAGAGTGCTTTGCCCCATCCGGTATCACTTATGGCAAAATGTATTCCGTCAGGATCAACCTGATGCCAGTACTTTGCTGTAATGTAATGACCGAGAGGGTACTTAAAGTTATGGGTTGCAATCTTTGGATAAGATGTGGTTCCTGATGTAAAGAACATAAGCATCGGATCATTGCCGCAGGCTGTATCTTCAGTTCTTACAAAATGAGAAGAGAAGAAACTGATGTCGCGGTTATAGCTTGACCAGCCCTTGCGGGTGCCGCCGCCTACGAGAACCTTGCATTTAAGACCATCATAATTCTTTGCAGCCTTAGATATCTCCTCAGCAACCTCACCATCTGATGTGGCAAGAATTCCGTTGATATGGCCTGCTCTGAAACGATATTCGAAGTCCTTACGGGTCAGAAGATAAGATGCAGGTACTGCGATAGCACCGATCTTATGAAGCGCGATCATGATAAACCAGAACTGATAATGGCGCTTTACAACAACCATTACACGGTCACCCTTCTTGATGCCGAGATACATAAGATAATTGGCTGTCTTGTTGGAATAGTAGTACATATCACGGAAGGTGAAACGACGCTCTTTTCCAAGACGGGACAGATGTATCATGGCAATCTTTTCAGGACATTTCTTTGCGAGGACATCCACAACATCGAAGCCGAAGTTGAAGTTGTCATCGTTCTGAAAATCTATTTTTAACAGGCGTCCATTTTTGTCCACACATGAAGAAACAAAGCTTCCGGCAACACCTGCTTCAGGTGTGAGAGTAAGCTCTGTTTCGGTAGAATCTATATTAGCGTTGTTATTTATAACTGTATCCATAACGAACCGGGGAATCCTCCTGCTGTTTGAGTGGTTTCGTGAAACATATGATGTAGTTTTCAATACTACATACCCCTTCGCCACACTAATAATATATATATAATATATGTTTGTCAATATCTAAATAATTTTAAATATTTAGGTTGACATTCATCGTCTGACCGTTATAATAGACATGGATAGTTAAAGAATTTTAAATAATAAATGCTATCAATTCTAAAGGGAAAAAGGAGATTTTAAAATGTTCGAAGAAATCAAGGCAATTATCGTTGACGTTCTTAACTGTGATGAGGAGAAGGTCGTACTTGAGGCGTCTCTTTCAGAGGATCTTGATGCTGATTCTCTTGATGCTGTAGAGCTTGGCATGGCTATAGAGGAGAACCTCGGTGTTGCTATCTCAGATGAGGATCTTCCAAACATCAAGACAGTTCAGGATCTTGTTGACTACGTAGAGGAGCATAAGTAAGAATTCTTCGGAGGACGGACATGAAACTTTTTGGAAAGAAGAAAAGCACACCTGTAAAAAAGGGTGCATCCAGGGAGTTTGAAGTGTTCATGGAGCCGGCAAAACAAAGTGATGAAGATATATATCCGGAGTCGGAAAGCGATGAAAGCTTTACCTGCTCCGGATGTAACTTTGTTACTTCCGGTCATCGATCCCCTTAAATATCCGGATTACAATTCAAAAATAGAGAAACTCCAGAAGGACACAGGACTTGATGAAGGTGTGCTTGCAGGGGTTTGTGAAATAGAAGGCAACAAGTGCGTTGTTGCAGTTATGGCAAGTGAATTCCTGATGGGCAGTATGGGAATTGCGGTAGGCGAGAAGATTACAAGAAGTTTTGAAATCGCTGAAAAGCTTAAGCTGCCTATTATTATATTTACTGCCAGCGGTGGTGCCAGAATGCAGGAGGGTATCTTATCACTTATGCAGATGGCTAAGACATCAGCTGCAGTAAAGAGATATAGTGAGAACGGCGGACTGTATGTATCAGTTCTTACACATCCGACTACAGGTGGTGTAAGCGCAAGCTTTGCAACTCTGGCAGATATTACTCTCGCTGAGCCGGGAGCACTTATCGGATTTGCCGGACCACGTGTAATAGAGCAGACGATCGGACAGAAGCTGCCACAGGGCTTCCAGAGATCAGAGTTCCAGCTGGATCATGGATTTGTGGATCAGATTGTGGCACGTGCAGATATGCGAGATAAGTTGGCACAGATTCTTAGGCTGCATGCAAATTAGTGGCGGACGGACGCTCTTCGCAGAGTGTCGCACTTTACCCGCGTGAAAAGCCGCTCTAAAGTGCGCATCTGCCTCAGAGCTGATAACGAAAGCAAACATAATTCTGCATGACTGCATAAAGGGAGATATATTATATGACTATTAGAGAGATTGACGAGAAGCTTACTGAGCTGTCGAAGCATCTCGAGGAAGCTGCTTCAAGTGGTGATACAGTTCTTTCAAGAGAGCTCAGCAAGGAATATGAAGCTGTCCGCAAGGAAGCTGTTAACCTGACAGCCCATGATAAGGTCTTTCTTGCAAGACATATGAGAAGACCTAAGGTTGATGATTATATTGACGCTATATTTGATGACTTCTTTATTCAGAGAGGTGATTATCTCGGTAAAGAAGACAAGAGTATATATGGCGGTATCGCAATGTTCCACGGAACTCCTGTTACTGTTCTCGGTCACAGGAAGGGAAAGAACATTACAGAAAACATGGAATACAATTTTGGTATGCCGGAGCCGGAAGGTTACCGCAAGGCTCTCAGACTGATGAAGCAGGCTGAGAAGTTCGGCAGACCGATTATCACATTTATAGATACTCCGGGTGCTTATCCGGGAATCGATGCTGAAGAGCATGGTCAGAGTATCGCTATTTCAAAGAATCTGGCTGAGATGAGTGCTCTTAAGGTTCCTGTTATATCTATAGTAACAGGAGAGGGCTCCAGTGGCGGTGCTCTTGCAATAGGTGTGGCAAATGCTGTTTACATGCTGGAGAATGCAGTGTACTCAGTTCTTTCGCCGGAGGGCTTTGCTTCTATTCTCTGGAAGGATTCATCCAGAGCACCTGAGGCCTGTGACCTTATGAAACTTACAGCTGATGATCTTTATAACTTTGGTGTTATCGATGGTATTATCAAGGAACCTCTTGGCGGTATTCATCATAACCCTGAAGTTGTATATAAAGAAATAGAAGAACATATATCCAGAGATCTGGCAAGATATAAGAACCTTTCTCCGGATGAGATAGCTAATGACAGATATGAGAAGTTCAGAGAAATCGATCTTCTCGTGAGAGAGAGAAAAAAGTTCTCATAGCGAGGTGTGACATGCTTTTAAATGAAATGTTAGGTATCAAGTACCCGATTATTCAGGGTGGTATGGCAAATATTGCAACAGGTAAGTTTGCAGCAGCTGTTTCAGAGGCAGGTGGTCTCGGACTTATTGCTTCCGGCGGATATGATGCTGCAAGAATCGAGCAGGAGATTGCAGAGGCAAGACGTGCGACAGATAAGCCTTTTGGTGTTAATCTTATGCTTCTCAATCCTGATGTGGATAATATCGCTGATCTTCTTGCAAGAGAAAAGATCCAGGTTATCACAACAGGTGCAGGTTCTCCGGGAAAATATATGGAAGCCTGGAAAGAGTCAGGTGCTACAGTTATTCCGGTAGTTGCAAGCTGCGCTTTAGCAAAGCGTATGGAGAAGATGGGAGCTGATGCCGTAATCGCTGAAGGCGGTGAGAGCGGCGGCCATGTTGGTGATATGACAACTATGGCACTGGTTCCTCAGGTTGTTGACAGTGTAGAGATTCCTGTAATTGCTGCAGGTGGTATCGCAGACGGACGTCAGTTCGCAGCTGCTATGTGCCTTGGAGCAATCGGAATCCAGATCGGTACATGCCTCCTTGTAAGTGAGGAATGTCCTGTTCATGAGAATTATAAACTGGAGCTTATCAAGGCAAGAGATAACAGCACAACTGTTACCGGAAGAAGCCTTCAGGCTCCTGTAAGAATCATTAAAAATGCAATGGCAAGAGAATATCTTAAACTTGAGTCACAGGCTGCTTCCCGTGAAGAGCTTGAGCAGATCACACTCGGTGGTCTCAGACGTGCAGTAGTAGATGGTGATATGAAGACAGGTTCTGTTATGGCAGGCCAGGTATGCGGTCAGCTTAAGGAGATAAGACCTGTTGCTGATATTCTCCGCGATATGTATGAAGATGCAAAGAAGGTTGTTATCAACCTTTAAGAGAGGATAAGAAGATGAAAATTGGATTTTTATATGCCGGTCAGGGTGCTCATTATGTAGGAATGGGAAAAGATTTCTATGAAGCTTATCCTGTATTTAAAGAGACTTTTGATAAGAACTCTGATGTAGTTGATGTTAAGAAAATCTGTTTTGATGGTCCGGATGAAGAACTGAATCTTACAGCTAATACACAGCCGTGTATGGTTGCATTTGCCGTAGGCGTAACAAAGGTTCTTGCTGAGATGGGCATCAAGCCTGATATGGCTGCAGGTCTTTCACTTGGTGAGTATTCTGCGCTTTATGCTGCAGGTGTATTCACAGAGGAGCAGGTTATTCCACTTGTTGCTTTCCGTGGAAAGTCCATGGTAGAGGCGGCAGAAGGAAGAGAATGCAAGATGATTGCTGTAATAGGCATGGAGAAGGATGCTGTAAAGGAAGGCTGTAAGAAGGTGGCTGAGGAGTTTGAGGGAACAGGTCTTATAGCTGAGCCGGCAAACTTCAACTGCCCTGGACAGATTACAGTTTCAGGTGATGCTGAGGCTGTTGACAGAGCGGCAGTGGTACTTAAGGAGATGGGAGCAAAGAGATGCCTTCCTGTTAAGGTAAGCGGACCTTTCCATACATCACTTATGAAACCGGCGGGAGATAAGCTGAAGGAAAGATTTGCATCTGAGAACTTCGGTGAGATGCAGATTCCTGTTGTGTTCAATTCGCTTGGTAAGGCTAAAGAGGATAGTGACTCTGTTGCTGAGATCTTAGAGAAGCAGGTACAGAGCAGTGTGTATTTTGATGATTCCATAAGATATATGGTAGAGCAGGGTGTTGAGCTCTTTGTAGAGATCGGACCGGGTAATACACTTTCGAAGTTTGTACAGAAGACAACGGATGTGCCTTGTATCAAAGTTGACAAGGTTGAAGATATTGAGAAGCTTAAGGAAGTGACAGGAGGTTATGATGAGACTTAGTGGTAAGACAGCTATTGTTACCGGCGGAAGCCGTGGTATTGGAAGAGCTATTTGTTTAAAGCTTGCAGAGGAAGGCGCAAATATCGTTACATGCGATATTGTTGTAAGTGAGTCTACAGAAGAGACTGTAAAACTCTGCGAGGAAAAGGGAGTTAAGGCAGCTGCATTTCAGTGCAATGTTACTTCTATAGAGGATTGCGAGAATCTTTTCAAGAGAGCTGAAGAGCTGTTCGGTTCTGTAGAAATCTTAGTTAATAATGCAGGTGTAACAAGAGACAATCTTGTTATGAAAATGAAAGAAGAAGAGTTTGATCTTGTTATCAGCACTAACTTAAAGGGTACTTATAACATGATGAAGGCTGCTGCAAGACCGATGATGAAGAAGCGTTACGGACGTATCGTAAACATCAGCAGCGTAGTTGGTATATATGGAAATGCAGGTCAGGTTAATTACTCAGCCAGCAAGGCCGGCGTTATCGGTATGACAAAGTCTCTGGCTAAGGAGCTTGGAAGCAGAGGAATCACATGTAATGCAGTTGCTCCTGGTTTCATCGAGACTGATATGACAAAGGTTATTCCTGAGGACATCAAGGCAGAGATGCTTAAGTCAATCGCTCTTGGAAGAGCAGGACAGCCTGAGGATGTAGCTAAGGTTGTTGCATTCCTTGCTTCAGACGAAGCTGAGTATGTAACAGGTCAGGTTGTTGAAGTAGCTGGTGGAATGAGAGTTTAGTTTTTACAGTATACAGAAAGAGGTTTACATTATTATGAAGAGACGTGTAGTTATTACCGGAATTGGAACTATCAATCCTATCGGACATAATCTCGAGGAAGCTTGGGAAAATTGTAAGAAGGGTGTATGTGGTATCGATTTCAACAAGCAGATCGATACAACAGACTTCAAGGTTAAGGTAGCCGGTGAAGTTAAGGACTATGAGCCAACTGACTATCTTGATAAGAAGGAAGCTCGTAAGATGGATCGTTACACACAGTTCGGTATAATAGCTGCCAGAGAAGCTATAAAGGACAGCGGAATCGATATCGAGAAGGAAGATCCATACAGATGCGGAACAATCGTATCTTCAGGTATTGGTGGACTTATAACAATTACAGAGCAGACAGCACGTGGAATGAGTAGAGGATATGAGAAGATATCACCTTTCTTCATTCCTATGTCTATATCAAATATGTGTTCAGGTGAGATTGCGATCGACACAGGTTTCAAGGGTGTATGTGAATGTATAGTAACAGCATGTGCCAGCGGCAACAATTCACTTGGCGAATCATTTCATAAGATCAGAGATGGTTACCAGGATGTAATGCTTACAGGTGGTGCTGAAGGATGTATCTGTCCTATGGGACTTGGTGGATTCACAGTTATGCAGGCACTCAGCACATCACAGGATCCTAACAGAGCATCTATTCCATTCGATGCAGACAGAAGCGGTTTCGTAATGGGTGAGGGTGCCGGTATCCTTGTTCTTGAAGAGCTTGAGCATGCTAAGGCACGTGGCGCTAAGATCTATGGTGAGGTAGTTGGATATGGTGCAAGCTGTGATGCTTATCATATCACTGCTCCGGATCCGACAGGTGCAGGTGCTGCAGGATGTATGAAGATGGCTGTTGAAGATGCAGGTATCACAACAGATGATATTGATTACATCAACGCTCACGGTACATCAACACATCTTAATGATGCAGGTGAGACAAAGGCTATCAAGACTGTATTTGGTGATCATGCTTATGATCTTATGGTAAGCTCAACAAAGTCCATGACAGGACATCTTATGGGAGCTGCTGCAGCAATCGAAGCAATCTTTACAACTATGGCACTTAAGGATGGATTCGTACCGGCAACAATCAACTACAAGAATCCGGATCCTGAATGTGATCTTGATATCGTTCCTAACGAAGGCCGCAAGGCAGATATCCGTTATGCTCTTTCAAATGCACTGGGCTTCGGCGGACATAATGCCAGCGTTGTATTTAAGAAGTGGGAGGACTAGTATGGAACTGGATTCAAATCAGATAAGAGAGATAATACCTCACAGATTTCCTATGCAGCTCGTAGACAGGATCACTGACTTTGAGCCGGGAGTATGGGCTGAGGGTGTAAAATGCGTATCGGTTAATGAGCCATTCTTTCAGGGACATTTCCCTGAGGCTCATGTTATGCCGGGAGTCCTTATTATAGAGGCACTTGCTCAGACAGGAGCAGTTGCTATCCTTTCAGAGGAAGAGAATAAGGGTAAGATAGCATTCTTCGGAGGAATTAAGAACGCAAGATTTAAGAGACAGGTAAAGCCCGGGGATGTTTTAAATCTCAGATGTGAGATTGTTGAGAGAAAAGGTCCCGTAGGTTTTGGCAAGGCTGTTGCAACAGTAAACGGCAAGGTTGCCTGTCAGGCGGAGATATCATTTGCGATAGGATAATTCGGAGGTCAGTATGGAACGAAGCGCATTATCAGAGGTGTATGAGAAGTTCAGAGTTCATTATTATAAAGATGTTTTTAACAGGATCCAGTCAAGAGAGCTGAGTCTTACAACTGTTGAAGCATACTGTGTTGAGACTATTCATTCACTAGGAAATCCAACGATCAATGAATTTGCAAACTATATCGGAATATCATCTCCAAATGCAACCTATAAGGTAAACTCACTTATTAAGAAGGGCTATGTGGAAAAAGTGCAGTCTGAGACAGATAAGAGAGAGTACCATCTTAAGGTTACTGACAGATATTATAAATACTGGAATCTAAGCGAGAAATACTTCAATATCGTTGAGGGAAGAATGAAAAATGCCCTGTCAGACGAGGAGTATGAATTCTTCAAAAAAATCATGAAGAAAGTATCTGATGAGCTCATGCCGGAATTAGATCACTAATTTCGGCTAACGAGCGTTACTAAAGCTTGATATAAAAGAATATATGTGATAGACTCAGATTGTGTCTATAACGAGATAAAAGGACGTACCCAAATTTGTTGAATACGTCCTTTTACCATTAGTGAAGGTTAAAAGTATTTATATGATTAAAGAAGATATAATCTTCTTTAACAGGGGGCTAATTTATTGTATACATTATATAAGCAGTCCCGTATACCATGCTACAATATTTATGTTGTTTGTATCAAATTTATGGTTGATTTTTGACATGATTCGGTAAATGGAAGCGTTATAAGTATTTACATTAGAAATTAGGGGGAACGGATATGCCGAAATTTGAGGACGAAATTATTCAGGGTATCTTTGAAGAAAGGGAAGTTGCTGCAGATCAGAAACATCCTACATTTGACAGCGAGATGGGTTTCTATAATCTCGTTGCAGAAGGAAAGATTGAAAATCTTGATGAGAGATGGAGCGATGAACCTGCACCGGATGACAAGGTGAGAGGAGTTCTGTCGGAAAACCCGATAAGAAATGCTATGTATCACTTTGTGTCCATGGTAACTATGATAACCAGAGTATGTATCATTCACGGCATGGAACAGGATATGGCTTATAAGCTCAGCGATACTTATATCCAGAGAGCTGATAAGATGGGAAGTGTATCTGAGATCAGAGGCATCCAGAGTGAAATGGTAATGAAGTTTAACGATCTTATGAGAGATCGTGTTAAAATGTCTGTTAAGTCAAAGCAGGTTATACAGTGTATAGATTATATCAACAATAATCTTCATGGAACGATCACTGTTACAGATCTTGCGAATTTTGTAGGACTTAACGAGACATATCTTTCAAAGATATTTAAGAGAGAGGCGGGGGTTACCGTCAGTGCTTATGTGCGTAATAAGAAGATTGAAGAGGCCTGCTGGCTTCTTAAGTATACAGATAAGTCCAGCATAGAGATTGCCACAGATCTTTCTTTTTCTTCGCACAGCTATTTTATAAGTGTGTTTAAAAAGGTTACGGGTAAAACACCTAAGGAATACAGAAACATAGAATTCAGAAACAGCAAGAAGCTGTAAAGAACCCGTAGGTTAGGAGATATTATTTGTGGAAGAATTAGAAGTATCCAGAGAAGAAGCGGAACTTGAAGCGAAGAAGATCATTCGTACCAAGGAATTCACCGAGCTGATGACATTTTATAAATGTGCCATCATGGAGGTGGAGACAAAGCTTAACGTTCTTAATCAGGAATTCTCTCTGCAGTACGATAGAAATCCTTTCGAGTCGATTGAGACAAGACTTAAAGACCCGGTAAGTGCAGTTGAGAAGCTTATGAGCCGTGGAATAGAAGTAAGTCTTGAGAATTTTGAAAGAGAGCTTTTTGATGTTGCCGGTATAAGAGTTGTATGTTCATTTAAGGAAGATATCTATAAGCTGGCAGACCTTCTGGTGGAGCAGGATGACGTGCTCCTCCTTATGAGAAAAGATTATATAAAGAGACCGAAGGACAATGGTTACAGAAGCCTTCACATGATAGTTGATATTCCTATCTTCTTATCCAATGGTAAGAAGCATATGAAGGTTGAGGTTCAGTTCAGAACCATAGCCATGGACTTCTGGGCATCAGTAGAGCATAAACTCAAGTATAAGAAGGAAATACAGAATCCGGAAGCGGTAGGTAAGAGACTGAAGAGATGTGCCGATATTCTTGCCAATATGGACGATGAGATGGAAGATATCAGACGTAGGATCGACAGCGAGTTTGTTGATGAGACAGACGGCGGCGATGGATTTCCGGAGGTATAAGGTGAGATTCTTAGGACTTGAGAAGAAGGAACAGGGTTCCTATATAACAAGATATGATCTGAGCTATGAGACAGCGGACGGACAGCTGAAGAAGTATGAGATCATAAGCAGAAATCCCGATATAAAAACATTTGAAGAACTTCATGGAGAACGACCCGATGCGGTCGTTCTTATCATGCATAGCGTTGATGGAGAGAAGATACTGCTTAACAGTGAATTCAGAATGGCTGCAGGAATGTGGGTTATAAACTTCCCGGCAGGACTTATAGATCCGGGTGAAGATGCCGACACGGCAGCAGCCAGAGAACTAATGGAAGAGACAGGACTCAGACTGATCAGTATAGATGATCATATAGGCATGAGTTACAGTGCTGTCGGCTTCTCAAACGAGATGAATGTCTGTGTAGTCGGAAAGTGTGAAGGGGATATAAGATTAAGCGATTCTTCATTTGAGGAGATTCATGCGGCGTGGTATACTAGGGAAGAAGTGCGTGAGCTGCTTAAGACTGAAAGATTTGCGGCTCGTACACAGGCCTATTGCTACTTATGGAGCAGAGAAGATTAAGGTTAAAGGAGTAGTAAGCTTATGGGTATCTTATCAAGATTCAAGGATATAATGGCTTCTAACGTCAATGCGCTTATTGACAAGTCACGTAATCCTGAAAAAACTATCAATGAGTACATGAATCAGTTAAGAAGTGATCTGGGTCATGTAAAGGGGGAACTGGCAGCACTTGAGACAACACGTGACAGAGCAGCCAGAGAACTGAATGAGTGTGAGTCAGAACTGGAGAAGTATGAAAGATATGCAGAGAAGGCATCTCAGGATGGAAACTCTGCTGATGCAAGACTTTATGAGCAGAAGAAGGATCGTCTTATGCCTCAGTATGAAACACTTAAGGCAAAGTATGATCAGTCCAATCAGGATACAACAGATCTTTCTGCTATGAGGGATAAACTTACATCTGAGCTTGCTTCCTGCGAGCAGAGACTTGCTGCCATAAAAGGAAAACTGGCACAGGTGGATCAGCTTGAACAGGCAAATGCAGCTGAAATGGGCAAAAAGAAGAAGAGCAGCTTTACGGCTGACGATGCATTTAACAGGCTTGAAGATAAGGCTAATGCAAGATATGACAGAGCGTCTGCGGAGGCAGAGCTTAACAGCGTTGTGCCTAGAGATGAACTTGAAGATCTTGCAAGCAAATACGATGAATTATAGATAAACGGAAGGTAATAATATGTCGCAAGGTACTGTTATTCAATACAAGTGCCCAAACTGCGGAGCTGATATGGTCTTTGATGCAAACAGCGGAAAGCTTAAGTGCCCAAGCTGCGGCAGAGAAGACGAGATAACGAATTCTCAGTCCGGTGGCGACTTCAGACCTTCACAGGATCACGGTCACGTACAGGCAACAACAAATGCAGAAGATGACATGGTGCAGTATCAGTGTCAGAACTGCGGCGCCGTCGTTGTGACCAATTCCAATACTTCTGCCACAAGGTGCAGCTTCTGTAATGCACCGGTCATTCTTGGAGAAAGACTTGAGGGCGTTATGAAGCCTGACTATGTCATTCCTTTCAAGATAGACAGAAGTGAAGCAGATTCGGCTTTCAGAAAGTGGACCAGGATGCTGAGATTTGCACCTAAGGACTTTCGAAGAGCCATGAAGGTTAAGAAGGTAGAGGGACTATATGCTCCTTTCTGGGTATATGATGTATGCGGTCAGGGAGATGCGGTAGCTGAATGTACTCGTTCCAAGGTATATTACAGGGGCGATTACAGAATTACTGAAACATCTCATTATGAAGTATACAGACAGATAGATACATCTTATGAAGGTATTCCGGCAGACGCATCTGTCAGGATGGAAGACCATCTGATGGATCTGATGGAACCATTTGATTATAGTAATATGCAGCCTTTTTCAACTCCTTATCTTACGGGATATGTGGCAGAGAATTATGATTACGATGCTGAACAGATGTTCCCGAGAGCGAAGGAAAGAGTGTTCCATTACATGGATGATTTTGTAAAGCACACTATTAACGGCTACAATACAACAGTTATAACAAGAAAAAATTACAGAGCTAACAGAGATTCAACCAAGTATTGTCTGTTCCCGATATGGATGAGTTATGCAACATATAAGGACAAGGATTATTCCTTTGCGATGAACGGACAGACCGGAAAGATAGCCGGAAAACCACCTATCTCGTGGTCGACAGTTTTCGGTTATATATTCGGAACTACACTGGGTGTATTCCTCTTAGTCAGGCTTATAATCCTACTGACAGGAGGGCCGTTCTTATGGTAAGATGTGGAAGGAAAATCGGTATAGCGGTAATTATACTGCTGATAGCTTTAACAGCTGTCATAATGATGGCCGGAGCTCGTGTGGTATATGGCGATTCAGGCGATGTTGATAAGGCCGGTGTGCCGGACAGGATAGAGAGTCACGCAGAGGTTTTCGATGCAGAAGGACTTATAACTCCGGCAGAAAAAGCTGAGATAGAAGCTGAACTTCAGAAGTCATATGATAAGTATAATGTCAACGCTTATGTTATCATCACAACAAATATCGGAATGAGCGATGACTATGAAGGTTATCTTGAGAGAAAATGGACTTCTCTTCCGGACAGGAATTCAGTTATTCTTTTGATCGGTTTTAAGTCAGATGACCATGTATATATTATCAGATCTTATGGAGAGGAGAATGCAGAGAAGAAGCTTTCTACCAACAGACTTCAGAAGATTCAGGATGATATGGAAGCGGATATGAAACAGTATAACTTTGCAGAGGCAAGTCTTATATACGCAAAGGATGTTTATAAATACCTTGGCAAATATGATGCGGTATATGATGATAACCTGTTCCTTAAGTGGTGGTTTGATCTCCTGATCATATTTGTTATATGCACGATCATATTTATGTTCAGTGCCATGGGAGCCGGACAGTCTGATGACGTAACACCGGTTACGTATCTTAACAGGAATAAGTCCAGAGTTGTTAACGGATTTGACAGGTATATCCGTACTTCTGTCAGCAGAGTTAAGATCAATACAGACAGCGGTTCCAGAGGTGGAGGAGGCTTCTCCGGAGGCGGAGGACACTCCAGCGGCGGAAGAGGATTTTAATCATCATTTCAGATGATTACACAGAATACTTAATGTAGTAGATTATATACATACTTGTTTTTACAGGAGGTTAAAAAATGGGATTAAAAGATGTTATCAGCGGACAGCTTCTTAATGTAGTTGAGTGGGAAGAATGGCGTGAGGACATGATCTTCTGGAAGTGGACAAACAGAGAGATCAAGAAGGGTTCTAAGCTTATTATCAGACCGGGTCAGGATGCTATATTCCTTAACAACGGAAAGATTGAGGGTGTATTCACAGATGATGGTGAGTATGATATCGAGTCACAGATTATACCTTTCCTTTCAACCCTTAAGGGATTTAAATTTGGTTTCAACAGTGGAATGAGAGCAGAGGTTCTCTTCGTTAATACTAAGGAATTCCTCGTAAACTGGGGTACAAAGGGACCTATAATGCTTCAGACACCTCAGCTTCCTGGTGGAATGCCTGTACGTGCCAATGGTACAGCAAGTATAAGAGTTACTGATTATCAGACTCTTATCGATAAGGTTGCAGGTATCAAGAACGAGTATTATGTAGAGGATATCAGAAACAGAATTATCACACAGCTTGATCAGCTTCTTATGAAGTGGATCTCAAAGGAAGGCAAGGATATGTTCAACCTTCAGGCAAGTGCTGTAGATATTTCTAAGGGTATCCAGGAAGACCTTGATATGCAGACAAGCAAGGACGGTATCTCCGTAACTGCATTTGCTATCAATAACTTCAATTATCCTGAAGAGATTCAGAAGGCTATTAACAAGAATGCTGCTCAGGCTATGATCGGTGATGTTAATAAATATACACAGGTTGCTATGGCTGATGCTATGGCAGAGGGTAAGCTCGGCGGCGGAAACTCAACCATGGGTAACATGGCAGAGATGATGATGGGCGCTCAGATGGCTAGTCAGATGATGGGCAATATGGGCTTCGGTCAGCCACAGCAGGGCTACGGATATCCTCCACAGGGTGGTTATCCACAGCAGGGCTATCCGCAGCAGGGATACCCACAGCAGGGTTATCCACAGCAGGGATACGCTCAGCAGGCACCACAGCAGGCAGTTCCACAGATGGCACCTCAGGGTGCAGCACCTGCAGCAGAAGGCGGAGCAGTTCCAAACTTCTGTCCTAATTGTGGATCACCTACAACAGGAGCTAACTTCTGTCCAAACTGCGGCACAAAGCTTGCATAATGGCGGAGTAACATATTTCAACAATGCAAATATTAGATGCGCGACTACTTATGTAGCCGCGCATTTTTAGTGTTGACATAACGTTTATCCGGTGGTATAACAGTATCAGAACAGATTAGCACTCATCGCATGAGAGTGCTAACAATGACTATAATCGAGTGAAGGAGGGATGATTATGGATATGGAGAATTACACAAAGAAGTCTATTGAAGCTTTGAAGGAAGCTGAAAAGGCGGCTTTTGAGTACAACAATCAGGAGCTGGCATCGGAGCATCTGCTGTACGGACTTCTTACTGTGGATGACAGCCTGATAGCAAAGCTGCTGGAGAATCAGGGCGTGAACAAAGACCTGATAATCAGTGATACTGACAGGATAATTGCTGCAAGACCACGTGTTTCCGGTTCTGAGGTTAAGGTATATATGAGCCAGGAACTGAGCCGTGTTATCATGTCAGCTGAAGATGAAGCAAAGAAGATGGGAGACGCTTATCTCTCTGTTGAACATATGTTCCTTGGACTTCTGGACAAGGGAAGCGATAAGGTAAAGGAGCTTTTCAGAAAATACTCTGTAACTAGAGACAGTTTTCTCAGAACCCTTATGGCTGTAAGGGGCAATAAGAAGGTTGAATCTGATAATCCTGAGGATACTTATGATGCTCTTGGAAAGTTCGGTTATAACCTTGTAGAAAGAGCAAGGGAGCAGAAACTGGATCCGGTTATCGGAAGAGATAATGAGATAAGAAATATCATAAGAATACTTTCAAGAAAGACAAAGAATAATCCTTGTCTTATCGGTGATCCCGGTGTTGGTAAAACAGCCGCAATCGAAGGACTTGCCCAGAGAATCGTAAAGGGCGATGTTCCTGATTCTCTTAAGGATAAGGAAATCTTCGCACTGGATATGGGTTCTCTTATCGCCGGTGCAAAGTATAGAGGTGAATTTGAGGAAAGACTTAAGGCAGTACTTGATGAAGTTAAGAAGTCTGAAGGAAAGATAATCCTCTTCATAGATGAGATTCATACCATCGTTGGTGCCGGTAAGACAGATGGCTCACTGGATGCCGGAAATATGCTGAAGCCTATGCTGGCCCGTGGTGAACTCCATTGTATAGGTGCTACAACTGTAGATGAATATAGAAAGTACATCGAGAAGGATAAGGCTCTTGAAAGAAGATTCCAGCCTGTAACTGTTGCTGAGCCAACCCTTGAAGATACCATATCGATACTCAGAGGTATCAAGAACAGATATGAAGTATTCCACGGTGTTAAGATCAGCGACGGAGCACTTGTTGCGGCAGCAACTCTTTCTGACAGATATATAACAGACAGGTTCCTTCCGGATAAAGCCATTGACCTTGTGGATGAAGCCTGTGCCATGATCAAGACAGAGCTTAACTCCATGCCTGCAGAGCTTGATGAGATATCACGTAAGATCATGCAGCTTGAGATAGAACATGCGGCGCTTAAGAACGAAGATGATCGTCTGTCAAAGGAACGTCTCGCAGCTCTTACAAAGGAGCTGGCAGATCTTCATGACAAGGCAAATGAGATGAAGGCTGTATGGGAGAACGAGAAGAAGCAGGTGGACAGAGTTCACGATCTCAGAAAACAGATTGAAGAGGTTAAGGATGAGATTCAGATGGCTCAGAGAAAATACGACCTGAATAAGGCCGCTGAGCTCCAGTATGGCAAGCTTCCACAGCTCACAAAGGAACTGGAAGAACTTGAAGAAAATGTATCGGATCAGGACAGACGTCTTATCCGTGAAACCGTAACAGAAGAAGAGATAGCTAAGATTATATCAAAGTGGACAGGCATTCCTGTAGCAAAGCTGAATGAGACAGAGAGAAATAAGACGCTTCATCTGGCTGATGAACTGCATAAGAGGGTTATCGGACAGGATAATGCCGTCGAGCTTGTAAGTGATGCCATCATCCGTTCAAAGGCAGGAATCAAGGATCCTACAAAGCCGATTGGTTCATTCTTATTCCTTGGACCTACAGGTGTTGGTAAGACAGAACTTGCAAAGACTCTGGCAGAAGCACTCTTTGATAATGAGAATAATATAGTACGTATCGATATGAGTGAATATATGGAGAAGCACTCAGTGTCCAGACTTATCGGAGCGCCTCCGGGATATGTAGGCTATGATGAAGGCGGACAGCTGACGGATGCAGTAAGAAGAAGTCCTTACTCAGTAGTTCTCTTTGATGAGGTTGAGAAGGCTCATCCGGATGTATTCAACATCATGCTTCAGATCCTGGATGACGGACGTATCACAGACTCAAAGGGCAACCTTGTAGACTTTAAGAACACTATACTCATCATGACTTCGAACATAGGTTCTGAGTTCCTTCTTGAAGGAATAGATGATAATGGAAATATTAAAGATGAAGCATCTGCCAAGGTAGAAGATATGCTGAAGCTGCATTTCAGACCGGAATTCCTTAACAGACTTGATGAGATAATAATGTTCAAGCCTCTTACAAGAGAGAATATAGCCGGAATAGTTGAACTCCTTATGAAGGACATGAACAGACGTGTAGCAGACAGGAACCTTACAATCGAACTGACAGAGGAAGGACGTAACCTTGTGACAGAGCAGGGCTATGATCCGGTATATGGCGCAAGACCGCTTAAGAGATATCTTCAGAAGAATGTTGAAACCCTTGTGGCAAGGCTGATTCTGAGCAATACTCTTAACTCAGGAGATACAGTTCTGATAGACGCAGAAGATGGACATCTTACCTGCAGAAAGAAGTAAGACAGAGAGGTGGCTGTATAGCTTCAGAAATGCTGTACTTAAGCAGATTTTAAGTTGAAAAAGTGCTATAAACAATGTAAACTAAAGGGTGGTTGAGACTCATTCAACCACCCTGTTTTTCTTTGCGGAAGATCAGGGCAGCAGTATTTATATTTTTTGAGGTGAAACAGATGAAAAGGTATTTCCAGAAGGACATTGAAACTGCTCCGGTTGATTGGATCAAGTCGCTGCAGAAAGAAAAGCTTATTAAGCAGGTAAAGTATGTCTATGATAACAACAAGTATTATCACAGACTCATGGATGAAAAGGGTGTTACACCTGATGATATCAAGGAGCTCAGCGACATTTCAAAGCTTCCATTCCTTACAAAGAACGATCTTAGAGAAGCATATCCATACGGACTTCTTTCAGCTCCTCTTAAGGACTGCGTACGTATCCAGTCTACAAGTGGAACAACAGGAAGAAGAGTAGTTGCATTTTATACTCAGCATGATCTTGACCTTTGGGAAGAGTGCTGCGCAAGAGCAATTGTTGCTGCAGGCGGAACAGACGAGGACGTAGTTCAGGTTTGTTACGGATATGGACTTTTCACTGGTGGTCCTGGTCTTCATGGCGGATCACACAAGGTTGGAAGTCTTACAATTCCTATGTCTTCAGGAAATACTGATAGACAGATTCAGTTTATGAGAGATCTTGGTTCAACCATTCTCTGCTGTACTCCATCCTACGCAGCTTATATAGGTGAGAGACTTCGTGAGATGGGATGCACACATGATGATATCAGACTTAAGGCTGGTATCTTCGGTGCAGAGCCATGGACAGAGGAAATGCGTCATGATATCGAGGCTAAGCTTGGTATCAAGGCTTATGATATTTATGGACTTACAGAGATTTCAGGACCGGGTGTATCATTTGAATGTGAAGAGCAGAATGGTATGCATATCAACGAGGATCATTTCCTTGCTGAGATCATCGATCCTGATACAGGTGAAGTTCTTCCTGATGGTGAGGAAGGTGAGCTTGTATTTACAAGCCTTGATAAGGAAGCATTCCCGCTTCTCAGATACAGAACCCGTGATCTCACAGTTCTTACAAGAGAGAAGTGCTCATGCGGCCGTACTCATGTGAAGATGATGAAGCCTAAGGGACGTTCAGATGACATGCTTATCATCAGAGGTGTAAATGTATTCCCATCACAGATAGAGACAGTTCTTCTCAAGGAAGGTTACACACCTAACTATGAGATTCATGTAGACAGAATCGCTAACGAGGATACATTTGATATTAATGTTGAGCTTTCTGAGGAACAGTTCAGACAGATCAAGGATAACGATGAGGCGGCTAAGAAGGCACTGACAGGCGCTATGGTGAAGATGCTCGGTATCAGACCTAAGATCCACCTGCTTGCTCCAAAGTCAATCACAAGAAGTGAGGGCAAGGCTGTAAGAGTTATCGATAAGAGAAAACTTCACGACTAATAAAAACGGCTTATCAGACTTGCTTGAATGAATCAGGGGTATAGGATCAGGAACAAACAGGGGTTAAAAGATTGCACATGATCAAGAGAAAAGAACTTCTTACAATACTGGACAATCTGAATTACAGATTAGTCTTTGCGGTGCTGGCGGGGTATCTTGTCATAGCGGGCATAATAATCGGAATCTTCGACAGTAAGGTGGGGGATCCGAAGGTGAAGGAGGAGGTTGTCGCAACTCCGATGGATGCTGCGACAGAAGAACCTACTACTGAAGAGAACGATGGTATATATCGTCCAAAGGAAGGTTATGACCTTTCATCAGATGAGAAGAGTACTCCGAATATCCTGCTTCTTCAGACAGACCCGAGATGGAATGATGCACCTTATGGCACAGGAACAGTAGGAAAGTACGGAAGCGGACCGACCAGTTTATCCATGGCAGTCATATATCTGAGACAGGACTATACAGCAACACCTCCAAGAGTTGCTAAGTACAGTGCTGATGCAGGTTACTATATGGATGGTGCAGGAACATCTTACTTCCTTATGACAGATGGATGTGAGCATTACGGACTGAACTGTGAATGGCTTGCAACAGACAATGAGGAGAGACTTAAGGCATCACTTGATCAGGGATGCGTACTTATAATAAGTGTAAAGGAAAATGCATTCGGCGATAATCCAACAGATCAGTATGCTGTAGTTTACGGATATGATGATGAAGGCTTCTTCATCAATGATCCTATCAGTGAGAACCACAGCAGTCTGAAATGGAGCTTCGAGAAGCTGGAGGGCAATATGATGGCGGTATTCTGTATGAGCCGCGATCCGGATTTCAGTTCACCAACGGATGCATCAGGAGAGTAGAATGCTGCTCTTAACAGGCAAACAATCAAAGTTAATAGATGAATTCACTCAGAACCAGATCGGTATCCCCGGTCTGGTTCTTATGGAGAGAGCGGCACTTAAAGTCGCAGAACATGTAGAGCATCTGATTCGAACGGGAACCAGTCCGTCCGGGTCGGATGCTGTTCTTGCTGTTGCGGGTATTGGCAATAACGGTGCTGATGCGGTTGCGGCAGCGAGAATTCTGAAAACTCATGGCATACATGCAGAGGCACTGGTCGTGGGTAATCCGGAAAAGATGACGGAATCTATGGAGCGTCAGATACAGATCGCAGGAGAGCTGGGAGTAAATGTAGAAATTACAGATCCTGAATATGCGGTGAAGATGTATCATTATTTCAGAAAGAAGAATTTTGGATATCTGCTGGACGGACTGTTTGGTGTGGGTCTCTGTCGTGAGATAACAGGCGGTTACAGGGAACTTATAGAAGCTATAAATGACCACGCATTTTCAGGAGAGATATATAAGACTGCAGTTGATGTTCCATCCGGAATAGACTGCGGAACCGGCAGGGTTCTTGGATGTGCTGTGAAATGCAGCGACACTGTGACCTTCGGAAGCCTGAAGTACGGACTTACCATAGATGAGGGACGTAAATACGCAGGTGAGATATTTACAGAGGATATAGGTCTTGTGAATCCGGTTCCAAGTGAAATTGCGGGCGAGGAAAGAATAGTATATCGAAGCCTTGAAAAGAAGGATTTATCCGGACTGCTTCCGCTTAGAGATCCATCGTCCAACAAGGGAACCTATGGAAAGATTCTTATTGCAGCCGGAAATGACGATATATATGGAGCGGCCTTTCTTTCGGCGGCAGCGGCGTACTCTATGGGAGCGGGACTTGTAAAGGTCTTTACTTCTGAGAAGAATAGGGATAATCTTATGAGGATGCTGCCGGAAGCTATGGTGAGCACTTATACAAAGGATGATTTTGGGTATGCCGGTAAAGATAAGCTGCGGGCTGATATTAAATGGGCTGATGTTATAGTCTGTGGGCCGGGACTTGGTACAGATGACACGGCGAAAGGTATCCTTACAGAGATAGTGTCAGCTGAAATCCCTGACAAAGGAAAGGGAAAGACGCTTATCCTGGATGCGGATGCCATAAATATGATGGGAACTGACAGGGAGCTTCTCAGAACAGCCAGCAGGAATTACAGAACAAGAGTGATAATAACGCCTCATATGCTGGAGATGTCCAGAATATCCGGCGAAACTATAGAGAAGATCCGTGAGAACAGAGGTCTTGCAGCAAGGAATCTTGCGGAAGAATATAAGATTGCAGTAGTGCTGAAAGATGCAAGAACCCATATGGCTGTATGGGACTGTGACGAGGTATTTGTTAATCTCACGGGCAATTCAGGGATGTCAAAAGGCGGTTCAGGGGATGTGCTTACAGGCATCCTGGCTTCACTTCTTGCTCAGTGGCGGGGAGTGTTTGACGAGCATGACATAATGGAGTATGAGGAAGATACGGCAAAGTATCATTTCCTGCAGGTTATAGCCGAGGCTGTATATCTGCATGGACTTGCCGGGGATAAGGCAGCCGAGACTAAGGGACAGTTCGGAATGCTGGCCGGCGATATAATAAACGGGATAAAAGAGGTAATATAAGATGGAATCCGGAAGACGAGTTGAAGCGGATATTGATCTTGATGCAGTAGAGTATAATATAAGACTGATTCAGGGGATGAATCCTCCTGATAGAAAAACATTACTTGTTATAAAAGCAGATGCATATGGACACGGAGCTGTGACCTTTGCAGAAGAATTCGGTGATATTGCTGGTTTTTACGGAGTTGCCGGAATAGATGAAGCAGTTGAACTCAGAAATGCCGGAATAGATAAGCCTATACTTATACTCGGTTTTACCGACAGAAGTCATTATGAGGAACTGGTCGAGCAGGATATAAGGCCGGCAATATATACTTATGATGATGCAGAGGCGCTTTCCCAGGTTGCTGAGAGACTTGGAAAGAAAGCAAAGATTCATATAAAGGTTGATACAGGAATGTCCAGGATCGGCTTCAGTGCTGATGAGACGGGACTTGCAGAGGCTGTTAAGATCATAGACCTTCCGGGAATTGAACTTGAAGGCATCTTCTCACATTTTGCAAAGGCTGATGAGGTGGATAAGACACCGGCAGTCGGACAGAGAGAGAAGCTCAGATTCTTTATATCAGGCATGGAGAGAGCGGGTGCGAAGTTCACTGTAAAGCATCTGGATAACAGCGCCGGAGCCATGGAACTGCACAGTGAAGGGTTTGACATGATGAGGCTCGGCATTGTAATATATGGATTATACCCGTCTCCGGAAATTGACAGGAGCGTAGTCATAAAACCGGCCATGACATTTAAGTCAAAGGTGGTTCATGTAAAGACTGTTCCTGCGGGAAGAGGAGTCAGCTACGGCTGGACCTATGAGACAGATAAAGAGACGAAGATTGCGACGATTTCTGCAGGTTATGCAGATGGATATCCGAGATCACAGTCCGGAATCGGAGAGGTTCTTATCCATGGTAAGAGAGCGAAGATTCTTGGAAGAGTCTGCATGGATCAGTTCATGATCGATGTTACGGATATAGATGATGTTGCGGTCGGAGATGAGGTTGTCCTCTTCGGACGTCAGGGCGACGAGGAGATAACTGTAGAAGAGGTTGCAGAACCGGCTAACAGCTTCAATTATGAGCTGGTGTGCAACATTTCCCGAAGGGTTCCGAGAGTGTATCTGAGGGATGGCAAAGAGGTTAAGGTAGTTAATTACTTAAGATAATAGGAGCTATATGTTTAAGCGTAAGGAAGACACGGTGGAGGAGGAGATCCTCTCCATGGTCGAGGAAGGTCACGAACAGGGCGTCATTAAAGAAGATGAGGCTGAGATGATCTCAAATATCCTGGACTTTAATGATAAAAAAGTAAGGGATATCATGACCAGCAGAAACAGAATATTTGCGGTTGAAAAGACCAAGAGGGTAGGAGAATGCCTTCAGGAGTGCCTGCAGAGCGGTTATTCAAGATATCCGGTGTATGAGGGAGATGTCGATAATATAATCGGAGTTCTTCATCTCAAGGATATGGTGGAAGCTTATCTGAAGAGCAACGTGATCGCGGTTTCTTCTATAATAGACAGTCCTATGTTTGTTCATCCGACATATGATATCTCAAAGCTGCTTAAGAAGATGCAGAAAGAGAAAACTCATATGGCTATTGTGGTGGATGAATATGGTCAGACCGACGGACTGGTCACCCTTGAAGATATAATCGAGGAAATTGTGGGAAATATCCAGGATGAGCATGATAATGAGGAGAAGGAAGCAAGACGTACGCTGGATGACGGCTATATCGTAGATGGACTTATCTCCCTGAATGATCTGGAAGATCTGTACGATGATCTGGAATTTCCGGAAAGTGATATTGAAACATTAAACGGATTTATGTTATATAAATATGGTCATCTGCCTGAGGATGATCAGCAGAATATCAAGATTGATTATGGAGGCTATACTTTTGAAACCTTAGAAATCAAAGATAGAATTATCCAATCAGTCAAGATAAAGAAAACGGAGGAATAAAATAATGTCAGGACATTCAAAATTTGCAAACATCAGAGCTAAGAAGGAGAAGAACGATGCCGCTAAGGGTAAGGCATTTACAGTCATCGGACGTGAGATTGCCGTAGCAGTTAAGGAAGGTGGTCCAAATCCGGACAGTAACGCTAAGCTTCGTGATGTAATAGCAAAGGCAAAGGCAAACAACATGCCTAACGATACTATTGAAAGAGGTATCAAGAAGGCAGCAGGTAACCTCGAGAGCGTAAACTATGTTTACAACACATATGAGGGATATGGACCTGCAGGAACAGCTATTATCGTAAAGACACTTACAGACAACAAGAACAGAACAGCAGCTAACGTAAGAAGTGCCTTCACAAAGGGCGGCGGAAATGTAGGAACTACAGGCTGTGTATCATATATGTTTGATGAAAAGGGACAGATCATCATCGATAAGGAAGAATGCGATATGGAAGCAGATGATCTTATGATGATCGCACTTGATGCAGGTGCAGAGGATTTCTCAGAGGAAGAGGATTCATTTGAGATCATTACAGCTCCTGATGCATGCTCAACAGTTCGTGAAGAGCTTGAGAAGCAGGGTATCGCTATGGTATCTGCAGAAGTTACTATGATCCCACAGAACTATGTTACGGTTTCAGATGAAGACGACTTAAAGAAGCTTCAGAGAATCCTTGATCTTCTTGATGAAGATGATGATGTACAGGATGTTTATACAAACTGTGACAACATTGACTAACAGGTAATTTTAATGTGACCTGAAAGGTACAATGTGGTAAAATAGTACTATAATTTGAACAAGAGAAGGGGGACGGCTTATGGATGGAAAGTTTGTGATAACAATAGCAAGACAACATTATACCGGTGGACTTAAGATAGGCAAGCTTCTTGCTGAAGAACTCGGTGTTCACTGCTATGACAGTGAGCTGTTCACCCTTGTTTCATCAGATGATGATAAGGAAATCAGGGCAGCACATGATCAGCGTCTGAAGGGAACAGGACTATATGATGTTTCTGATGAATCAAACATTTTTGATTATCAGTCTCAGATTATCAGAGATATAGCTGACAGAGAGTCCTGCATCATAGTAGGAAGATGTTCAAACTTTATTCTTAGAGACAGACCGGATACCATCAGTGTATTTATTCATGCGCCGGAGAAGTTCCGCATAAAGAGAGCTTCTTCAGTTCATTATATGTCTGATGCTGAGCTTGCTGCTTATCTTAAGAAGGCTGATGATAAGAAGGCAGAGTATTATGAGTATCATACAGGCTATAAGTGGTATGATGTTACACAATATGATCTTTCCGTGGATTGCGAGAAGTTCGGTATCCGCGGATGCGTAGATTACATCAAAAAGTACACGGAGATGAGATTTTCATAGATTGGGAGGCTTGAGCCTATGAAGAAGATTGCTTATATTGCTTCTGAGTGTGTACCGTTTATTAAGACAGGCGGTCTTGCGGATGTTGTAGGAACACTGCCAAAGAAGTTTGACAGAACCAAGTATGATGTAAGGATCATCATGCCGAATTATATGTGCCTGCCTGCTAAGTTTAAGAATAATATGAAGTATATAACGCATTTCCATATGGACATCGGCTGGAAACAGCAGTATGTAGGCGTTATGTATATGGAATACGAAGGTGTTCCTGTATACTTTATAGATAATGAGTATTATTTTAATGGTTTCAATATTTACGGTGATGTTAAGTGGGATATAGAGAAGTTCTGCTATTTCTGTAAAGCAGCCCTTTCAATACTCCCTGGTATCGGCTTTAAGCCTGATATCGTGCATTGCCATGACTGGCAGTCCGGATTGGTTCCTGTATATCTTAAGACCATGTTTGCCAGCAATCCGTTCTATCAGGGCATCAAGTCGGTTATGACTATCCATAACCTTCAGTTCCAGGGACGCTGGGATATAAAGACTGTTCAGGAATATTCGGGACTTCCAAGTGATCTTTTCACGCCTGATAAGCTGGAAATGCATAAAGACGCAAGCATGCTTAAGGGTGGTCTTGTGTATGCTGATAAGATCACAACGGTTTCAAATACCTATGCTCATGAGATTCAGACTCCATATTATGGAGAAGGACTTGACGGCCTGCTTCAGGCCCGCTGGCAGTCTCTCTGGGGCATTGTAAATGGTATCGACTATGATACCTATAATCCGAAGACAGATTCGGCTCTTGAAGCAAAATACGATCTCAGGACATTTAAGAAGAACAGGCTGAAGAACAAGCTTGCACTTCAGAGAAAGCTGGGACTTCCTGAAGATCCAAATGCATACCTTATGGGTATTGTATCCAGACTTACTGATCAGAAGGGTCTTGATATAATCGACAGGGCTATGAATGATATAATGACTGACGGTACTCAGCTGGTTGTGCTTGGTACAGGCGACAGACGCTATGAAGATATGTTCAGATACTATCAGGGCATCCATCCTGCTAAGCTTTCTGCAAACATTTACTTCAGTGATGAACTGTCACATCAGATATATGGTGGCTGCGACAGTATACTTGTTCCATCACGTTTTGAGCCTTGCGGCCTTACACAGCTTATGGCTCTCAGATATGGAGCACTGCCTATAGTCCGTGAGACAGGTGGTCTTAAGGATACAGTCATTCCATATAATGAGTTTGAAGGTACAGGTACAGGCTTCTCATTCATGAACTATGATTCAAGAGACCTGCTCAATACCATCAATTATTCAAAGAGAGTCTTCTTTGATGATAAGGAAGCATGGGCTGCTATGCAGAAGAGAGCTATGCAGCAGGATTACAGCTGGGATACTTCAGCTAAGATATATGAGCAGCTTTACGAAGAGCTGTAGATACTAATAGTTAATTAAATGATCAAAACCCCCGGCAGATTTTTGTCGGGGGTTTATATTAGGAATAGAATTATGGCATTTGATGGATATACGATAAGTGGAATAGTTAAGGAACTCAGAAGAAGGGCCATTGGTGGAAGAATCAATAAGATTCAGCAGACTGAGGCAGATGAGATAGACCTTGTTATAAAGAATGGAAAGGAAAACAATCTCAAGCTGATGATATCAGTAAATCCGAGTCTTCCCCTGGTTTATCTGACGGACAGCTTTAAACCGGCTCCTATGACTGCTCCAAACTTCTGTATGCTTTTGAGAAAGCATATTGGAAGCGGAAGAGTTGTGGACATTGTTCAGCCGGGTTTTGACAGAATAATTGACTTCTTGTTTGAACATCTGGATGAAATGGGTGATGTGAGACAGAAGCATCTTATAGTTGAGCTGATGGGAAGACACAGCAATATTATCTTTACTGATGAAGCAGGAAGAATACTTGATTCCATAAAGAGAGTACCTCTTGATGTGAGCAGCGTACGTCAGGTTCTTCCGGGAATGCAGTATGAAACACCTAAGGCTGAGGGAAAGGTTGATCCGAGAGAAATCACAAAAGAGGATTATACCGGGCGCCTTCTTGGCGTGTCAGGAAATATCGCTAAGGTTATCAGCAGTGGCCTTAATGGTATTGCCTATGTCACTGCTAATGAAATCTGTGAGAGAGCAGGAGTTGACGGCGGCTCAAGTACTGCAGAGCTGACAGAGGATACCGTTTAAAGTGTACAGTAATCTGGACAAGGTGAGCTGTGAGTCGGTTTCAGATATGCTGCGCCGATTCTATCAGATGAAGAATGACAGAGTGCGTGTAAACCAGAAGACGTCGGAGCTGAGACATATAGTTGGTACAGCTATTGAGCGTACGGCGAAGAAACTGGATCTGCAGAGAAATCAGATGAAGGATACAGAGGATAAGGATAAGTTCAAGGTCTACGGTGAACTGCTTAATACCTATGGATATTCTCTTGAGCCGGGAGCCAGAGAACTTAAGTGCATGAACTATTATGATGATACTGAGGTTACTATTCCGATTCCTGAGGGCTGTGACGCGAGAGAAGCTAGCCAGAAGTATTTCGATAAGTATAATAAGAAGAAGAGAACAGCAGCGGCGCTGGAAGAACAGCTGGTGGAGTCAGAGACTGAACTGGAGTATCTGAAGAGTGTACAGCTGTCGTTGGAAATCGCTGCTGATGAGAATGATATAAGAGAGATAAGAAGAGAACTGATCGATTCGGGATTCCTCAGAGGAAGTGCTGCAGAGAGAGTGAAGAATAGTGGCAGAAACGGTTTCGGGAAAAACGGTAAGAATGGAAAAGCCGGCGCCAAGGGCGTGAGAAATACCGAAAAGGGTAAGCCGCTTCACTATATCTCTTCCGATGGCTATGACATTTTTGTTGGAAAGAATAATACGCAGAACGATGAACTGACCTTCCATATTGCTTCTGCAAATGATATGTGGTTCCATGCCAAGAAGGCACCGGGCTCCCATGTTATCGTGAGAAGAAATCGTGATGAGGAGCTTCCGGATGCTACCTATCTCGAAGCAGCCCGTCTTGCGGCATATTACTCATCTGTGGAGAGTGATAAGGTGGAGATAGATTATACGGAAAGAAAGAATCTTAAGAAGCCGCCGGCAGCAAATCCGGGATATGTTATCTATCATACGAATTATTCGATGATGGCAGAAAAGAATATCTCGAATATAAAAGAGGCAGAAAACTAAAAATGCTGCATGTTTCAGTGACTTATAAATTAAAAGATTATTTGGAGATGACATGATAAATATAGTACTTCATGAACCGGAAATACCATATAATACAGGAAATATAGGAAGAACCTGTGAGCTGACAGGAGCAAGACTCCATCTTATTAGACCCTTTGGATTTATTCTGAATGATAAGATGATACGCCGGGCGGGGATGGACTACTGGGAAAGAGTAGATGTGGTTGAACATGATTCCACAGAGGACTTCTACAGATACTTTGAAGAACAGAGAAAACTGGCAGAGAGTGCAGCGGGTGAAGGAGATGGAAGACTTCCAAGAATTCTCTACGCAACCACTAAAGCGGCGCATAGACATACGGATGTAACCTACCATGATGGTGATTATATAATGTTCGGAAAAGAGAGTGCGGGAATTCCGGAAGAGATACTATTTAAACATCCGGATGATTGTATAAGGATACCCATGAGGGATGAAGGAAGATCTCTTAACCTTTCAAACAGTGCTGCTATTATACTTTACGAAGCTCTTCGCCAGATAGATTATCCGGATCTGAGATGATTCTCCGGAGGTTGATTAAGATCGAAAATTAGTACACAAAATTATCATAAATAAGGGATAATTTTGGTTGACAGTGTTCGGATAATCGATTACAATAAATACATAGTTAACGAGAATTAAATATTTAGGCAAAGCAGTGGAAACGCTGTGACGCAAAGCTATAGGACCTTTAATATGGTAGCCAGTTGCATTATAAGAGTATACAAGGTGCTTTGTCTAACACTAGACAAGCACCTTTTTGTTTATTTTTCGATGGCTTAATTGGCACCATACAGATTCAAATATATACGTCTGCGGGGTGATTATATGAAGGGGAAAATGATCAATAACAAAAATATAGGTTTCTCTCTGGTAGAGCTTATCATAGTAATAGCTATTATGGCTGTTCTTGCAGCTGCGATTGCGCCTGCACTTATCAGATATATCGATAAGTCAAGAAAAGAAGTTGATGTTCAGAATGCACAGATGCTTTATGAAGCTGCTAACCTTGCGGCAGCAACTTCCGATGAGGATGCAGCATATGGCTGGGCTGTTATCGCTGAGCAGAATGATAGAACATCCGGAAGAACTGATGTTACTTATGACGGACATCAGGCAAGGAGCGGCGGAGACGGAACTTATTCTATAAGACTTGTTGCTTGGTGCCGTGGAGTAAGACATGATGGAAACTATGGAGGAGCATGGGAGAATTCCCTCTTTAAGGCTGCCATGGATGGAAGAAGTGGAGCTGCTGCTGCACAGAGAGCATATACAGATGAATTCCTGATGAATCTTAATCAGGACAGAGCCACAGGTGGTTATGATAATGGTAACAGAACCTATGACGGTGAGGATAACGGATATGTATATCTGAAGTGTAAGAAGTTTTCAAAGCTTGAAGCTCCTTCGTCACAGACAAATACATCTCTTTACAACGGAAATATTTCACCTGAGTGCTGGTGTGTCTACAGAAGAGATGATACCGGAGCACCTGAAATATGGGTAGGATATAAGATTTCCGGACAGCCTGTAAAGCCTCTTTACAGACTTCATCCGAATCCTTGTCCTGAATATGCAAACTAGCGAACTAACAAACTAAGGATATTTCAATCCGTTTATATAAAGTTAATTCAATCTTCTAACCAAGGAACAGCAGCTTCGGCTGCTGTTTTGCTGTGGAAGGAGGGAGCAGCAGAGTGGACAGATTTTCACTACTTGAATTACAATCTAAAATATATTACAATAAGCTGTACGCGTTCTGATAGACATTATGTAAGAATAAGAAACGCGAACGGGAAAAGTATAAGTTAGGGGATTACAAAATGGTATGTAGTATGACAGGCTTCGGAAGAGGCGAGTATCTGGATGATGAGAAGAAGATCATCATAGAGATTAAGTCAGTTAATCACAGATACTGTGATATCAATGTAAAGCTTCCGCGTACCATCAGCAGATTTGAGCCGGAGATCAGAAAGAGACTGAAGCTCTATGCTGAACGTGGAAAGATAGATGTATTTATCACCTATCAGAATTTAAAGACCAGTGAAACAGTAAAGTACAATAAGGAAATAGCCGGCGAGTATATGAATTATCTGAAGCAGATCGGTGAAGACTTCGGACTGGAGGAGGATATCAAACCTACAGTTCTTGCAAGATTCCCTGATGTTTTCTCGCTTGAGGAAAACTACAGTGCTGAGGATGAAGAGTATGCTGATATCCAGAAGGTTCTGGATGAGGCAGGAAAGATGTTCCTTGAATCAAGACAGAAGGAAGGCGAGAATCTTGCCAAGGATCTTCTTGATAAGATGGACGAGATAGAAACTCTTGTTAACAGAATCGAGAGTATGGCTCCTCAGATTATAGAGGAATATAGAGAGAAGCTTACAGCTAAGGTTCAGGATATTCTGGAAAACAGAGATATTGAGGAAGCCCGCATAGTACAGGAAGTAGTTATCTATGCAGACAGAGTTGCTGTAGATGAGGAGCTTGTAAGACTTCACAGCCATATCCAGGCAGTAAGAGATATTCTTTCTGAGGATAAGGCGGTCGGAAGAAAACTTGACTTCATAGTTCAGGAGATGAACCGTGAAGCCAATACAACACTTTCGAAGTCTGATACAAAGGAAGTTACCGATATCGGTATCGACCTTAAGACATTAATTGAAAAAGTTAGAGAACAGGTTCAAAACCTTGAGTAATTGTGAAGGGAGGCCGGATGCATATGAGTAAAGGAAAGCTTGTAGTTATATCAGGATTCTCCGGTGCAGGTAAAGGAACTATAGTAAAGCAGCTTATCGAAAGATATGGTTACAGCCTTTCAGTTTCTGCTACTACAAGAGCACCAAGAGAAGGTGAGGTTGATGGTAAGGACTATTACTTTAAGACTACGGATGAATTCCTGAGTCTGGTTGATTATAACGGCCTTATCGAATGGACCAAATATGTAGACAACTATTATGGAACACCTAGAAAGTTTGTTGAAGACGAACTTGCTGCAGGAAAGACCGTAATACTTGAGATAGAGGTTAAGGGTGCTGCGAATATCAAGGCACAGTATCCGGATGCAGTTCTTCTGTTCCTTACAACGAAGGATGTTGAGACTTTAAGAGGAAGACTTCGTAAGAGGGGAACAGAGACGGATGAAGTAATAGAGAAGCGCATTAAGCGTGCGGCTGAAGAGTCAGAACTTATGGATAACTATGATTACATAGTTGTGAATGATGACCTTGAAGAGTGTATCGATACAGTACATTCCATAATAATCAGCGATTATTACAAGACTGAGAACATGACAGAGTTCATTAAGACCATCAGAGAAGATCTCGCAGATGAGTAAATAGCATGTAACCCACAGGGTTCATATAGAAGGAGGAAGAAATATGATACATCCATCTTATTCAGACCTTATGGCAGTCGCTAACACAGGCGTAGAGCCAGGCGAGCAGCCGGTTGTTCAGAGCAGATATTCTATTGTGCTTGCTACAGCTAAGAGAGCAAGACAGATAGTAAAAGGTTCTGAGCCGCTTGTTGATGACATAGCTGGAAAGAAGCCGCTTTCCATAGCAGTAGAAGAGCTTTATGAAGGCAAGATAAAGATTGTCGGAGACGAATAATCATGAATGATTACAAGGCGTGCTCACAAGAGCACGCCTTGTAATCGTTTTAGAAAGACTATCTCTATGGGGCGGAGAGGAGATATAGATATGAGATTAGATGAGATTACAGGCTCGCTGGATGTAAAGATTCAGGGAGATTCAGATATAGATATTAAGGCTATTACCAATGATTCAAGAAAAGTATCAGAGGGAAGCCTCTATTTTGCTATTCCGGGAGCTAAGGTAGACGGAGCAAAGTTTATTCCGGGAGCAGTAAGAGATGGTGCAAAGGCTGTGGTTACAGAATGGCCTGTAGAGAGGATTGTTTCAGAGCTGAAACTTTCAGAAGATGAGATGAGGAGCGTTACATTTGTAATAACAGATAATGCCCGACTCACAATGGGTATTATGAGCAGCAACTTCTATGGCAACCCTTCTGAAAAGCTTACGGTAATTGGAATTACAGGAACAAAGGGAAAGACCACAACTTCATATATGATCCGTGATATGCTGGAGAAAGCAGGACATAAGACAGGTCTTGTGGGTACTATAGAGATTCTTGACGGAAAGAACAGAATCCCTGCTCAGAACACAACGCCTGAATCAATCGAGCTTCACAGAATATTTAGCGAGATGCTGGAGAATGGCCTTGATTCAGTAGTTATGGAAGTGTCATCTCAGGGACTTAAACTGAACAGAGTTGCCGGAGTGGACTTTGATTATGGTATATTTACAAATCTTTCGCCAGACCATATAGGACCGGATGAACATGATTCATATGAAGAATATAGAGACTGCAAGAAGATGCTCTTTAATATGGCGCGTACAGGAATCTTTAACATTGATGATCCGGAAACGGCATATATGATGGAAGGGGCTTCCTGCGATATTGTGACATTTGGTGAGACGGAAGATGCAACCTATAGAGCATCTGACGTAAAAATCTATTCTGAAAAGGGAACTCTTGGAATGGAGTATAGTCTTGGCGGAAAACTGTCAGCAGATGTTTTTGTAGATCTTCCGGGAGATTTCAGCGTACATAACTCGCTTGCGGCTGTTGCTGTTGCAGATATGATGGGTGTTTCACTTGAGAAGATATGTGAAATTCTTAAGGTAATAAAGGTTCGCGGAAGAGTTGAGATGATTCCGATATCAGATGAGTTTACCCTTATGATAGATTATGCTCATAATGACATGTCTCTTAAGTCGCTGCTTCTGGCTATCAGAAAGTACGAACCAAAGAGAATAGTTACCCTTTTTGGATGCGGAGGAAACAGATCCAAGGACAGACGTTACGGTATGGGTGAAATGTCAGGAAGATACTCTGATTTCACTATAATCACAAGTGATAATCCGAGAAGAGAGAATCCTCAGGATATAATCGATGATATTAAAGTAGGAATAGGCAAGACTGACGGAAAATACGCAGAGATCATAGACCGTAAGGAAGCTATAAGATATGCCATCATGAACGCATGTCCGGGGGACATCATAATACTTGCCGGAAAGGGACATGAGGATTATCAGGAGATCAATGGTGTAAAGCATCATATGGATGAGAGAGACCTGATAAGAGAGATATTGGAGGAAGAGGATGTCACAAAAATATGCGGATATAATAATAGATATTTCGCATGAAGGAGTAGATAGGACATTTGAATATAAGATACCTGAAACACTTGCTGACAGAGTGCAGGTTGGTTCAGTTGTAAAGGTTCCCTTCGGTCAGGGAAACAGAACAAGACAAGGGTACGTGATCGGCGTGAAGGAGACTTCAGAGTGGGATCCAGATAAGCTGAAGAATATTCTTGAGATAAATGAGAAAGCTGTTGAAGTGGAAGGCAATCTGATAAGGCTTGCCGAGTGGATGAGAGAGACCTACGGAGGAACCATGATAGCTTCTCTCCGTACCGTAATGCCTGTGAAGGAGAAGGTGGCCGGAAGGAAAGCGAAGATAGATGTAATGGATGAGGTACCGGAGTTTACCCCGGTCGGAGAGCTGACAAGAGAGCAGGCTGAGGTCGTAAGTACATTTGAATCAGATTACGATCAGGGTATAAGAGATAAATATCTGCTGCATGGAATAACAGGAAGCGGCAAGACGGAAGTTTATATAAGGCTTGCTGAAAAGGTTATAGCCGAAGGCTCATCAGTTATAGTATTGGTTCCGGAGATTGCACTTACGTATCAGACGGTGGCAAGATTCAGGACAGTATTTGGAAACAGAATATCTATACTTAATTCAAGACTCAGTAAGGGTGAGAAGTTCAGAGAATTTGAACGTGCAAGATCAGGAGAGACCGATATAATTATCGGACCACGTTCTGCACTGTTTGCGCCGTTTGAAAAGCTGGGACTTATTATAATCGATGAGGAACATGATGGTTCCTATAAGAGTGAAACAACACCGAAGTATCATGCGAGAGAAGTGGCATTTGAAAGAGCAAGGATAGAAGGTGCGTCGGTGGTTCTCGGAAGTGCAACACCATCTGTTGTGAGCTTCTATATGGCTGAGAAGGGCGAT
>ONEC01000024.1:47648-64694 GCA_900316715.1 uncultured Eubacteriales bacterium
AACTGGCTGAGGTGGCGGTTGTGGATATGAGAGAAGAGCTTCATCAGGGTAACAGAAGCATAATCTCCGGCGAGCTCTATAGAAGGCTGAAGGATGCCTTTGAGGCAGGAGAGCAGGCTATGCTCTTTATAAACAGAAGAGGATATAACTCCTTTGTATCCTGCCGTGAATGTGGAGAAGTAATAAGGTGTCCGAGATGTGATGTATCACTTTCTCTTCATGGAAATGCAAAGCTTATGTGTCATTACTGCGGCCATACAGAGGCTATGCCGTCTGCGTGTCCAAAGTGTAAGTCGAAGCTTATCGGAGGCTATGGCACGGGAACTGAGAAGGTTGAGGCGGAAGTTAAAAAACTTTTCCCGGGAATCAGAACTCTCAGAATGGATAAGGATACAACCCAGAGAAAGGATTCTCATGGGAAGATCATAGATGCCTTCAGACGTCATGAGGCTGACTGTCTGATAGGAACACAGATGATAGTTAAGGGACATGACTTCGGAAATGTAACCGTAGTCGGCGCAGTTCTTGCTGATCTGGGACTGTTTGACAGTGATTATGAATCAGCAGAGAGAACCTTTGATCTTTTGACACAGGCTGCAGGGAGAGCGGGCCGCGCGGAGAAAAAAGGTTATGTGGTAATCCAGACCTATCAGCCTGAACATTATTCTATCATTACAGCCTCTCAGCAGGATTTTGAAGGCTTTTATCAGTATGAGATGGCATACAGGAGGATGCTTCGGTTTCCGCCTGTATATGAGCTTCTTGGAGTGCTTGTGGCCTCTAAGGATGAAGCGGCTGCCACAGATCTTTCTGAACAGCTTGCTGATGAGCTGAAAAGCCGATATGCAGGGCACGGCGTTGATATAATAGGACCTGCAGAAGCTGTGATATACAGAATAGATGAAGTATATAGAAGGACGATCTATATTAAGTCAGATAGTGTTGATAAACTTACTGAGATTACCGGATATATACAGAACAGAACACTGGAACTTTCTGATATAGAAGTACAGACAGACCTTAATCCGCTTAGGATAGTATAAAGAAAACATTATGAAGGAGAACGAAATGGCACTCAGAACAATCAGAGTAGACGGAGACGACGTATTAAGAAAGACATGCAAGCCGGTAAAGCAGATGACAGCCCGTACAGAGGAACTGATCGATGATATGTTTGAAACTATGTACGCTGCCAATGGCGTCGGACTTGCTGCACCACAGGTAGGTGTGCTTAAGAGAATAGTTGTTATCGATGTTATGGATGGCAGTCCTCTTGTGCTTATCAATCCTGAAATTGTAGAAGAAGACGGAGAACAGACAGGACCGGAAGGATGCCTGTCACTCCCGGGACTTGAAGGTGAGGTTACAAGACCTCTTCATGTAGTATGTAAGGCTCTCGACAGAAATATGGACGAGATAACTGTTGAAGGAACAGAACTTCTTGCAAGAGCTATATGCCATGAGCTGGATCATCTGGACGGAGTCCTTTATAAGGATAAGGTTAACGATGGCCTTCACAGAGTGCAGCCTGTTGATCCGGATGACCTGGATGACGACGAGTATTTTGAAGATGATGAGGAAATCACAGAAGAGTAATATAGCTTATTACGGAGGAGAACTTCTTGAAGATTGTTTATATGGGTACACCGGACTTTGCGGTGGCACCTCTTAAGAAAATTGCAGAAGCAGGTTATGATATAGAAGCAGTATTTACCCAGCCCGACAGACAGAAGGGGAGAGGTAAGAAAGTAGCTTATTCTGATGTGAAGACAGCTGCAATAGAGCTGGGACTGGAGGATAAGATATATCAGCCTGAGAAACTCAGGGAAGCTGAGTATGTGGAGATATTAAAGAATATTGATCCGGACCTTATAGTTGTTGCGGCATATGGTCAGATTCTTTCTCAGGAGATTCTTGATATCCCAAGACTCGGATGCGTGAACATTCATGCTTCACTTCTTCCTAAGTATAGAGGTGCTTCTCCGATTGAAGCCTCTATCATGAATGGTGATGAGAAGACCGGAATAACCATCATGTATATGGCTAAGGGACTGGATACAGGCGATATCATAACTAAGGGCGAGCTTCCGATTGAAGCAGATGATACAACTGAGTCTTTAACAGCTAAGTTATCTGTTCTCGGAGCAGAGCTTATAGTGGATACCATTCCACACCTTGCAGATGGAACAGCCGAAAGGGTTCCACAGAATGATGAGGAAAGCTGTTATGCCGGAAAACTTGATAAGGATATGGGTAATCTGGATTTCAGCCGTCCGGCTATAGAACTTGAGAGACTGATAAGAGCCCTTAATCCGTGGCCATGTGCTTTCTCAACACTTGACGGAAAAAGCCTGAAGATATTCGGCGCCAGAGTTGAAGAGAGCGATAGTGATGCAACACCGGGATCAGTTATAAATGTCACAAAGAAGCTTATAACCGTTCGTTGCGGTGAAGGAGCGCTTACAATAACAAAGCTTCAGCCGGAAGGAAAGAAGCCTATGGATACGGTAGCATTTCTTAATGGCTATAAGGTGTCTGTGGGAGATGTTTTCGGTAAGTGAGACTTAAAGTCTTCCGGAGACATTTTATAAGAATAATGAATTAGTTAGGAAACTCTATGGATATAGATTCAAGGGACATAGCATATAGAATACTTCTTGAGATTGAGAAGGACGGCGGTTTCATGGGAGATGCACTGGAGACGGCACTCAGGCGAAATCAGTTTTCGGATAAGAAGGAAAGGGCGTTTCTTACAAGAATCACAGAAGGTGTGACTGAAAGAAGGCTTACGCTGGACTTTCTTATAAAAAAGTTTTCAAAGACTCCTTTTGCGAAACTTAAGCCGGAGATTCTGACACTGCTCAGAATGGGTATATACCAGATCGTCTATATGGATTCTGTCCCTGACAGAGCTGCGGTAAGTGAGACGGTAAGACTAACAGAGAAGCATAAGCTGAAGAATCTTACGGGATTTGTAAATGCAGTTCTGAGGGCTGTTATTACAGCAAGAGAAGAGAACCGTCTTAATGGAATGATAGGTTCTTCAAAAACAGTAAGATATTCCACTCCTGAATGGATATGCAGCTTTCTTACAAAGACCTATGGCAAAGAGCAGGCAGACAGGATGCTTTCATCCCAGTTTGAAGACCGACCTCTTACCATAAGAGTTAATACATCGAAGATACAGACTGATGAGTTATGTAAACTGTTTTCTGATGCGGGAGTTAAGACTGAGAAGGGAAGCTATTCAGAGCATTCTCTTCATGTCAGTGGCTATGATCATGTGAGACGTCTGCCAGGATACGACAAAGGATACTTTTCCGTACAGGACGAAAGCAGTACGATGGCCATAGAAAGACTCTATCAGTTGGGAGCGGCAGATTCTAAAGGACATCTCAAAGTGCTGGACCTCTGTGCGGCACCGGGAGGAAAGTCCCTTTATATGGCTGAACTTCTGGGAAAAAGAGGAAGCATTACCTCCCGTGACATTTCAGAAGATAAGACAGATATTATCAGAGAAAATGCTGAGAGGCTTGGCCTCACGAATGTAACCATCGAAGAAAGGGATGCGGTATCCCTTGATGGAGACTGGATAGGTCGGGCAGATATAGTAATTGCAGACGTTCCATGTTCCGGACTCGGAGTTATGGGACATAAAAATGATATAAAATATCACGTTTCACCTGAAGGAATGCAGGAGCTGGCTGAACAGGCATCCGTCATAATAAGAAATGCGGCCATGTATGTTAAGCCGGGCGGAGTTCTTATGTACTCGACCTGCACGGTTAATCCCGGTGAAAACGGTGATGTGGTAAGGAAATATATGGAAACAGGCGGAACAGATGAAGGGTTCAGCGTAATTGAAGAAAAGACATTCCTTCAGGGAGTGGATGACTGTGACGGCTTCTACTATGCAGTGCTTAAGAAGAAAGCTGACATATCATCCATGTATCCGGAAGAACTGGAGCAGTATCTGACAGGACTGGGATATCCTAAGTTCCGCTCTGCACAGGTGTTCTCCTGGCTGCATGAGAAGTATGTAGGCAGTGCGGAAGATATGACAAATCTTCCTAAGAACATGAGGGAGAAGTTGGACAAGGAAATGTTCCATGTTGAAGAGGAAACCCGTCAGGAATCAAAGATAGACGGTACTATCAAATTCCTTTTCAGAATGGAAGACGGACAGATGATAGAGACGGTTTTCATGAAGTATCATCATGGAAACTCTATATGCATTTCCAGCCAGTGCGGATGTGCCATGGGCTGCAAGTTCTGTGCATCGACCATAGGAGGATGCATAAGGAATCTTACAGCAAGTGAAATGCTGGGCCAGATATATGCTGCTATGAGGATTACAGGCGAGAGAATCTCAAATGTGGTTGTTATGGGAACCGGTGAACCGATGCAGAATTATGATAATCTCATAAGGTTCATAAGGCTTCTTACGAACGAAAAGGGATATAATCTTTCGGTCAGAAATATCACGGTATCGACCTGTGGTATTGTTCCAAAGATTGATAAGCTGGCGAGGGAAGGACTTCCTATTACACTGGCACTGTCACTTCATGCACCGACAGATGAACTGAGACGCACACTTATGCCGGTGGCTAACCGCTATTCACTTAAGGAAACCCTGGAAGCCTGTGAAAGGTATTTTGATAAGACAGGAAGACGTCTTACAGCAGAGTATAGTCTGATGCATGGAATAAATGATACGCCGGAATGCGGAGAGACTTTGGGAACGCTGCTGAAGGGGCGTGGTTTCCATGTAAATCTTATTCCGGTAAATCCTGTAAATGAGACGGATTTTAAGCCTGGCACCGCTTCGGATATCCAGGCATTCAAGAAAATACTTGAAAAATATGGAATAAATGTTACTATTAGAAGAGGTTTGGGCGCAGATATTGACGCTGCGTGTGGGCAATTAAGAAGACGGAGGGAGACGAACAGTTGATTTCTGTAGGCAGAACTGATAAGGGCAGAAAACGTAGCAATAATCAGGACTGTATATTTGTCAGTGATGGTCCCATAGGTCCGCTTCCGAACCTGTATATAGTAGCTGATGGAATGGGTGGTCATGCCGCAGGAGATTTTGCGTCCAGGTTTGCCATCTCTGTTATGCTGGACTTTATTAAGAAGTCTACTATAACTAATCCGATATCACTGCTCAAGCGTGCCATGATCCTTGCCAGCAACGAGATATATAAAGAGGCTGAGAAGGATAAAGATAAGATGGGCATGGGTACCACTATGGTGGCATGCGTTATAGATGGAAATGAAGCCTATATTGCCAACATCGGCGACAGCAGGCTTTATATAATAAATGACGATATTAAGCAGATCACGCTGGATCATTCGCTGGTTGAGGAATTGATCCGGACCGGTCAGCTTGATCGTAAAAAAGGCAGAAATCATCCTGAGAGAAATATCATTACCCGTGCTATGGGGTCCAGGGATGAAGCAATGCCTGATTTTTTTGAGATTACACTGAGTCCCGGAGACAGGATCCTAATGTGTTCGGATGGACTCTCAAATATGGTTGAAAATGACGAGATAAGAGATATTATCACAGAAGCACGATCACCTGAGATTGCAGTTGAGATGCTTATAGAGAAAGCTAACTATTATGGCGGAAATGATAATATATCCGTAATAGTAGTAAGTTGCTAGTGAGGTAAAAACATGCTTAAACCGGGAACTATTCTGGATGACAGATATGAGATAATAGATGTAGTCGGAACAGGCGGAATGTCTACAGTCTACAGAGCCAAAGATGAAAGACTTAAGAGATTTGTAGCTATTAAAGTGCTGAAGTCTGATTACAGCAGTGATGCTAACTTTGTTTCAAAGTTCCGTGCTGAGGCACAATCATCTGCAGGACTTACGCATCCTAACATTGTCAGCGTTTATGATGTATGTGAGGATGACGGAAGATATTTTATAGTTATGGAGCTGGTAGAGGGTATTACCCTTAAGGAGTACATTAACCTTAACGGAAGACTCTCCATGGATCAGGCGCTGAATTTTTCTATTCAGATAGCTTCAGGTCTTGAGGCAGCTCATGAACATCATGTCATTCATAGAGATATTAAGCCTCAGAACATAATTGTATCGAAGAGTGGAACCATTAAGGTTACAGACTTCGGTATAGCAAAGGCTGCAACATCAACTACCATGTCTACCACAGGCATCGGTTCTGTTCACTATATTTCACCTGAGCAGGCCAGAGGTGGCTACAGCGATGAGAGAAGTGACATATATTCACTTGGTATAACCATGTATGAGATGGTTACAGGACGTGTTCCTTTTGAGGGCGACACCAATGTAGCTATAGCTCTCATGCATATTCAGAATGACCTGATACCGCCACGCGAGCTGTATCCGGATATATATCAGAGCTTTGAGAAGATAATTCTTAAGGCTACACAGAAGAAGCCGGAGAGAAGATATCTCACTGCGGCTGCACTTATTGCGGACTTAAAGAGGGTTAAGGATAACCCTAGTATAGATATAATCGTAGCACCTGCTCAGTCAGTTTCAAATGCACCTACTCATCAGTTCTCACCTGATGATATGAGAGAGATAAAGAATAAAACTGCTCAGAAGAGAGATGTAGATGAGCTTGATGCTGCTATTGCTGCAGCAGGAAGAAGCCAGATGACTTCATCAGATATCGTTCCTGATACGGGACGTATCCAGGAGCTTCTCAATCAGAATGATGATGAGCTTGAGGAGATTGATGAAGACGAGATTCCGGCACCTCGCAAGAAGGGCTCTGTAAAGAAATACAGAGATGATTTCGATGAAGAAGACGATGATGAAGAAGAAGACGTATATAGTGCTCCTTCTGAATATGATGATGATCCGGATGGCGGAGTTGATCCAAAGCTTGAGAAAGCTGTCATGATCGGTGGTATTGCTGCAGCTGTAGTTATATTTGCGATCATCTTAGCGCTTGTAGGAAGTGTTATGGGATGGTTCAAGTTCGGAAGCAAGAAGGATAAAGACACAACAGAGACTTCATCATCTGTTTCAACAGAAGCTACAACTGAGAATACAACAGAAGCATCAACAGAGGAAGCTCTGATCAAGATGATCGATGTACAGCATTACACTTTAGAGAAGGCTCTTAAGAACCTTGAGGAAGCCGGTTTCAAGAATGTAAGAACAGAAGAAGTGTATGATGAAGAAGAGATCGAAGGCTATGTAGTTGAACAGAGCGTTGAGCCTAGAACAGAGATTCATGCATCTGATGAGATCGTACTTAAGGTCAGCAAGGGACCAGAGAACTTTGAGGTTCCTGATGTAGTAGGTAAGTCTGTTGATGAAGCAGATGAACTTATAAAAGAGCATTTCAATCCTACTCACTCATATGAGAACAGTGATACTGTAGAGAAGGATCATATCATATCACAGAGTACTGCTGCAGGAGAGAAGCTGGCAGGTGGTTCAGTTATCACTCTTGTTGTAAGTAATGGTAAAGAGATAAAGCAAGCTATTGTTCCAAATCTTTACAACATGTCTGAAGCAGCAGCTAAGCAGGCTATTACAGATGCCAAGCTTTCAGTCGGTAGTATAACTACAGAGTTTAACTCTGAAGTTCCGGCTGGAAATGTTATCAGACAGAGTATATCTGCAAATACAGAAACAACAGAAGGAACAGTAGTAGACTTCGTTGTAAGTGCAGGTGTTAAGGCTGTGACATATACAGGTAATGTATCAGGAAGTATCATCTGCGATGATGAAGGTTTCCTTGAGACACTTGATTCAGTAACTGTAACAGTTTATATACAGGATGCATCCGGCAGTCATGAAGTATTCTCATCAAATGTCGGAAAAGACCTTGCAGGTACTATTAATGTACAGGGTCAGGCAACAGGACTTAGTTATAATGACGGTTCCGTAACATATATGGTTAAGGATGGAGCCGGTAATGATATATCCGGAAGATATACAAAGAATGTAACCGTAACCTATAACAATGAGTAAGCGAGGATGCATTGAAGGCAAAGATTGTTAAGGGCATTGGCGGCTTCTATTATACGGATACCGGTTCTGAAGTTTATGAATGTAAGGCCAGAGGCGTGTTCAGGAAGAATGGGATCACGCCGCTGGTTGGGGACTGGTGCGAGATAGATATAGTTGATGCTGAGAAGAAAACCGGTAATATTGTAAAGATCCTACCAAGGACGTCAGCACTTATCCGCCCGGCAGCTGCAAACGCTGACCAGGCGGTTATGATTTTTGCAGTAAAAAAGCCTGTGATCAGTACAGGCCTTCTTGATCGTTTTCTGATCAATATGGAGATGCAGAATCTGGATACAGTAATCGTATTCAGCAAGACTGATTACGGCGAGCCGGAGGAACTTGAAAATATTTACAGAGCAGCAGGTTACAGAGTATTGGGAATATCCAATAAGACCGGAGAAGGAATAGATACGCTTAAAGAAGTTTTAAGGGGGAAAACAAGCGTGCTTTCCGGACCATCGGGAGTTGGTAAATCATCTCTCATCAACAGTCTTCTTGGAAAAAACTATGCAGAGACAGGTGAACTGTCAGAGAAGATAGGAAGAGGCAAGAATACAACCAGGCATACGGAGCTGATCCGCCTGGATGAAGATACATATATCATGGATACACCGGGGTACAGTTCAATCGAAGTGCTTTGTCACGAAGAAGATGAGCTGGCAGATTATTTCCGGGAATTCAGACCATATCTGGGGGAGTGCAGATTCACAGGCTGCAGACATGTTTCAGAACCGGATTGTAAGGTAAAAGAAGCAGTTGCAGAAGGAACAGTATCACAGGACAGATATGAAAGCTACAAGCAGATACTGATAGATATTATGGGGAAACGGAAGTACTAATACTTCGGGGGAAGCGGCATTATGAACACACTTGCACCATCGATGTTATCGATTGATTTTAATCACATGGAAGAAAACCTTAAGGAGGTTTATGAGGCAGGCGCCTCACTTATTCATGTGGATATTATGGACGGAACATTTGTTCCGAATATATCCTTTGGACCACCGGTTATAAAGTTCGTTAAAAGGGCTCTTCCGGATGCAAGAATGGATGTCCATCTTATGGTTCAGGAACCAATAAGACTTATGCAGCGTTGGGCAAAGCTGGGAGCTGATATGATCACATTTCATGCTGAGGCTGCAGTTGATCTTAAAGGGATGATAGATGCTATTCATGCTGAGGGAATGAAGGCGGGCGTTGCGCTTAAGCCGGCAACTCCTGTAAGCAGCATAGAAGATGTTATAAAAGATCTCGATATGATTCTTATCATGAGCGTTGAGCCGGGCTTTGGCGGACAGAAGTTCATGCCGGTTGCACTTGATAAGATAAGAGAAACCCGAGCTCTTCTTGATGAATATGGTCTTAAAACAGATATTGAGGTTGATGGCGGAATTACGCTTGAAAATATAGATGAAGTACTTGAGGCAGGGGCAAATGTAATTGTTGCGGGCTCTGCAATATTTGATAATAATCCGGGAGATAATGTAAGGGAATTCCTTAAACATCTCAAGAGGTAAGGTATGAAAACTCTTTTAGTCGCAGGAGGACACTGCGATATTATACAGCTGAAGAATACTGCGAAGCATATGAAAGACAGTTCTGAGAAGCTTTATATCATCGGAATTGACGGTGGCATGAAAACACTGAAAGAGGCAGGGATAAAACCGGATATCGGTGTTGGAGATTTTGATTCAGTGAATGTTCTGGATTATTCGGACACCCCTATTGAAAAGCTGTGTCCTGAGAAGGACGATACTGATACGGAACACGCGCTTCTTATGGCGATAGATATGCATCCTTCAGAGATTGTACTGATGGGAGCAACAGGAAGCAGGCTGGATCAGACTATTTCAAGTATTGAGCTCCTTAAGTGTGCCGTAGATGCAGATGTTCCGGCTGTGATTCTTGATCCTACGAACAGGATAAGAGTTGCCAAAGGAGAGACAGTAATTACAAAAGAGGATTCTTTTGGTTACTATGTGTCAGTAATTCCTTTCTCGGAAGATCTTACTGATCTTACCATGAAGGGATTTAAATATGAGATAGAAGATTTTACCCTTAAGAAGGGAATATCAAGATGCATCAGCAACGAGCTGGCATCTGACAGAGCGGTTATAAGCTGCTCTGGTTATTATATTGTAATGGAAACCTGTGATGGTTAAGCCGGGAGATGACGGATGGATCTGAGGAGATTCTGCACGGGTAGGAGAATGAGCGGGCTTCCACTTGGAAGCGCTGCGGTAATCTTCCTTACGGGAGTACTCAGTCTTACCGTGCTGCCATATCATATTTATACAGAAGGAGCAGGAGTTGCCTGGATATATGCAGGTATTTTTGTGATACTTCAGATAGCGTATGGCGCGCTTTCCTTCAGACTTATGAGATATGCCCGAAAGAACCAGGGCATGTATACGGTGCCATCGTATTTTATGGCAAGGTTCGGACTTAGTCAGCCCTTCAGGTTTGTTATAGCAGCGTTTTATATAGTGATAATGCTGATCATATATTCCTGTATTCTGTCAGGCTTTGCACAGATCATATCAGGCTTTGATGTGGGAAATTATATTATATGCGTTATCATTGTTTCATCTATTGGACTGCTGGCGGTTACATGCTTCGGCTTTTCACTGCTGGCAAGAGCTGCGGTTCCGGCGGTTATCATTTTGTCCCTTACTCTTTGCGGAATAGTTGCAAACTCGGTAGCAAAGATGGGACTGGGAACTATAGTAAGAAACACTATCTGGAGTGATATTCAGGGAAGTGTCAGTGATTATATAAATGTTATGATGACGGGGCAGAGATACCTGTATCCTGAGGAACTTATAAAGTATCTTTCCTATGGACTGGTGGTATTTGGATTCCTGCCGATGATGTCTGTGTTTATAGCATCTCCTACAGCCAGGATGGTAAAGAGGGGAAGAAGAATTACAGCCATATTCAGTATTATACTGTTTGTTGGTGCGTCTTTCTTCGGAGGAATAAGCAGAGCACTTCTTTATCCGATGGATACACATGAGTCAGCAGCTGATTACATGTATGCGATTGCATTTAAGCTCTTCAGAGGAGACTGGGTCAGCAATGTTTTGGGAGTAGGATATGTTACATCCCTCATTCTTATAATAGTTATTGTCAGTGGAATGCTGCTTAATGTGATAGTGGGAATCGTATCAACAGATCTTCTTGCTCCGGCTTTATTAAAGAAGACCAGAAGCTCTGAAGACAGACATAAAAAAGAACAGATACTGATCATTGCCGTAAGTATCTTTATTGCGGGTCTGGGAGCATTTATAGCCTGCGGAATCAGAATAGAGGTTCATCTTATAGTATTTGGAATGGTTGCAATATGCGGAATAGCTACAGGACCGGCAATGATCCTTTCACTCTATAAAAAAAGGATGTCAGGGGCCGGACTTGGAGCCGGAATGATGACAGGACTCATGATATATCTCGCACTTGACAGCGTGGAACTGATTCCTAGTGCAGCAAGTGAATCCGGTAAGATCTCTATCGGAGAATATATAGGAATAGGTGCAGTAATACCTGCATTTGTGATCAGTTTGATCGTAATAGTGATAGTAAGCAGGTTTACATATAAGAAAGATGAGAGCAGAGAGATAATGTTCGATGAGGTAAAGAACAGAATCGTATAAATTCGATTTATGAGACGTCTAAACATAAAGCGAGCCCTCTGTTCCGAACCAGAGGGCTTCGTAAATATACACTATTCATAATGTGAGAGAGTTATGAAAATCTATAATGTGAATATAAACCTCAAATATGAACAAACTATTAACAAATTTATAAATATATGTAAATATTTTTATGTAAATCACTGTTTTTTGCCGTTTTTTGGCCGATTTAGTGTGCTGGCAGATGTTTTTGCACAAGATGTATGAATTGTGTTATACTAATCAGACAGAGCCATAAGGAGAATAATTATGGGATTTTTTAAGGATTTTAAAAGAGATTTTGCTCAGGCTGTCAATGAGCTGATGCCGGAAAGTGATTCCAAATCCAAGAAGAAAAAAGGCGAGCAGTCTGTGTCTGACTGGGTCGAAGCAGAGGGCGTGGTTGAAGAGGAAGCTCCAGTAACAGAAATACCGGAGATCCCTGGTACAAACGATCCTATGTCAGAGGCTGTCCTCAGAGAAGCAGCAGACAGGCTCCGTGAAGAACTTGGAAGAAATATAGATGCTGAAGCTATGCGTGCAAGCGAAGAGATTGAAGCTGAGATTGATAATATGCCGGATGCAGAAGATGACTGGTCAGCGGATGATTATGACGATGACGATATGGATGCTGCATTTGCAGATGAATTATCTAATATAGAGAAGATGCAGGCTGAGCCTGAATCTGTAGAAGTGACAGAAGAAACAGTTGAAACTGCAGACGAAGATAAGACAGAAGTTCTTAATGGACCTGATTCAGCAGAAGAGACAGAGGATGTACAGGCAGAAGCGGGAGTAGCTGAGGAGATTACTGAACCGACTGCAGAGAAAACAGAAGCTGTTATTGATGAGACAGAATCTGAAGAAGAAACTCCGGCACTAAAAACTATTCAGGAGGCTGTAGAAGAGATTGTTGAAGAGCCTGCTGCTGAAACAGTTGAGATGATAAGTGATATATCAGAAGAAGATAAGCTTGAAGCTGAGAGAGTTGCAAGTGAAGTTGCAATGGCCGAGGAAGAGAGGCTTATCGAAGAAGAACGGCTTGCGGCTGCTGAACAGCATGCGGCTGAGGAAGCTGAGCTTAAGAGAATAGCAGCTGAAGAAAAGAAGGCTGAAGATAATAAAGTCGACGAGAAAAAGACTGAAGAGAAGAAAACAAAGAGACGCAGCAAGGCAGCTGCGAAGACAGAAGCTAAAACAGAAACAGTGGCTCCTAAGAGAGGAACCAAGAAGGCTAAGGAGGAAGACAGAATGCCTGATTTAGAAACAGAGATCAGCAGAAATGACGCATATTCAGGATTATCTGAAGATACAACATATATAACAGCAAAGACTGTAATTGTTGGAAATATCGAGACAGAAGATGATATTGATGTTATGGGAAGAGTTGAAGGAGATATCAACTGCCAGGGCAAGCTTATCATCGGTGGACGAGTAAATGGTAATATAAGAGTTACAGAGCTTTATGCTCATCAGGCTCACATTGCCGGAGAAATCTTTGCAGAAGGCAGTGTTAAGATAGGAGCCGGAACTATATCAGTGGGCAATATTTCAGCTGAATCCGCAGTTATTGCCGGTGCGGTAAAGGGTGATGTTGATGTTAGAGAACAGGTTATAGTTGATTCATCCGCTGTTGTAGTAGGTAATATAAGATCTAAGTCTATTCAGGTTAACGCAGGTGCTATCGTTGATGGTATGTGTCAGCAGGTTTATTCTGATGTGAATGTAGATAAGTTCTTTGATGAAGAGATTGAGGATCTGGATGGTTCTACTGAAACTAAGTCAGAGCCGGCAGAGGAAGAGGTTTCTCAGGCTGTTGAAGTAACAGCAGTTGAAGAGGTGACTGACGCTGAAGCTGTTGCAGGAAAAATCTCACATGACAGCAGTCTTACAGAACTTGAGAGCATTGAATCAGTAACAGCTGAAGATGAGATCGAAGCTGAGTTTGAGAAGAGTGCTTCCGGACATCATAATCAGAACAAGAATAGAAATAAAAGTTCCAGAAAAAATGGAAGAAGATAGAGGAGAGTAAAATGGCTTATAAGAGAATCTGCCTCAAACTTAGTGGTGAGGCACTGGCAGGAGAATCAGGAAAGGGTTTTTCTGAGTCTGAAGTAACCAAGGTTATGGCTGAGGTTAAGAAGGTTGTTGACATGGGAATCCAGGTCGGTATTGTTATCGGCGGAGGTAATTTCTGGAGGGGAAGATCTTCAGGAGATATGGACCGTGTTAAAGCAGATCAGATCGGTATGCTTGCAACAGTTATGAACTGTATCTATGCAGCAGATGAATTAAGACAGCAGGGCGTTAAGTGTCATGTTATGACACCATATGCAATCGGTGATGTTACAGAACTCTATGTCAGAGATAAAGCTATCGAATATATGGAAGCCGGAGAGGTTGTATTCTTTGGCGGCGGTACAAGCCATCCATACTTCTCTACTGATATGGCAATAGTTCTTAGAGCTATCGAAGTACAGGCAGAAGCTATTCTTTCAGCTAAGGCAATCGATGGAGTTTATGACAGTGATCCGTTAAAGAATCCGGATGCAAAGAAGTTTGATGAGATGGAAATGTCAGATATCGTAGCTAAGCAGCTTGGCGTAATTGATATAGCATCAGCAGTACTTGCAATGGAGAACAAGATGCCGATGATATTATTCGGTCTGAATGAAGAGAATTCAATCATGCGTGCCGTAAACGGAGAGAAGATCGGCACAAAGATAAATGCATAAGGGAAAGGTATCTTAAGGAGGATAAGACAATGGTAGATTATAATGACAAAATGCAGAAGGCAATTGATGCACTTGGAACAGAGTTCGCTTCTATAAGAGCGGGACGTGCAAATCCACATGTTCTTGACAAGCTCAGAGTTGATTACTATGGAACACCAACAAATATTCAGGGTGTTGCAAACGTATCAGTTCCTGATGCACGTACTCTTATGATTACTCCATGGGAAGCAAAGATGGTTAAGGATATCGAGAAGGCTATCCTTAATTCAGATCTTGGAATCACACCTAACAACGATGGAAAGAGTGTTATCCTTAACTTCCCTGAACTTACAGAGGAAAGACGTAAGGAACTTGCTAAGGATATCAAGAAGAAGGCTGAGGCTGCTAAGGTTGCTATAAGAAATGTACGCCGTGATGCTAACGAAGATATCAAGAAGCAGAGCAAGGCTGGAGAAATATCTGAAGATCAGATGAAGGATGAAGAAGACAGCATCCAGAAGGCTACAGATAAGTTCATAGCTGAGATCGATAAGATGGTTGATGTTAAGACTAAGGAGCTTATGACAGTTTAGTATGAGTATATATACAGACGAAGTAATGAATATGGACAGGGAGCTTATCCCTGCCCATGTTGCTATAATCCTGGACGGCAACGGAAGATGGGCTAAGAAGAGACATATGCCGCGTAACTTCGGGCATAAGGCCGGAGCAGATACCCTTGAAACAATCTGTGATGATGCATGGGAACTGGGCGTAAAGTACCTTACGGTATATGCTTTCTCTACAGAAAACTGGAAGAGATCAGTTGAAGAGGTAAAGGGAATAATGACTATTCTCAGAAACTATCTGATCAATGCCATTGAACGTGCCAACAAGAATAATATGAGAGTCCGTGTTATCGGTGAAAGATCAAGACTTGATGATGATATAAGAACAGCCATCGAGCGTCTTGAAGCTGCTACCGAGAATAATACAGGACTTCAGTTTAATATTGCTCTGAATTATGGCGGACGTGATGATGTTACAAGAGCCGTACGCGGACTGGCTGAAAAAGCTGCACGTGGTGAGATACGTCCTGAGGATATAACAGAGCAGATGATATCTGACAGTCTTGATACAGCAGGCATGCCGGATCCGGATCTTCTTATCAGAACCAGTGGAGAGATAAGAATATCCAACTTTATGCCATGGCAGATATCATATTCGGAGTTTTACTTCTGCGATACATTGTGGCCTGATTTTAACAAGGATGAACTTGCTAAAGCAATCATATACTATGCAAAACGTGACAGACGTTATGGTGGAGTAAAATAATGTTTTGGACCAGACTTATTAGTGGAATAGTGCTTATTATCTTAGCTGTGATCACACTGTGGTTCGGCGGATATGTGACAGGTGTAGTGACTATGCTTCTGTCACTTATTGGTGTCTTTGAACTTATGAGAGTTTATAAGGTTGAGCAGAAGATACCGGGTATAGCTGCATATATATGGACAGTGCTGTACTACGTTGTTCTTATGACAGGACATAAGGAGTTTCTGATGCCTGTTCTTGTTACATATATGCTGGTTGTGCTTGCAATATATGTATTTACATTTCCTAAGTACCATGACAAAGAGATAATGGCAGCGTTCTTCAGCTTCTACTATGTAAGCGTTATGCTTTCCTATGTTTATCAGCTGAGAATAATGGAGGATGGAGGATATTTTATAGTCCTTGTATTCTTATGCTCCTGGGGAAATGATACGCTTGCTTACTGCTTCGGAAGACTCTTTGGAAAGCATAAGATGTCACCTATACTCAGTCCTAAAAAGAGTGTTGAAGGACTTATCGGAGGAATACTTGGTGCAGGTGTACTGGGACTTCTCTATGGACTCTGGTTCAATAACTATGTTCATGAGATAAGCAATCTTCCGCTCATATTCCTTGTTATATGTGCAGTAGGCGCTATACCTGCAGTAGTAGGAGATCTTGCGGCTTCTGCCATAAAGAGAAATAATGAGGTGAAGGACTACGGAAAGCTGATACCGGGACACGGTGGAGTTATGGATAGATTTGACAGTATGATATTTACAGCTCCGATAATCTTTTACCTTATGCAGATCATGCTGTAATTGGAGATAAGATATGAGAAAAATATCTATTATAGGATCTACGGGATCCATAGGAACTCAGACACTGGATGTTATAAGGAATAATCCTGACTTCAGTGTCGCAGCTCTCAGCTGCGGAAAGAATATAAATCTTCTTGAGGAACAGATAAGAGAGTTTAAGCCTCGTCTTGCTGCGGTGGAATCCGAGGAGGACGCGAAGGAACTCAGGTCCCGTCTCAAAGATATTGATATAACTATTGCTTCCGGAATGGAAGGACTGGTGGCTGTAGCCGGCTGTGAGGAATGTGACACAGTGGTTACAGCTATTGTTGGAATGATAGGAGTAAGACCGACACTCGCTGCCATAGAAGCAGGCAAGGATATAGCTCTTGCAAACAAGGAGACCCTTGTTACTGCAGGACATCTTGTTATGAAGAGAGCAGCAGAGAAGGGAGTTAAGATACTTCCTGTTGACAGTGAGCATTCTGCTATATTCCAGTCACTGCAGGGAAATGAAGGCAA
>ONEC01000048.1 GCA_900316715.1 uncultured Eubacteriales bacterium
AGCATCATTGAAAAGATCTGAACCGCACCGCCGAACATGTTGAAGAGTGTGTAGCTTCCCTTCCAGCCTTCGCCGCCGAAATCGTACTTGAAGAAATAAATAACAAGATTCGATGTAATATAAACAGAGCAGTTGATGAGGACGATGGCGATAACTATCGTCATGGCCTGATCATTTGATATAAGAGCCTTAAACATCTGTCCCACAGACGGAGACTCCATATCCACCGTTGCCTGCTCCTTGATGCTGATACATGTGATCGTGATAAATACTATGAAGAGTACCGCAACCAGACATGCAAACCATTTAAAGCCGGCGATCTCAACCTGCTTTGCGCCTGCACCTGCGCCCGCTGTCATCTTACCGAGAGCATTTACCGCCATAACGGTAACGACGGTGATTATCGCAGAACCCGCACCCGCACAGGAACGAGCCAGTGTGGTAAGTCCTTCTCTTTCTCTTCCCGACTTGGTAAATGCGGGAATCATTGACCAGTACGGAATATCCATCATGGTATAAGTCACACCCCAGAGGATGTAAGTAACCGCAGCATAAGCCACAAGTCCCTTGCCGTCCATTGAAGGCGGTGCGGCAAACATAAGGAACAGAACGACTGCGTTGGTCAGCGTACCGATCATAAGCCACGGTCTGAACTTGCCCCACTTGGTCTTTGTCTTCGCAACGACGATTCCCATGATAGGATCGTTAAATGCATCAAATACTCTGGCCACCATGAGGATGATTCCCATGGCGATTGCATTTACTCCCAGAACATCCTGGAAGTAGTACAGTACATAGCTCGCACTGAGCATGTACACCATATCTTTACCTACAGCTCCCAGTCCGTAGGCCGCTTTCTCTTTAAATCTCAGCTCCATATGTAACCTCCGATCATACTATAATCCCCATATATAAACTACTCTACGCTAAACTCTATCTCTTTCTTTACCCCATCGGTTGTCTCGATTATGAGTTTAGCCTGTCCCTTCTTTCCGGTAGTTTTAACGTAAGTACCACCCATTCCACCTGACATTCCGACTACAGATGGTCCGATTATCTCAATTGGTCCCTCAACCGAAAGACTTATCGGATCATTGTAATATGGAAGTACTCTTCCATTTCCATCCAGAAGTCTGATGCGGACCTCAGCCACATCGTAGGTGTGATCTTCCTTAAGAGCTGTGTGGTCAGCCTCTGTCCAGAGTACCTTTTCAGCAACAGGTGATACTGTAAGAGTCTTAACCAGCTTACCGTCCTTATATCCTTCAAATACATAGTCTCTCGAGCTTCCGCCCCAGTCTCCTATGTACTTATTATAAAGTTCAACTGCTTCTTCCATCTTCATGCCGTATCTCAGCATGAGTTTTCCTGCCTTAAGCCACATACCCTTTGATAAATTGTAGAGTCCTACAGCAGCTGTCTCATTAAGAAGTGTCTTAACATCCTCTGCCTGCTTCTTACCCATTTTCTCGTTATCAATAAGGGCAGAACCTACATAATCATCGATAAGTATCGGTCCATGTGTGAGATTCTTATATTTCGAATCCGAAGGATGATATTCCTTCAGAAATGCACCGTTCTTGTACATTTTTACGCTGTCCAGATTAGTAAGGATATATACCTTGCCTCTGTTGCTTCCCGGATGCTCACCTATATCCATGGAAGAAGATATCTCAAGGATCGGCTCTGTGCTTCCAAGGCTTGCATATACATAGGCTGCCAGCTTCGGATTACGGAACATATCCATTACTCCATGGTAGCAGATTCTGTCGCCGCTTCCGAAATCCTTATGGGTATTATAATCGAACATACACCAGCCAAAGCTTCCTGATATATCAGGCTGATGAGCAACCTCGTCGAGTACATTTGCATGGCGCAGCATATGCTCCATCCTGTGCTCTTCCCAGTCAAAGGCCTTAGTCGGATACATATGTCCGTTATACTCAGATACGAGATATGGCTTTCTCATTTCCGGAGTAACATCTGCCTTCTTATCTACGCCCTTATTTGTTCCCACATGAGAGAAATCATTATAGGTATAAACATCCTCAAGGAAGCTTCCCTTCTTGTAGCATCTTACACCGCCGGTCTGTCTGGTCGGATCCAGCAGGTGTGCCAGTTCGTTAGTCTTCAGATAGAGTTCATCGTCATCCACTGACTCATTGATTCTGACGCCCCAGAGAATGATGGAAGGATGATTTCTGTATTGCTCGATCATCTCTCTTAAGTTTACTAATGCCTGTTCCTTCCAGGCGCTGTCACCCAAATGCTGCCATCCCGGGAACTCAGTAAACACAAGCAGTCCTATCTCATCACATCTATCTATGAAGTACTGTGACTGTGGATAGTGTGATGTTCTGACTGCGTTCAGTCCCAGCTCATTCTTCATAATATCCGCATCACGTTTCTGCATGGATTCCGGCATGGCATATCCTACGTATGGATAACTCTGATGACGGTTGAGACCTCTGATCTTAACCTTGCGTCCGTTAAGATAGAAGCCTTCCATTCTGAAAACTGCCTGACGGAAACCTATGGTATCTATTCTCTCATCCAGAACCTTTCCCTCCAGGAGAAGTTCTGTCTTAATCTCATAAAGTGCAGGATTATCGATATCCCAGAGTTCAACTGATCCGCTGTAGAAGGATACTTCCTCAGCGTATGGCTTTGTAGCCATCACTGCGAATTCTCCTCCTTCTGCAGACTTACGTCTTATGGACTGACGCACCTCATACTTTGCGCCCTCTTCCTCACCTGCAAGGCGGATCCTTGCAACGGTATTAGACTTTCTGCAGTATCTGATCGGATGTCCGAACTCCTCTTCTTCCTTATACTTCTCAGCCAGTCTTGTATAGATGAAGATATCCTCGATATGAGTCTTTTCTTTCACATCGATATATACATCTCTATATATACCGCCATAGGTCATGTAATCAATTACATAACCAAATGGCGGAGTATTGAGAGTCTCGTTGCTGTCACAGCGGACTGTTATCTCATTGTCCTCTCCGTATCTCAGCTTATCGCTTATATCAATAGTAAATGCAGTGTAACCCGTGTGGTGACTTCCTGCCTCAGTTCCATTTATGTAAACCACTGCATCATGTGCCACACCGTCAAATGTAAGAAGAACAGACTTGCCCTTCCAGTCAGCCGGAGCTATAAGAATCTTCTTATATCCGCTGATCATCTGATACTCACTTTCATCAAAATAGTGCAGCGGTGTTTCCTTTACAGTATGTGGTATTCTTACCGTCTTCATGCTGCCGTCTATACCCTTCGTGAGCAGCTTCTCATCAAACTTCTCAGTAAAAAACCAGTCATTATCCAGATACTGTCTCATCCTGTAACCTCCCATATAATTATCGAATTATCCCCGATCTAATCTACTTTGTTATACCGTCAATGATTATGTCAACCACTTCAGCTAATCCGTCCTGATATGTCATCTTATTTGAGATAAGCACATCTCTTCTGAAGAACTGCTCAAGAGATGCTTCAAACATCATCTTAAGAACCGGAATCTTGACAGGTCTTACAACCCCTTCCTTCATTCCCTGCTCGATAAGAGAGATTGTCAGCTCCCATCCGTTCTCCAGCCTTTCCTCTACCTTTTCGTAGATCTTTGGATACTTATCTCTCAGCATATAAAGCTGCCTGAAATCAATATCCATATAGCTGTTAGGCATTACTCCAAGAATCTTTCGGATCTTATCAAGAGTACTGAGGGATGGGTCATTTGCCACCTGCATCTCTGCATCCTTGATACCATCAAAGAGATAATCTACCAGTTCCAGGAACATCTCTTCCTTATCATTAAATACCTTATATATAGTCTTCTTACTTATACTTATATTCTTAGCAATATCGTCCATTGTAAACTTGAGGCCCTTGTTGTTGAAAACCTCCATTGTACTCATGAGAATCTTCTCTCTGAGCTCAGAATTATCATCCTTATAATAAAAGTCAAGATCTCTCATCGGAAACTCCTTTCTGTGTTCAAAGTTTCCTTGATTATACCATTCTATATATACAAATGCAAGAAACTATTTTTATTTTTTTGGTTTCCGCAATCCCCCAAAAGTGGAGTTGAAAGTGCCCGCCAGGTGTCCTTCCTCAGCGTGCGTCTCAGAGGACTTTGCTGGACGGTTGAGACGCGCGCTGAGGATGACACATTCACAAGTTTGCGTAAAAAAAACGAGCAAGAGCTTTCACTCTCACTCGTTTCTAAATGATCATTTTAAATTACATAATCATAACAGTCATCATTGCCCGTCAGACTGTCCAGCTTAATTCCCTGGAAATAATCCTCGATAAGCTTTTCAAAATTCTTCCATATATCCAGCGTCTTGCACTCCGCAGCACGCGGGCATGTATTTACTTCTGTTTCAAGACATGAAACCGGAGCAAATGATCCCTCTGTTATCTTGAGAATATCATACAGCGTGTATTCTTCAGGCTGTTTGGTAAGTCTGTATCCACCCTTCTTACCTCTGAGTCCTACCAGAAGTCCGGCCTTCACAAGTGATGCTACGATAGCCTCCAGATACTTCTCAGATATGTCCTGTCTCTTTGCAATGTCGGTCAGCGGAATATATTCTCCGAAACCGTGCTCCGCAAGATCGATCATAACACGTATTGCATATCTACCTCTCGTTGAAATCTTCATTCTTTCCCCCTGCTTTAGTTAGTAAAGAGCGGAGTTGAAAGATATCTGTCTCCTGAGTCAGGAAGCAGTACTACAATATTTTTTCCCTTATTCTCAGGACGCTTTGCAAGTATTGAAGCAGCCTTAAGTGCTGCACCAGATGAAATACCTACTAGGATACCTTCGCTTACCGCAAATGCCTTTCCTTCTTTAAATGCATCCTCATTCTCTATTGCTATAACTTCGTCATAAACCTTTGTGTTAAGTGTATCAGGAACAAATCCTGCGCCGATTCCCTGAATCTTATGAGGACCGGCCTCACCCTTTGAAAGAACAGGGCTTGTTGCAGGCTCAACAGCTACAACCTTAACATCCGGATTCTGTGACTTAAGGTACTCACCAACACCTGTAAGTGTTCCACCCGTACCAACGCCTGCTACAAATATATCAACCTTGCCGCCTGTCTGCTCCCAGATTTCAGGACCTGTAGTCTTTCTGTGAACCTCAGGGTTAGCAGGATTAACGAACTGTCCAAGAATGATAGAACCTTCTATCTCCTTATTGAGCTCCTCAGCCTTAGCGATGGCGCCCTTCATACCCTTTGATCCTTCTGTAAGTACAATCTCTGCACCGTATGCCTTAAGAAGATTTCTTCTTTCAACACTCATTGTATCAGGAAGTGTAAGGATTGCATGATAGCCCTTAGCTGCTGCTACTGCTGCAAGACCAATTCCTGTATTACCTGAAGTCGGCTCTATAATAGTAGCGCCAGGCTTAAGTGTTCCCTTCTTCTCTGCATCTTCGATCATGGCAAGTGCGATTCTGTCCTTAACTGATCCTGCAGGGTTAAGATACTCAAGCTTTGCAAGGATAACTGCATCTGTTACCTCAGCTGCTGCTGCATATCTGTTAAGTTTAAGTATCGGTGTCTTTCCAATAAGCTCCAGTGAGCTTTCCTTAATGTCGCTCATTATTAGTTCCTCCTATATATCAATTTTTATTTTCCTACTAAACACATAGGATTATAACATATAAAAAATTCATAATCAATATCTTTTTAATTAAATATAATACATGTCTTTCGGAAGCACTCTTGCAAGGAACTCTCTGGTTCTCTCTTCCTTAGGTGATACAAGGATTTCAGAAGGTTTTCCCTCTTCTACAACATAGCCGCCATCCATGAATACGATCTTGCTTGCCACCTCTTCGGCAAAGGAAATCTCATGGGTTACCACTATCATTGTAATTCCCTTCTTGGCTACCTTCTTTATCAGCTCGAGCACTTCGCCTACAAGTTCCGGATCCAGAGCTGATGTTGGCTCATCGAATAATATTACCTCCGGATTAAGAACTACCGCTCTTGCGATTCCTACTCTCTGCTGCTGTCCACCTGAAAGTTCTGACGGATATGCATCCTTCTTATCCAGGACTCCTACCCACTCAAGTGCCTCAAGTGCTCTTTCTCTCGCTTCCTTCTTCGGAACCTTTCTTGCTACCACTAGTCCTTCCATTACATTTTCAAGAACTGTCTTATTGGCAAAAAGATTATAGTTCTGAAATACGAAAGCCATGTTCTTTCTAAGTTCATTTATATCTTTTTTCGAAGCCTTCTTCAGGCTTACTGTTTTCTCTCCCAGTACAAGAGTTCCTTCATCTGCTCTTTCAAGAAAGCTGATGCTTCTCAGAAGTGTTGTCTTGCCTGATCCTGAAGGACCAAGTATTACTACAACCTCTCCATCCTCTATCTTCAGGGAAACATCTTTAAGAACATCAAGATTCTTAAAGCTCTTCTTTACGTTTTTTATCTCAAGCATATCTTTCCTCCATTACAGAGCTCTTTTATATCTGGTCGCAAACTTCTCGATTCTCTTTATGATAAGCTCTACAAAGAAGATGAATACAACATAAACAAAGAATGCATCTATATACATTTCCAGATATTTTGTTGTCATACCTCCTATTATCTTGGCCCTTCCCATAACTTCTGTAACCGACATTGTGAAAGCCAGTGATGTGGACTTGATCACGTCAACGATTACATTTCCGAGAATCGGCAACGCAACCGTAAGCGCCTGTGGAATAATTATCTCCCTGTATATCTGCCATTTACTAAGGCCGACCATATATCCTGCTTCCTTCTGACCTTTATCTACAGACAGTATGGAAGATCTTACTGCCTCTGTCATAAATGCAGTCGCAGAAAGGGATATTGCCACATATGCATACCAGATCGGATCGATGTCATAGACATTAATCTCTTTACCCAGGCTCTGGAACAAGCCATTCAGCCAGTAAGGAACAAGAGCATATATAACGAACATCTGAAGCAGCATCGGTGTTCCTCTTATTACGGACAGATACAGTCTTACTATCTGCGTAAGTACCGGAACTTTCTTAAGTTCCACTGCCGCAAAGAGAAAGGATACCGGAAGCGCTATGAGAAGCGCGCCTATGGTAAGCTTTATAGTAACCGGAAGGAAAGAAGCGATAGTCCAAAAATTCTCGAACATCTGTTTTGTATCTAACATCAGCTCTCCCTCCTCTTAAGTTTTTTATTTCTGAGAGCCTTCTCCCAGGCCTTGAATAACTTCTCAAGGATAAATGTCAGCGGCCAATATATCAGGGTTAATGCCAGATAAAGCTCAAAGTTATATATGTTTGCTTTAAGACCACTCAGATACATTCCGCGTCCCAGAACATCATGAAGTCCTATGGTATAAGCAAGTGCTCCTTCCTTCAGCATAAAGATGAATATGTTGCCCAGATTTGGAAGTGCAACTATAAATCCCTGTGGAAAGATAATTCTTCTGATTGCTGTAACCGGTGTAAGTCCCACCATAACTGCTGCTTCATACTGTCCCTTCGGAACCGAAAGGTATGCCGTTCTGATTATCTCCGACATGGATGAACCAAGCAGAAGTGAGAAGGTTACTATTACATAAACCAGGGTACTGACCGCACTCATATCGATAGAGAACTTATTCTGCATGAGCATCGGCAGTCCGTAATAGATTATGAAAAGAAGAACTATGGATGGAACCGAACGAAGTATGGTTACATATGCACTTCCGATTCCACGAAGCACCTTTTTCTTTGACAGTCTCAGCATAGCTATGCCGAGACCGATCAAAAAGCCAAAGAATATAGAGCCGACAACATATATCAAAGTTACCGATAAGTATGGCAGAACCTTGATTATAAAATCTATAAAAATGTCCCACTTAAAAGGTCTCATATTGTCACTCCATTACCATTTATTTTCAGCTTTCGACATTCCTCAGAATGCGAGAACTACTACTCTGAGTCATACTGAAATGCATCGTATCCGTAGAACTCTGTTGAAAGCTTGCTGAGAGTTCCGTCTTCACGAAGAGTTCCGAGAACACCGCTTATAGCATCTGCAAGTTCCGGCTCATCTTTTCTTACTACAGAATATGTATATACGGAACGGCAATCATAGAAATCAAGCTGTGCATCATAATCATGAAGCTCACCTGACTCAGCTGTTACTAACTGCTCATAGTAGTTCTTTGGCCATACCGCGAAATCATACCTTCCTTCTGCTACCCATCCGAGTGAGTTCATGAAGGCATCCGCACTATCTGTAGCTTCAAGATTGATTTGATTATCAGGATTCTCTTCATTATACTTATATACAACATAGTACAGTCCGTCACCTGCAAGGATCGGAGTAAGCTTTGCACCTGCTGTTGCAGCGCTTGCAAAATCCGTGATACCTTCTGTACCCTTCTTAACGAAGATACCTACAAGTGATGCTCCGATAGGATTCTTTGGAAGAGCATAAGCCTCATCTCTGTCCTTTGTATAGAATGCATTTGAAAGAACTACATCATACTTTCCGGCACTGAGACCTGCGTACTCTGCATCCTGTGTACCTGCAAGTTCAAACTCGAACTCATACTCAGGAAGAGCCTCATCGACAAGCTTCATAACCTCAATCTCATATCCTGTAAGATTTCCGTTCTCATCCTCATATGCAAGAGGGAAAGCGTTGGTCTGCCAAGCAACCTTAACAGTTGTTACATCACCTGCTGCCTCTGTTGCAGCTTCTGTTGCTTCACCTTCTGTAGCTTTGCCTTCTGTTACTGCTTCTGTTGCTGCTTCTGTTGCTTCAGCCTCAGCTGATGTTGCAGGCTCTGCTGTTGTGCCCTTACTTCCGCAGCCTGTTCCCGCAAGTGAAAATGTAAGTGCAAGTGAAAGGGCTGCTGTTTTTCTAATAAGATTCTTAAGTTTCATTTTATATATCCTCCAAAAACTAATTCTGAGGACCATCATCCAGTCTTTGTTCAAATTCTATTATCTTCTCTACTGCCTCGCCGAGTTCCATATTTGTTTCGAGGCATTCGAAGTTATATCTCGCAAGAACACGCTGAGGATGCGGTCCGATTTTACTTACCAGCAGATATTTACAATCCTTTAATGCTTCTGCCGTAAATGTTACTCTTCCTTCATCACGTCCCCAACATCGTGTATCTCCCGTTGTTTCTACGCCCGGGAAGTTAAGTTCCTGGACTCTTTCAATAGTCCAGGTCTTATCTTCCATATTGACTTTTATAATTCTGTATACGTCTGCAAATCCAAAGTGGGTATCTACTCTTTCTCCGCCTTTGGATGCAGCGGCTATCTTAAAGTCTTTCATATCAATTACCTATCTGACGTGCGACCTCTCCTAGTGATCTGCGTGTGTTGTATTTGTTATCATGCCGTCTGCGAAGAGTCCGCTGTATATGTCTTCAATAAGTGTGAGTCCACCGTTATATCCCACATAACTCTTATTCAGAATGACTCTGTCCGTAACAGGAAGTGACAGTCTCACAAGTATGCTTTCATTCTTGGATGTAACCAGTTCCTTATCCCAGCTGCTTCCCAGAACTACGGAACGAACTCCGCTCTCTGTAAGCTTTGCCTCGATATCATTCTGGATTACCTTGTTATCTCCCTCGAAGACTATATTTCCGTCATACCTTTCATCAATTTCTTTAAGTAAGGACTCTACGGCTTCCTTATTCTTTGAATCCGGGTTATCTATCTCATAGAAGCCCTTCGGTGTGAAGCCCAGCTCCTCAATAAGGAACTTGCTTGCTCCGATTCCGTATACACTGTCTGCTACAGTGTAAAGATGATATGGGAGGTAACATCCGAAGTCTGATACCAGATCTCCGAAAGATACAAAATAATCCTTGTATCTCTTCTCCTCTTTTGCAATGAAGCTTTCAACATTTTCCTTATCCAGGCCCGCAAATTCGCCGACCTGTCTCAGGAATCTGCCTGTCTCCTTAAGTCCCACCGGAAGTACCGGTATATGTAAGTAAGGAGTCTTATATATCTTCTCCAGCTTCTTTGCGGTTGAAAGTCCTACCCAAGGTGAAAGCACCAGGTTGAACTCTGCATTCGGAATATTCATCCACTCCTTGAAGCCGTTGCTTGAAGATCCGTAAAGGATATTGGCCTTGAGGCCGATACCTTCAAGAAGTCTCTTTATCTCTTCGAGATCACCTCTCCAGTAAGGATCCTGGAAAGGAACTACCGAGAATACATTTACAAGTCCCTTTTCTACATTTGCCTTAGGAACTTCATAGGAAATGTACTGATCGATGATCGCATTTACAACCAGCTCATGTCCCGCATAGTTATTGCCTCTGAAACCGGCTGTATCAACGCCGACTATAGGATACCCTTCATCAGCAAACTCACATGCTACCTGCTTTACATCATCACCGATGATTCCGGCCGAACATCCGGCAAGTATTACATACAAGTCACCGTCCATAACCTTAAGGGTTCCTTCTACGGTTGCTCTGAGTTTTCTCTCACCACCGAAGATAACCTCCGACTGGGTTGAGTTTGTACAGGATATCTGTCCGCCTCCTGCATAGCCTTCACCCTGATAACCCGCACCGTTTCCGAGATATGAGAACTGTCTTGATGCACATCCCGGACCTGCATGTACGATAGGGATACCTTTACTTATAGCAAGCACAGTCTGCAAGCCGCCCAATGCACAGGAGAATTTTGCCTGTTCTATTAAATGACTCATTCTGTTGCTCCTTTCTCAAAGTAGAATGGATCTTCCTGCTCTCTCCACCACTTGGAGTACGGGAACTCGTTATACTCCGCAAGAGTATTAAGTATTCCCTTTGTTTCGATAAGAGCCAGAAGTCTTTTACCTGTTGTGATTATGCCGTCATATCCGGCGCTTATGTTTGTCTCTCCTTCAAGAAGACTCGGAATTCCAAGCTTTCCTCCGAGGATAGTCATGTTCATGTGTCTTACGATCATAACATCCGGCTTAAGCTTCTCAAGTATCTTAAGTACCTGATACGGCTGCTTGTTACATACGGAGAAGTTTTCTATCTCTCCCGTCTTCTCAACAAGTGCTCCGAGAGTATCCTCTGTTCCTTCCGCATCCGCATGCATATCATGATGCAGAGTAGTCATTCCGACTATTTCCATTCCGAGATCCGCAACAACGCTTCCGACGTTATGTGCATAAGCATCTCCTGCAAATACATATATCTTCTTGCCTGCAAGCTGCTTTCTCAGCTTCTCGAGTTCAGGAGCAATTCTCTTATGCTCTGATTCGATGACCTCTTCTACCTTATCTTCGGTTCCCGTGTACTTGGCTACTTCTCTGAGCCAGTTGTCTGTCCAGCTGATACCGAACGGAGCCGGTGACTTAACCTTAGGTACATCGAATTCTGTTTCGAGCACGCTTGATACATAAGTACCGAGGGTTTCACATATATGAGTTGAACATGCCGCTTCCGGCATTCTCTTAATCTTTTCAACATCAGCAAGTGGAACAAGGTAGTTAGGCTTAAGTCCCAGCTTACCGAGAAGCGGTGTGAAGGTATCACTTCCGAGGAAGTTGAATACATTTACCAGCTTCTTGTTCTTCTCAGGCTGCTTCTCAACAAGCTTCTTAAGTATTCCGTGATATGCCGCATCGAATCCCGATGACCATATCTTTGACTTGAAGCCTTCGCAGAAGATCGGGATAATAGGAATTCCGAGTTCTTCCTGCATATCGATTGCAACACCTTCTATATCATCTCCGACAATACCTGCCGCACATGAAGAATGTACGAATATAGCTGAAGGATTAAATCTTCTCTTTGCTTCGTTGATAGCTTCTCTCAGCTTACTTACTCCGCCGTATACCGTATCCTTCTCGGAAATGTTACTGCATATAACTCTTACTTTATCCGGCTCTTCGCCACGCTCTATAGCAGAGTTTCTGAACTGTGTATCGTTAAGCGGTGTGTTGGCAAAACATCCCATAGGTGAATGCACAACTACTGCCGCATCTCTTACAAAATATGTAATGGTCGCTGCCGTCATCTGTGCGCAGTCGCTGCACTGACTGTAGCTTCTCTCTTTACAAGCAAAGTTCTCTGTTCCGTGTGCCTTTGCAAGTTCGCTTGCTTTTCCCGAATAATAGATGATTGATTTCAGTCGGTTCTCCCTGATGGTAACCTCTGACTGTGCTAATCTATCGCTCATTGCCGTCCTCCCGGATATACATTAAATCTTGTAATCATCTGCTGTGTCCATGAGACCGAACTCAAGAAGGATTTCCTCAAGTCTGTCCTGTGTCATCGGTGTAGGAATTGTAAAGTCATCATTGTTGATAAGTGCTTCTGCAAGATTTCTGTATTCCTGTGCCTGATTTGAATCCGGCTTATACTCGATAACTGTCTTTCTGTTTATCTCAGCATGCTGAACTATGTTGTCTCTTGGCACGAAGTAAAGAAGCTTTGTTCCGAGTTCCTTTGAAAATGCACGGAGAAGATCAAGCTCTCTGTCAACATTACGGCTGTTGCAGATGATACCGCCGATTCTTACACCACCGCTTCGAGCATACTTCTTAATACCCTTTGAGATGTTGTTTGCTGCGTAAAGAGCCATCATCTCACCGCTGGCTACAATGTAGATTTCCTGAGCCTTACCTTCTCTGATAGGCATTGCGAAACCACCGCAGACAACGTCTCCGAGTACGTCGTAGAATACAAAGTCGAGATCGTCTGTATATGCACCAAGGTTCTCAAGAAGTCCGATTGATGTGATGATTCCTCTACCTGCACATCCGACACCCGGTTCAGGTCCGCCACTCTCAACACATTTTGTTCCCATGAATCCCTCTCTCATGATCTGATCGAGCTTTACATCTTCACCCTCATCTCTCAGAGTATCGAGAACTGTCTTCTGAGCAAGTCCTCCGAGAAGAAGTCTTGTTGAATCAGCCTTAGGATCACATCCTACGACCATAACCTTCTTACCTGCCTCTACGAGGCCTGCTGTAAGGTTCTGTGTTGTTGTGGACTTTCCTATTCCACCTTTACCGTAAATAGCAATCTGTCTCATTTTTTTGTATCCTCTTTTCTATTTCAATTATCTTATAAATTTTTTATCGTCCGTTAAAATCCGTATTGATCATCCGTGTGAAAATGTTTCTTTTATATTCACTCTTCTGAAATATATCTGATCGCCGAACTCGCTCTTTCCCGGAACTCCCACCGCATCAGCTCTGCAGTGCTGGCAATGTCTGAATACATCTATGTATTTTCCTGCTCTTGTTCTTGCACTGTCTATCTCCGGACAAGTCGGTGCTTTCATATCTTTCAGATCCGCCTGCGGTATCAGTGGGATGATGTTATATATCTTCGCTCCCAGACCTGCAACCGTCTTCGCGATTTCTTCTATATGGTCACCGTTTATTTCAGGAACCAGTACTGTGTTGATCTTTACTGTTATTCCGCTGTCGGCAACCTTCTTTATCCCTTTCAGCTGATTCTCTATAAGAATCTTCGCTGCTTCAACGCCTTCAATTCTTTTTCCGTGATAGATGATGAACTTATTCAGCTTTGCTTCTATCTCCGGATCAACTGCATTGACTGTAACTGTCAGTGAATCAATTCCTATATCTATCAGCTCATCAGCTTTTTCATAAAGGAGCAGGCCGTTTGTGCTCATACACTTAAGCAGCTCCGGAAAATGTTCTTTAACTATTCTGAATGTCTCAATTGCTTTGTCAGTTGCCAGTGTATCGCCGGGACCGGCAATTCCTGCCACCTTTATGTCTGGACATTTCTTAAGTGCTTCCGTGATCACTTCAACCACATCCGATGGCTCGATCACTGTTGATGTAACTCCCGGTCTGTCTTCTGTTTCATTGATCTGTCTGTCACAGAATGCACAGCCTATGTTACATCCGGGGCTGACGGGAAGATGTATTCTTCCTGCGTTGTTCTTCTGTCCTCCAAAGCAAGGATGAGATTGCTGCAGATTTTCATATGTATTTGCGTTCATCCTGTCTTCTCCTTTTTCATTTTCCTGTTTTTCCTATCTGTTTAGTAGGGATATTGGGAATAATACTCTTAAAGTTTGATTTCGTCAAGCCCTTTTTTTAAATTTTTTAAAATTATTTTTGTTCAGACACCTCTAAACGCCTTAACCAGGCGTTCTAATGCCTCCTGCAGAATACTGCGCGGGCACGCTGCATTTATGCGCTGGAAGCCCTTTCCGCTGTCTCCGAAGATGCTTCCGCTGTCCAACCACAACCCTGCCTCATATATAATCTTTTTATCTATCTCCTCATCCGAGAGACCTGTTCCACGAAAATCCAGCCAGATAAGATATGTTGCCTGGGTTTTAAATACCCGCACATTCTCCAGATTTTTCTCGATGAAGTTTTTCGTGTATTCAATATTGGACTGTATATAGCCCTTTAATGTCTCAAGCCACTCACTGCCGTAACGATAGGCTGCTTCACAAGCATAGATTCCTGCCGCATTTGCCTGACTGTATCCGAAAGCATCCAGCTGCTTCTTAAACCTGTAGCGCAGCTTATTATCCGTTATGATGATATTGGATATCTGAAGTCCGGCTATATTAAAGGTCTTGGTCGGAGATGTACAGGTAACTGTGATTGCTGATATCTCCGGACTGAGACTGGCAAAGACAATATGACGTCTGTCCCATTCAAAGTCCGCATGGATTTCATCGCTTATAACAGTTACGTTATGCTTAACACATATCTCTCCTATCTTCGTAAGCTCTTCCCTGGTCCAGCTTTTGCTGCCCGGATTATGAGGGTTGCATAGGAAATAGAGATGAATATCATTCTCCACTATCTTTCTCTCAAAATCCTCGTAATCGAGGGAATAAGTGCCATCTTCCGTTTCCACCAGATTACTGCTTACTATCCTTCTTCCGTTATCAGTTATAACTTCTGAAAATGGATAGTATACCGGACTGTTTATAAGAACCGGATCTCCCTTCTCACTGTAGCTGTTGACTGCAGCTGCAAGAGCAAAGACTATTCCCGGGGTTTTGATAAGATGTCTTTCACTGGTTATATCCCAGTCATACTGAGACTTCATCCACCCCTTTACAGCCTCAAAATATTCGTCGTCCGTTTCAGTGTATCCGAATATTCCATGCTCCGCTGCCTTCTTCAATGCATCCTCAATGTAGGAGGAAGTACGGAAATCCATATCTGCCACCCATAGTGGAAGAATATCCGCCGGCTTGCCTCTCTTTACGGCAAAATCATATTTCAGACTCTTTGTATGTCTTCGGTCGATCACCGTATCAAAATCAAGATTTCTCTCACTCATTGTTATCTCCCATTTTTAATCTATGCCTGCTCACCGCCCGATTCACTGCTTTGTTTCATGCCTTCGCTGCTCTGTCTATGGCGTTCTCAATGTCTTTTATCAGATCCTCTACGTTCTCAATTCCGACTGATAATCTCAGCACGCGGTCAGTAAGTCCGTTCTTAAGTCGCTGCTCCTCCGGTACATCAGCATGAGTCTGGGTAATCGGATAGGTCATAAGACTCTGGGTTCCTCCAAGACTCTCTGCAAACTTTATAAGTCTCAGTTCTCCCAGAATATTCTGAGCCAGCTCCACACTCTCACACTCAAAACTGATCATGGCACCGAATCCTCGGGCCTGCTTCTTCATGATCTCATGTCCCGGATGATCCGGAAGTCCCGGGTATATTACACGCGTGATCTCTTTGCGTCCTGTCAGCCACTCTGCAATACGTGCTGCATTTGAACAGGCTCTGTCCAGTCTGACTCCCAGGGTCTGTATGCCACGGAGTATCAGCCAGCTGTCAAAAGGTGATAGTACCGCTCCTGTAGTCATGCTGAGATATTCCAGTCTTTCAGCTATATTCTCATCCTTTACTACCAGGAAGCCGCCCAGTGCATCATTATGACCTCCCAGATACTTTGTGCCGCTGTGAAGAACTATATCCGCTCCCAGAAGCAGCGGATTCTGCAGATAAGGCGACATAAATGTATTGTCTACAATAAGAAGAATTCCCTGACCATGGAGCTTATCGGCCAGGGCTCTTATATCTGTTATATTCATCATAGGATTGGTCGGTGTTTCAACATATACAGCTTTGGTATTTTCCTTTATATAAGGGGTTATATCTTCCTCACTCAGCTTTATGGATGTAAATTCAATTCCATTCTTGCTGCTTATCTCACGGAACAGTCTTATGCTTCCGCCATAGAGGTCATTCTCGGCTATTATATGGTCACCCGGCTTAAAAAGATCCATCAGGGCTGCAACAGCTGCCATTCCTGATGTATATCCAAAAGCCCTTCTGCCTCTTTCAAGAGAACAGACTATATCTTCAACTCTTTCTCTTGTAGGGTTCTTGGCTCTGCTGTAATCGAAGCCTGTGGTATGTCCTATTCCCTTATGCGCAAAGGTTGCAGACTGGTATATCGGAAATGACAGGCTTCCTGTATTCTCATAATTTTTCTCATCATTCTCCAGATGGAGACATCGTGTATCAATATCGTATTCCATTTTTGCTTTTCCTCCACTTACCTACTGGGTTAGTAGGATTATAGAACTGCAGATATCTTTTGTCAATACAGAATTACAACACTTTTGAAAAATATACCGGACAAAATTAAAAGAGCTTTTGCAAAGATGAATTCATCATCTGTTGCGAAAGCTCTCTACTGCTTTTTTCCTAAACTCTTACATTTATCTTTTTTTATTTTTTCTCGACTGCTTACGGCCGGATCTGTTTCTGTCCTGAGCTGCTGACGGAGGCTGTTTCTTATCATCCTCGGATCGTTTTTCCGTCAGTTTATCCGTAGGTTCATCCCCTTCATCCGCATCACCTGCATCATCTGCTATGAGGATATCCGTCTTCTCATCCGGATCATCTCCCACAAGATCATCCGTATCGTCCTCAAGCCACATGATGATCGGCTCAATCTTCTCCTTTACCGGAGGCAGTTCCGGAATCTCTTCGAAAGCTTCCACCACGTTTTTGGTCTCTTCCTTTTTCCTGCCCACGGTCAACTTATAATCCTTATCCACCATTCCCTTTTCTTTCA
>ONEC01000032.1 GCA_900316715.1 uncultured Eubacteriales bacterium
GGGAGCTCTTCCCTTCTGTGCAAATTCGTTTATTATTGAGATCACTAAGGAAAAGAAGGTTTCAGATATATCCTTTGCTGTAGTAACGACAGACCGTGGTAAGGAATACGGTATGGCAACTACAGTGAGAGAGTCTGGACTGGTTTATAAGAGACCTCTTTACGAAGAAGGAGAACAGGATCTCCGAAAGCTGTGTGAATATACAGAGGAGCTGGCTGCCAGGGGCATTCCTGTTGTGGAAGGAACTCTGAAAAGAGACTCTGTCGGAGTCTTTATGGAGATGCCATATGTGGAGGCACAGCCTCTTACAGAGGTACTGGACAGTCTGGTTAAGAATAACAGAGATGAATTCATAAAGCTGTTTGATGTGATAGTGGAAAATATACACAACTCCTATACGGCAGAAGAGGGACGGGGCAGAGTATATCTTGACCTTGCTCCATGCAACGCATTTTTCGTAGGCGGAATGAACCCGATACTTTTTTATGATCAGGAGTTCGTGGCAGAAGAACCGCTTGCGGCTGAGGCTCAAGATGCGGCTATGGCTGGGCGTGAAGAATTGATCAATTACTCAATATATAGAACCATCAAGTACTATTTTGCTTCTTCAAAGGCAGCAAGAGAAGTGATGAAGCCGGAGGAGCTGGCGGTCCGTTATGGGATAAAGGAAGATATGACAGCCGGACTTGAGATGCGAGAGAAAGCATTTCTCGAAAAGGTAAGAAAAACTTCTGAGTTTGACTGGCTGTTTAAGGCGGCAACCCCGGATTATGAGTCGATGCTGAGACAGGCGAAGAAGATCGCACATAAGAAGAAGCCTTATAAGGTGGGATATGTTCCGGGAGTGTTTGACCTCTTCCATACGGGACATCTGAGACTTATTGAAAGATGTAAGGAGCGCTGCGAGTATCTGATAGTGGGCGTTCTTACGGATGAACTGGTGGAATACTACAAGGGTAAGCGGCCGGTAATATCCTGCGAGAACCGTATGGCCGTCATCAGAGGACTGGAGGCAGTTGATGAGGTCATTCCGGTGGATTTCTCTAATACGGATAAGCTGGATGCCTGGGAGCAGCTGCATTATGACTGCCATTTCTCAGGGGATGACCATGTAAATCACTGGAAGGATGTACATGCAGCACTGATTGAACGAGGTTCAAATATGGAGTTCTTTTCCTATACAGAGGGAATAAGTTCGACAATGATCAAGGATAAGATCGGGGAACAGTAGGATCATGGAATATACAGATGAACAATTAAAACATCTCCGCAGACTGGAGCTGGATCTGTATCACAGACTGGCTGCCATATGTGAGAAGCATAACCTGACCTTTGTTACCGGTTTCGGTACTACGCTGGGAGCAATCAGGCATAAGGGGTTTGTTCCCTGGGATGATGATATGGACTTTCTCATGCCGAGAAAGGACTTTGAGGTTCTGGTAAAGGTTGCACCGAAGGAACTGGAGGAGAGATATCAGCTTCTGGAACCGCGCCTGACAAAGGGATATACGATGAACTTTGCTAAGCTTATAAGAAGTGATTCGACCTTTATAGAACCTGAGGATGTACATGTAAAGTATCATAACGGAATCTTTATAGATATATTTCCTATGGACTATTGGCCTAAGGATGCGGAGCGCCGCAATAAGGTCTGCTTCAGATGCTATGTACTGGCAAGGCTTGAAGCTCTTGCAACCTACAGCCGTCCGAAGCTTCCGAAGAATATGAAGCCGATGAAGCGGGTACTGGCAAGAGTGGGATGTGCCTGTGTAAGCGGTACGCTTAAGCTGTTCAGGATAACAACGGTAAAGCTGTATAAGAAATATCTTAAGTGGGCGACATGTACGTCACCTGAGGAAGCAGATAACTATGTTACCGATATGTGCTGGTGCTGGATGAAGAAGGACAGAACCATGTTCGGGCTGCAGTATAAGGATAAGGACCTTTTTACACAGCTCTATGTTCCTTTTGAGGATGATAAGGTTCCTGTTCCGGAGAAGTATGACAGTTATCTTACAACAGCATATCGTGATTACATGAAGCTTCCGCCGTTGGAGAAGAGACATTCGCATGTACCGGTTGTGCTGGAATTCCCGGAAGATGATCATTTGGACTGAGGAGACTAATATGAAAGTTTCTGTTGTCATACCCGTATATAACGTTGAACTATATGTGGAAGACTGTCTGAGAAGCGTGATGGATCAGACACTTCAGGATATAGAGATCATATGTGTTGAAGATGCGGGACAGGATAATTCGATAGATATAATAAGAAGGCTTATGGAGGAAGACTCACGTATAAGCCTTTTTGTTAATGATAAAAATATGGGACTGGCCTCAACAAGAAACAGAGGCCTTGGCCTGGCAAAAGGAAAATATGTATATTTTCTGGATTCTGATGATATGATACGTCCTACAGCTCTTAAGGAGCTTTATGACAGGGCGGAGGCAGAGAATCTGGATACCTGCATCTTTTCGGCAGACTTTATCTTTGAAGATGAGTCCCTTAAGGAGAAGTTTGGAACCAATCCTGCAAAGTACAAGGGAGAATATCCGGATGTGATGAAGGGTAAGGACCTCTATACAGCCTGGATGAAGGTGTGGGACTGGATGCCTTCGCAGCCGAGATATTTCTATAGAAGAGATTTTCTCATGGAGAAGGGAATCAGATATATTGACGGAATGCTGCATGAGGATGAGACCTTTGCCTTCGATGTTCTGATGAATGCTGACAGAGTAAGGGTTATTGATGAAGCTTATTTTATCCGCCGTTTCAGGCCGTCTTCTATAATGAGTTCAGGTCCGACTATGAAAAATGTTGAGGCCTGTATCCGGATACTGAAGCACGTTACAGATTATGAGAGAGAGGATCTTTGTACAGAGAAGAATCCGCTTCTTATAGAAGCTATAGAATTCTATAAGGGTAAGATTGCGGCTGACGTGGCACGTAAGTACAGCCGGGTTAAGGAATCCGGTAAGGGAAGAGTGCTGTTTGCCTGCTCATCTTATTATCAGGTGCTTATCGCTCTTTCTGTTGCATTTACAGAAAAGATAAAGATAGATCTGGTGCTTGAAGAGCATGGAATAGAAACAGCAGAGCAGCTGGCTGAGAGACTGCAGGGACTGGTTGATAGTGTATATGTATGTAAAACCAGCCCGGAGGTGGATCCCTATGAGGAAAAGCAGACAGCGGATGATGAGGTGCTGGCGGCTAAACTGACAGAGCATGTGGAAGAGATGTTCGGGGACAGAGACATCAGTGAATATACAGAGCTTCATGTATTCTGGGATCTGGGCTACATAGGTACATATCTGAATATAAAGAATATCGGCTATATTCTCCATGAGGACAGTCTGGATTCATATAAGAAGATCCGTGCCAACAGGCCGAATTACCAGTATATCTTTGATATGGAGAGCTGTCTCATGCATAAGGGAGTTGTTCCCTTCGGTTACAGTCCGTGCTGCATGACGGTGGAGGTTAACGATACTCAGGGTATAGAGATTCCGGCGGCTAAGGTCCATGAACGTGGAAGGGCCGAGATGATGAATAATCTGAGCCCGGAAGATAAGAAGCGTATTCTCAAGGTTTTCTGCCCGGAAGAGATCAAGGTGGATGGAGCGGCGGTGCTGCTTCTTACAGATCCTTTTGCGGTTACGGGACGTCTTCCTGACCGTGAAAGCCAGAAAAGGCTTTATCAGGAATTGGTGGAAAAATACGTGGGCAATGAAAAGCTGATGATAAAGGCCCATCCGAGAGATGATCTGGATTATAAGAGTATCTTTCCGGAGGCTGTGGTTATAGAAAAGAATATGCCTATGGAGGTAATGAACTTCGATGAGAGCATATGTTTTGATACTGCTATAACAGTTACATCTTCAGCCATTAACGGACTGAAGTATGTAAAAAACAGGATATATCTTGGACAAGAGTACCTGAATGAGTTTAAGAAAAACTGACATTTATGTGTAAGGAGATACAGATAGAATGAAGATAATAGGCGTGATTCCTGCAAGATACCAGTCGAGCCGTTTTCCGGGGAAGCCCCTGGCGGAAATCCTTGGCAAACCTATGATATGGTGGGTTTATCAGCAGGCTTCAAAGGTGCAGTCAATAGAGGGACTTTTTGTAGCTACTGACAGCGATAAAATATATGATGCATGTAAGACCTATGATATTCCTGTGATAATGACGAAGGATACCCATCCGACAGGAACAGACAGACTGGGAGAAATTGCAGAGAAGACGGACGCGGATTTCTATATAAATATACAGGGTGATGAACCTATGATAGAGCCTGAGGTTATTCAGAGTATCGTGGATTATAAGATAGCTCATCCGGAGGTCGAAGTGATAAATACCATGACTGATCTGGGAGATGCAAAGACAGCCACTGAGCTTTCAGTTGTTAAGGTGGCATCAGCTGATAACGATGATCTGCTGTATCTCTCGCGTTCACCGATCCCATGCTCCAAGAAGGGCGAAGAGGTTCATTATAAGAGACATCTAGGATTATACGGACTTTCCAGAGAAGCACTTCTCTTTTATTCTCATGCTGAGAGAGGGCATCTGGAGAGCATAGAAGATGTTGAAATGCTCCGCTTCCTGGAGAATGGTTACAGGATCAAGATCCTTTCTGTTAAGTCTGACAGTATAGGAGTAGATAATCCGGAGGATATAGATAAGGTAGAAGCGGCTTTAAAAGCCAGAGAGGATATGTAATATGCCCGAGGTTTCGGTACTTATTCCCGCATATAATGTTGAACCTTATATAGAAGATTGTATTAACAGCGTGTTAGGCCAGACGCTGCAGGACTTTGAGATAGTCTGCATAGATGACGCATCAACTGATGGAACCCTTCAGATTCTGAAGCGCTTTGAAGCGTCGGACAGCCGAATCAAGGTTTATACACATGATATTAATAAAGGACAGGCATCCGGCCGAAATGATGCGTTGGACAGAGCCTCCGGCAGATATGTGTATATGCTGGACGCGGATGACAGAATAGTCAGGGATGCACTGGCAGTATTATATGAAGCCTGTGTAAAAGATGATCTGGATATTATAGGCTTTGAGACGGAGAACTTTGCTGATGAGCAGGTTTTCCAGAAAAATGCAGATATAAAGACCATTTCCTACACGGATACCGATGTAATGAACGGCCGCAGAGCACTTAAGTATTGCATGGAGACGGAGAGCTTCTCTCTCAGTACGCCGACCTTCATGATGAAGAGAGATTATCTGGTTCAAAAGAATATAAGATTTATAGAAGGAATTCTTCATGAGGATGTGGGATATATCTTTGAACTGATCACTCGTGCAGACCGCGTGAGGTTTATAGACAGGGTGCTTTTCCAGAGAAGAATCCGTGCAAATTCTACTATGACAAGAGGCTTCACGGATAAGAATATCGAAGGATATATCAGAAGTTTTTCCAGAAGCTTTGATCTGGAACCGGAACTGTCACAGTATTTCGGCTCGGAACCAGGGTTTGAGGCTGCCATGCGTAAGTGGCAGAGAGACATATTCGGAAGGCTTAATCAGTTATATACGGCTCATGCGGATACTATAAGCAGGATGCCGGGCGGAAGCTTAAGTGAAGAAGTGAGAAGAGCCTTCGAGATGGTTAAGCTCTCTCATTACAGAGTGGATAAGCTTCCTATAAAAGAATGTTATCTCTGCGGAACAGGACAGTATACTGAAAGAGCAATAGAAGCTGTCGGTGCGCAGGATATTATAATAAGAGGAATTATATCATTAGATAAAGACAGGTCATCCTTCAGAGGCTTTCCGATAGTGGAAGTATCAGAACTCTGTCAGGGTATACCGGTCATACTGTCTGTTTCTAAGTATTCTGCAGAAGAATACAGACAGGCCCTTAAAGAAGTGGGCATCAATGAGTTAGTGGAGATGAAGTTCTGAAGATAGTGCTGAGTCAAGGAGATTGAGTTCTGATATGCTTAATATAATGAAGGAATGTACCGGATGCATGGCCTGTGTAAACAGCTGCCCTGCTCTTGCAATCAGAATAACAGAAGATGAGTATGGATTTCTTATGCCTGTGGTGGATACAGAGAGCTGTATAAACTGCGGGCTGTGTGAGAGAGTATGCCCGATAGAGATACGTGGTGAGGATGAAGAGAAGACCGCTCCTATGGAAGCGTGGGCCATGTATCATAATAATGAAGAGATTGTGCGCATATCCTCTTCCGGAGGAGTTTACTATGCCCTGGCAAAGGCTGTTACAGACAGAGGTGGAATTGCTTTTGGATGCTTCTATGATATAAAGAAGAAAGAGGCACGCCTTGAGGATACAGATAATCTTCCGCTGACTGCCCTTCTTACCAGTAAATATGTAGAAAGCAGGATCGGTGAAGAAGGACTTAAAAGAGTAAAGAAGCAGGCTGAGACAGGAAGAGAGGTTATCTTCTGCGGTACTCCGTGTCAGGCGGCAGGACTTAAGGCCTATCTCGGAAAAGAATATGACAATCTGCTTATAACGGATTTTGCCTGCGGAGGAGTGGCTGCACAGCCATATTTAAGAGATTATCTTAAGGCTCTTGAAGATAGGTACGGTTCACCGGTGAAGAAAATGAGCTTCAGGGATAAGCATTACGGCTGGGGACAGTACTGCTTCTATACGGAGTTTGAAAACGGAGAGGTATATAGAAAGACTGCCATGTCAGATCCGTACTTTTTCTGCTTCCTCAGATCCTCCATGCAGAGGCTCTCGTGCCATGGCTGTCTGTTTTCTGATGACCATAAGTCGGATATATGTCTTTCGGACTTCTGGAGATGCGACTTCTTTGATGTGGACCGCAACGACAGGAAGGGCATATCCCTGGCCCTTATCTATTCTGAAAAGGGTAGGCAGAAGATAAGAGAGTTGTCAGATGTTATGCATATGGAAAGTCTTCCTATAGAAGGGGCATCTTATCATCTGAAAGGACGCACCTGTCCTGAAACAAAGCTTCCGGAGATATTCAGGGATATGAGTACGGCTAAGAATGAAGGCGTGGAAGCTTTGAGGGATAAACTCCTTACGGATGAGGAGAAAAAGTTTTATGACAGACGCCAGGAAATAATGGATGACCAGGAGCTTAGAAGAAGTCATCCGGAGATAGTCGGCAATGGACAGATAGTTCAAAAGCCGTAAACAGGCCGTTTTCTGATAATTTGGTCTTGATTGACGTTTTTTTTGTGGTAGAATTAGTAAAGCATTTAAAGAACGCCTGTTAACAAGCAGGCGTTTTTCTACGGAGATAGATTGTTATGGATTTACATGATTTTTATTATGACCTTCCTGAAGAACTTATAGCACAGGATCCGCTGGAGAAGAGAAGCGATTCCCGAATGATGGTTGTTCACCGTGATTCCGGAGATATAGAGCATCGTCACTTCAGTGACCTTCTGGATTATCTTAAGGCCGGAGACTGCCTTGTAATAAATGATACCAAGGTCATTCCTGCAAGACTGCTTGGGTCCAAGAAGGATACAGGAGCGGCTATTGAAGTGCTACTTCTGAAAGATGCTTCTGATAGAGAGGAAGCAGCTATTCAGTTTGAGGATGAAGCTAACAGGAATATAAAGGGCGAGAATACCCGTGTATGGGAATGCCTTGTTAAGCCGGGAAAGAAGATGAAGCCGGGTGCAATAGTTTACTTTGGACAGGCTGAAGAGGGAGGAGAACCTCTCCTCGTGGCTGAAGTTCTCAGCGTAGTAGATGACGGCAACCGTATTATAAGATTTTACTATGATGGAATCTGGGAAGAGATACTGGATAAGCTGGGCGAGATGCCTCTTCCTCCATATATCACTCACAGACTTGAGGATAAGAACCGCTATCAGACTGTATATGCCAAGAATTCAGGCTCAGCCGCAGCACCTACGGCAGGACTGCATTTCACTGAGGAAATGCTGAAGGCTATAGAGGAACGTGGCATAAAGATAGCACGACTTACTCTGCACGTGGGGCTTGGAACCTTCAGACCGGTCAAGGTTGAGAAGATTGAAGAGCATCATATGCACAGTGAGTATTTTGAGCTGTCTCCTGAGGCGGCTGATGTGATAAATGAGACTAAAGCTAACGGAGGAAGAGTTATCGCTGTCGGAACAACCAGTACAAGAACTCTTGAAACCGTAGCTTCACGCCTTGAGGGAGAAGAGACCGGCTCAGAGGTTGTAAGACCTATGAGCGGCTGGACGGATATATTTATTTATCCGGGCTACACCTTTAAGGTGATTGACGGCCTTATCACCAATTTCCATCTTCCGGAATCAACACTCATTATGCTGGTTTCAGCATTTTATAACAGAGAAGGAGTTCTCGCGGCTTACGACGAAGCAGTACGTGAACGCTACAGATTCTTCTCCTTTGGAGATGCATCCTTCTGGTTATAGATTTTTATGAAGTAAGTTGTGAAGATTATGAAGAATATAAAAGACAGCTTTAAATTATTCAGATTTAATATCCGCACCATAGTCGTTTTTCAGATTATGCTGCAGGTAGTATCGGCCGCTGTGCTCATTCCCTTCTGCTATGCATTTATGAATCTGGTCATAAGGGCATCGGGAGTAACGTATCTCAGCAGGGAAAATGTAGCGCATTTTGTTCGTGTACCTACTACCTGGGTGGGGATATTTCTGTTTTTTGTAATTCTTTCCTTCTTCCTTCTGATAAATGTATCGGGCCTTTCCATATGCTATGACTGGGCCAATCATACGAAGAAGATCGGTCTTATCAGGATGCTGATCCTGTCGATCAGACATTCTGTAAGGGTTTTCTTTCCGCATAATTTTCCTATGCCGCTTTTTGTGCTCTGTTATCTTCCGGTTACCGGAGCGACGGTAGTAGGACTTGCACTTCTGAATTTTAAATTCCCAAGATATCTTACGTCCGCAGTGACCTATAATAAATGGGTGGCTATTGCACTTCTGGTAGGATATATAATATTGAACATTTTCTTCTTTATGTATGTCTTCGCAATCCATGTATTTATAATAAGAAAGGTTCCGTTCATCGGAGCCATGAGAATTGCCAGAAGAATCCTTTATAAGAAGAAATCCCATGTTCTTCCGGGACTTTTCCTTGTAACAATCGGAATCCTTGGTCTGTCGTGGGGAATGCATTTCCTGCTTACAGGACCACTCCTTCACTGGCTGCTTGGTTTTAAGCACCTGAAGACGGCTGCGGCACTGATATTTGAGAGTCTGAATGTGGCTCTGTATCTGTTTTATGTGACGCTTTTTACACCGCTGCTTCACAGCTTTATATGTAATTCCTTCTATAATAATGTACCTGACAGTTCAAGGGAAACAAAGATTGAGGATTACGTAGATGTAAATGCGGCTTTCAGACTGCGCAGAGGCATATATCTGATCATTGCGGTGGTAATCCTGGCTATTGCCATGGATGTAATATTCTACGTGCTGATCAAGACAGATACTCTGGTCTTAAATGCGGACCATCTGAATTCGGTTACAATTACGGCTCATCGAGGGGCTTCAAAGAAGGCGCCGGAGAATTCCCTTTCAGCCTTTGAGATTGCCATAGAGGATGGAGCCGATGTTATAGAGCTGGATGTAAGACAGACAAAGGACGGCGTTGTTGTCGTTATGCATGATGAGAATATAAAGAGGGTTACCGGTGTAAATAAGAAAATCGGTGATCTGACCTACGAGGAGCTTCTTCAGTACAATCTGGATGCGGATCACGGCAAGGACTTTCCGGATGAGAAGATACCGACTCTGAGGGAGGCTATCGAGCTGATAGACGGCAGAGCGGATATGAATATTGAGCTTAAGCCTGCTAAGACGGATACTAATCTGGAGACCTGTGTTGCGGCGCTTGTAGAGGAATATGACCTTTATGACAGTTGTGTGGTTACATCCCAGACCTATGATTCCATCAGAAAGATCAAGCAGTATGATGAGAAGATAAAGACCGTTTATGTTATGTCTGTGGCTATGGGACAGTTCTTCGACCTGGAATATGCGGATGCTTTCAGTATTAAGTACATCTATGCAAACAGCGAAGTGGTTAAGCGTGTCCATGAGGCAGGCAAGGATATATATGTATGGACTATCGATGATGAGAGAAACCTGGAGCGTATGATGCTTCTTAACGTCGACAGTATTATAACGAACAGACCGGACCGATTGAAAAAGGGCATGGTCAAGAATATTTATGGCGATTCGCTGTTTGAGTATCTTAACATGTACCTTGAAAGCCAATACTAAGATATGATAGAATAGCATTCATCATTTTAAGGAGATTTCAGCATTGATTAAAAAGTTTATAATAGCATTTCTTATCTCAATGGTTCCGCTGGTGGAGCTTAGAATAGCGGTTCCTTTTGGACTCAGTAAGGCTATGGGAGGTCCGCTTCCTGTACTGCCGCTCTATGCTGTTTGTATTTTAGGTAATATGATTCCTGTTCCCCTGGTTTTCTTCTTTGCAAGGAAGGTTCTTGTCTGGGGTAAGGATAAAAAGATTATTGGAAAGTTCTTCACATTCTGTCTTGAAAAGGGAGAGAGAGGTGGTCAGAAGCTGCGTGAGAAGGCCGGAAAGGGTCTTTACTGGGCGCTTTTCCTCTTTGTTGGAATTCCGGTACCGGGAACAGGTGCATGGACAGGAACTCTTGCAGCCAGCATCCTGGATCTGGACTTTAAGAAGAGTGTACTTGCTGTAGTTTGTGGCGTAATTCTGGCGGGAACTATTATGGGTCTTGCCAGTGCAGGGCTTTTTGGAGCACTTGGAGCAATATTTAAATGAGAAAAAAGTTTAGGATAAAAAAATTTATATCTATATTATTATGCCTTTCAATGGTATACGGCATATCCGGCTGTAAGAAGAAAGAACCGATAGAGGTTATCACTGAGGCTGATACCCGTGATGAGGAGCTCATGCTGGACAAGGAGGGCTTCACACCGGTAAAGGGCTATGTACAGACCACTCAGGATAACACAGTACTTTATACAGAGCCTTCAGAGGACTCCATGGTATATGTGACAATTAACGCAGGTGTTGATCTTACACGTACAGGAGTTAAGGATGGCTGGGTAAGAGTTCTTCTTAACGGAGGAAATTATTACGTAGAATCTTCATATGTAGTTGAGACTGATATAGACTGGGCAACCGTGACGGATTCAGAGAAGGCTAAGCACATCATTTTCATTGATCCGGGCAAGCAGATCGTGGATGACAAGGAATTGGAGCTGATAAGCCCTGACATAGATCCTACTCAGACTGCTGACGGCTCGGGAATGAAGGTTAAGATGCCTCCTGCAGCTGTGGGAGTAAGCACAGGCCACTATGAGTATGACGTTACCCTGGATGTGGCAAATGCACTCAAGTCTCTTCTTGTAGAGAGAGGCTACACAGTATGTGTTTCAAGAGAAGCGGGAAGCGTAAATCTCAGTAATGCGAGAAGAGCAGCCCTTGCAAATGCAAATGAAGCCGAGATTTATATCAAGCTGGAGGCGGGAGCGGTGTCTGATCCGACAACCATGGGTGTTATAGGATTTATTACAACCTCTACCAATTCAGCTACAGGACTTAATTATCAGAACAGTTATGAACTGTGTTATGACATTTTGAAGGAAATTTCTGAGGATACAACAGCTCAGAGACTTGGAATATACGAAACTGATGACATGACATCACTTAATTACTGCACGATGCCGGCAACCGTTATAAACGTTGGATTTCTGTCGAATCAGTACGATGATGAGGCACTTGCAAACCCTGAATATCAGAAATCCATGGCGACAGCGATTGCAGACGGAATAGACGCATATTTTGCGGACAAAGAGTGATTTTGAACTAAAATATACAAAATATACAATGCACACAGTAAATATGTGACGTTTTGTAAAATAAATTTAAACAACTTGACATAAATGTTACAAGGTGATAATATAATCCCGTAACAAAATCGTAACATTTTATGTAAATCTGCATGGGCAGATGGATGGTAGGAGTTTATGAAACGTCGTACAGAGTTAAAACTTAATAAAGCGAAGCTGTTTTCTAAGAAGTATATCTTCTCATCAAGATTCATGGTGAGAAACACACTTGGACTTCTCCTTATCGGTTCAATCACAGCAGGTGGTATCTTCACAGTAAAGAGCCTGGCTGATTACTCAGAGAAGCAGGAGATGGTCAGTGCAACATCTATCAATTCAGCTCTTGAGATGGCTGATGAAGAGACAGTTGCAGAGATGGCAGCAGCATATGAGATAACACTGGATGATGATGCAGTTATTGATACAGCATCCGTTGACATTTTAAAGGAGCATCTCAGTGATGAGGATTCCTTTGATCTGACAGTTGGAGACACCAACAATCTTACAAAGGGTAAGATTGATATGAAGGGTAAGTTCATTACAACTGGTAAGAACGTAAACATTTACGCTGAGGCGAAGGATGAGGCCGAGGTTGTCGGAATTCTTCCACAGAACGCAAGCGGTAATGTTATCGTAGCCGGTGAGCAGTGGACAAAGATTTCTTCAGGCGATTTTGAAGGATATGTTAACAGCGCAGATATTGCTACCGATGACGCAGCAGCAGCGATTGCAGATGATGCGGTTGTAGAGATTGCAACAGTTAAGTCTGATTCAGTAAACATCAAGAAGGCTGCTTCAGAGAAGTCAGAGGTACTTTTCAAGGCTGAGACAGGCGACAGCTTCATAGTTAATGAAGTTGATAAGTATGATTGGGCTAACATCGAACTTATCAATGGTGAGGAAGCTTACGTATCAGCTATTTATATAGATATTGAAAAGGGCTTCAGAGAAGCCATTGCACCAGATGCAGTAGATAATCTTGATGCTTCTATAGCAGAGTTCACAGGAGTTGCTCCTAAGAAGGCTGAAGAGCCAGCAGAAGAGACTGCAGACGGAAGAATCTCAGCAACTGTTAAGACAGCAGCTGGTATGAATAACCAGACAGCTCAGAACACACAGACAGCTGAGGATAAGAAGGATGATACAAAGACTACAGAGACAGCTCAGGTAACTGAGACAGCCTCTAATGATACAGAGACAGAGCAGCAGGCAGCTGAGCCGGCTTCAGAGCCAGCACCGGAACCTGCACAGCAGGAAGTATCAACAAGTGATCTCTATCTCCTTGCTGCAATCGTATTTGCAGAGAGTGGTGGAGAGAGCTATGATGGACAGCTTGCAGTTGCTAACGTAGTTCTTAACAGACAGAGAAATGGTTACTGGGGAAGTACACTTTCAGATGTAATCTATTCTCCAAGCCAGTTTACAGGATGCCAGACAAGTGCTTTCAGAAATGCACTTTCAACAGGAGGTTCATCCTCATGTCTTCAGGCAGCACAGGATGCGCTTGCAGGAAACAATAATATCGGAGGATGCATGTACTTCAGACCTACATGGGCTGTAGATGCTTCATCACTCGGAAATTATACACAGATCGGAAATCACCTCTTCTGGTAAGAGGCTTTCGAAAATAGGAATTATAGGGCCATCGCAGATGCGGTGGCCTTTTTGCATGCTTTATCAATACGGCAAAACTGTGAATGCGCGTCTCAGAGGACTTTATTGGACGGGTGAGACGCGCACTTCACAGGTTCGCCGGAATATTCTAAAAATATACATAAAATGCCTGCGAAATGCATATAATATGTATAATATGCATGAAATATGCACATTTTATGCAAAAAAATGAAAAAAAGCTTGCGGTTTATACAAAGATAGGCTATAACAGTTAAAGAGTTTAAATTCAGAAAAGCGTGAGAGAGGAGAGAACATCATGAAAAAAGTGTTTATCGATGGAAGTGAAGGAACTACGGGACTGAGAATCTTTGAGCGCTTTCAGGTAAGAGATGATATAGAGCTTTTAAAGATAGATAGTGACAAGCGTAAGGATCCGGAAGAGATAAAGAAGTTTATAAATGCATCGGATATTACATTTTTATGTCTGCCTGATGCAGCAGCAAGAGAAGCTGTAGAGCTTTGTGATAATCCGGATACAGTAATTCTCGATACATCAACAGCACATAGAACAGCTCCGGGATGGGCATATGGCTTCCCAGAGCTTTCAGCTGACCATAGAGAGGCTATAAAGACAGGAAAGCGTATAGCGGTTCCTGGATGCTATGCATCAGGTTTTATCGGACTTGCATATCCGCTTGTAAAGGGAGGAATACTTCCTGCAGATTATCCGGTATCTGTATTTGCAGTATCAGGATACAGCGGAGGCGGAAAGAAGCTTATAGCCAGATATGAAGAAGAGGGACGAGATGCAGCTCTTGATTCAGCCAGAATGTATGCCTGGGGACAGGCTCACAAGCATTTAAAGGAGATGAAGGCTGTAACTGGAATAGAGAGAGAGCCTCTTTTCTGTCCTATGACAACCAATTACCACAGCGGTATGATAGTACAGCTTCCTTTATATACAGATCTTCTGGCTCAGAAGAAAACTCCTGAAGAGATAAGAGATTATCTGGCTGAGTATTATAAGGGCGAGAAGTTTATAAAGGTTATGCCATTTGGAGCCGATGTAGAAGCAGGCGGAGAAATCTTCTCTGATGCATGTGCCGGCTGGGACGGAATGGAAATCTTTGTAACAGGTAATGAAGAGAGAGTTGTGGTTGCAAGCCGTTTTGATAATCTCGGCAAGGGTGCTTCAGGAGCAGCTATCCAGTGTATGAACATTGTTATGGGCTGCGACGAGGCAAAGGGCCTGTCACTTTAAGTATTGGACGTCCGGAAAGGACGAATAGGAGGATAGATATGGTAAAGGTAATTGACGGCGGCGTAAATGCTGCTAAGGGATATACAGTAGCCAGCGTAAGAGCAGGGCTTAAAGCGAGCAGCACCAAGAAGGATATGGCACTTATAAAGAGTGAGGTTCCTGCAGTGGCTGTGGGTACATTTACAAAGAATCTGGTAAAGGCAGCTCCTGTAAAATGGGACAGCAATATAGTTTACAACGTAAAGAAGGCTCAGGCCGTTATCGTTAATACAGCTGTCGCAAATGCAGCTACAGGCGAAGAGGGACTGGCAAACTGTAAGAAGGAAGCCGATAAGGTGGGAGAACTTCTGGGAATACCTTCAGATTATGTTCTCGTAGGTTCCACAGGTGTTATCGGACCACAGCTTCCTATAGATACGATACTTAAGGGTGCCGAGATGATGGCTCCGCTTCTTTCTGCAGACAGAACAGAGGCTCATGAGGCTGCTGTAGCCATCATGACAACAGATACTCAGCCAAAGGAAATCGCAGTTGAGTTCGAAGCAGGCGGAAAGACCTGTACCATCGGTGCTATGTGCAAGGGCTCAGGAATGATCCATCCGAATATGGGAACTATGCTGGGCTACATTATGACAGATGCAGCAATCGATTATGACATTGCTCTTAAGACCCTCAGAGAGGTTATAGAGGTTACATTTAACATGGTATCTGTTGATGGTGATACATCAACTAATGATACGGTTCTCCTGCTTGCTAACGGCCTTGCAGAGAACGATGTGATCACAGGCGAGGGAAAGGACCTTGAGAGCTTTAAAGAGGCTCTGATGGTTATCTGCGAGTTCCTGGCTAAGAACATAGCCAAGGACGGAGAAGGAGCCACAAGACTTTTTACAGCTCATGTGGTAGGCGCTCCTGATTATGAAACAGCAAAGGTACTTGCTAAGTCAGTTATTACTTCAAACCTTACAAAGGCTGCTATATTCGGAAAAGACGCAAACTGCGGAAGACTTTTCTGTGCTATGGGTTACTCCGGAGCGGACTTTGATCCGGATAAGACTGATATCACCATTACAAGTAAGAACGGAACCATCAAGTTCGTAGAGAACGGAAGCTTCCTAGACTTCTCAGAGGAGGAAGCACTGAACGTGCTTGAGCCGGATGAGATCACAGCAATCTGTGATATCAAGGCAGGTGACTATGAGGCAACGGCCTGGGGCTGCGATCTCACATATGATTATGTAAAGATCAACGCTGATTACAGAAGCTAGGATTACAAAGGATATAAGTAAGACAGATATATATAGAAAGAGGAAGATATGATGACTAAGAATGAAGATATGGATAAGATTTTAGAGAAGGCACAGACTCTTATAGAGGCACTGCCTTATATCAAGAAGTTCAACGGCAAGAAGATTGTTGTTAAGTATGGTGGTTCTGCCATGCTTGATGAGAACCTGAAGTATCACGTTATTCAGGATGTGGCTCTTCTTAAGCTTGTAGGCTTTAAGCCTGTTATAGTTCACGGCGGTGGTAAGGAAATCAGCAAGTGGATCGATAAGCTTGGAATGGAGACACATTTCGAGAATGGTCTCAGAGTTACTGATGAACCTGTACTTGAGGTTGCTGAGATGGTTCTTAACAACGTTAACAAGAGCCTTGTTGGACTTATGTCTAAGGTCGGTCTCAATGCAGTCGGTGTCAGCGGCAAGGATGCAGGACTTCTTAAGTGTAAGAAGAAGACTGCAGGCGGCAAGGATATCGGTTATGTAGGCGAGATTGTTGAGACTAACGTTGATCTTATCAATACTCTTATAGATAACGACCTTATCCCTGTTATTGCTCCTATCGGAATGGGTATAGAGGATGAGCATGATTACAATATAAATGCAGATGACTGCGCTTGTGCAGTTGCTACAGCACTTGAGGCTGAGAAGCTTGCATTCCTTACAGATATCGAAGGTGTATTTACAGATCCTTCAGACAAGAAGACACTTATATCAGAGATGAATATAAGCGAAGCACAGACTCTTATAGATGAGGGTGTTGTCGGAGGCGGTATGCTTCCTAAGCTTCAGAACTGCATAGATGCCATGAAGAACGGTGTATCCAGAGTGCATATTCTGGACGGAAGACTTGAGCACTGTCTGCTTCTTGAGTTCTTTACAGAAAAGGGTATCGGAACAGCTATAATGAAGGAGCCGCTGTAAAGATTATCATATAAATGAAGGTTGTAAAATACCCGTTAATTAGATAAAATATAAGTACTCAATTCCACTTTATGAGTAATAAATGAATAGAATAATTAAGCTGCTGAAAACAGCGGTATTAGTTTTTGCGCTTATTATCTGTGCAGGCTGTAATGATACCGGGATTACGGTAACGAGGCAGCAGGAAACATCGACTGAGGAGAGGCAGGAAGAAGCCGGTGAGAAGGGGTCAGAAGAACCGGAGACTGCCGATACTGAGAAGACTGCCCGGGAACCTTGTGAAATATGCGTTTTTATCTGTGGAGCCGTTCAGGAAGAGGGGATATATTATGTTCCGGCCGGTTCAAGAGTGAACGATGTTCTTGTGGCGGCAGGAGGCTTCAGTGAGAATGCGTCCACGTCAGCAGTTAATCTTGCAGAGATGGTTTCTGATGGAGACAGGATATATATTCCTGAAGAGGGCGAAGAGATCGCTGCTGTTATGACCGGATCGGAAGAGAAGAACTCCGAGGGACTGGTCAATATCAATACTGCCGGCAAGGAAGAGCTTATGACTCTGCCGGGGATCGGAGAAACCAGGGCCGAAGAGATTATAAGATATAGAGAGCAGCAAGGGGGATTTGCTCAGGTGGAAGACTTGATGAAGGTAAATGGCATCAAGGAAGGAACCTTTAATAAGCTGAAAGATAAAGTGACCAAATAATGAAAGGAAGAGTACATTGAAGAAGGTCTTAATTGTAGATGATGAAAAAAGTATAGTGAAGGGACTCAAGTCATACCTGGAGCAGGATGATATGCAGGTTGATACAGCATATGATGGTGAAGAAGCTGTAGATAAGGCCAGAACAGATGCATATGATATTATACTTCTGGATATTATGCTTCCAAAGCTTACAGGACTTGAAGTTTGTCAGATCATAAGAGAGTTTTCAGATGTTCCGATTATTATGCTGACAGCCAAGGGCGATGATATGGATAAGATCATCGGACTCGAGTATGGCGCAGATGATTATATTACAAAGCCATTCAATATACTTGAAGTAAAGGCAAGAATTAAAGCGAGACTCAGAAGAAACACAAGAAGTGATGAGTCACGTGAATCAAGAGCGAATGTTATTGAGAAGAAGGGTCTTAAGATAGAGACTGATTCAAGAAGAGTATACATCAACGGCAACGAGGTCAGCCTCACAGCCAAGGAGTTTGAACTGGTACTGCTTCTGGTTTCAAATCCTAATAAGGTTTATTCGAGAGACGAGCTTCTTAAGGAAATATGGGGAGCTACCTATCCTGGAGATGCAAGAACAGTTGATGTTCATGTAAGGCGTCTCAGAGAGAAGATAGAAGCACACCCGGCTGATCCGGAATATATTCACACAAAATGGGGAGTCGGTTATTTCTTCCAGGACTAAGACTAAGTAATGATGTGTCAGCCATCTCTATGGTGGTTGACACTTTTTACGTGGGAATTAAAAGGTGTTTTGTGTATGGGGAAATTTGATACTAAGGAAACTGTATATAAATACGTGATCCAGAAGAAGGCGAATCGCAGGAAGGGGATTCCGCAGTGGCTTCAGAAAGAGATTGTTTCTGAAACACTTGGGGACGAGGAATTTCCATGCTATCACATCATGCTCTCAGGCAAAACATCAGATAGAAAAGTATTCTATCTTTATGACAGTGAGCATTGTTATTCTATGGCAGAGGGCGAATGGCGCTTTGTCTATGATCTTATGAAGCTGATAGACGCAGAGTTCTACATTCCTATGTATCCGCTGGCACCGGAGAAAAGCTGTAAGGATCATTTTGATGTATTGATCAAGACCTTCAGTGAATTAATATCAGGATTTGATATGGAGAAGGTCATCCTTATGGGAGCGGGAACCGGAGCGGGTTCGGCACTGTCTCTTAACATGATCGCATGGCAGGAAGGCCTTGCTATGCCTTATAAAACTGTACTTCTTGCACCGGTCCTTGATGCGGAATATAGGGACCATGCTCTCAGGCTTAAGATGCAGCAGGCGAAGGACAGTTACTCCAGAGCGGCGACTTCACAGGGAGCCATAGATTTCGTCAGGGAATACTGGGTAAAGGATTACGAAGGCAACATGGAATACACCAGTCCTATTCACGAAGGAACAAACTACGTGACAGGAAAGGTGCTGGTGGCTTCCGGAGCAAGAGACTGTTATAATGTCCACTCCAGACAGTTCTGCAGAAATATGTATGATTCCGGTAAGAAACCTTACTACTTTGAGTACAGGAACGCGGGCCATGCATTTTATCTGGATAGGAAGAACTCGGAGTCCAGACATCTCAGAAAGATACTTCAGGATTTCATGACGGATTCCAGAAGTGCGATAATAGATAAATACCTTTATGAGGTGAGACACAGGGGCATCATATCCAAGAGATTTCCGACGATATTCAAGGATGAGATAGCTACCAAGTATCTTGCTAATCATAAGATTAATTCTGAAGATTATAAGAGGAGAAGCGAGTACAGAAATCTGGTGTCAGCAGCTACGAGCCGCGACTACGATGAGGCTGTGAAGCTCTTCCTCATGGAATATCCTGAAAGTACTGTGGTTTATGTTGGCTGCAGTCTTGATACCATGTTTGAAAGGGTAGATAATGGAAGGGTTATGTGGTATAATCTCGACAGCCCGGGACGAATAGCTGTCAGAAATATGTATACCACGGACAGCTGCGAAAGGGAGAAGATCATCGACAGATCAGTTAATGACCTGACCTGGCTTGATGAGATTGACTGCGAGATAGATAAGGGACTTCTGTTTATATTCAGAGATATCCTGTCCTATTATAAAGAGGACGAGGTAAGAGACCTTATGAAGATGCTGTATGAACGTTACCAGGGCTGCAATGTTCTTTTTGAGGCTCATAGTCAGATGGAGCTTATCAGGTCTAACAGATATGCAGAAAGAATGGGAGCGGAGTATAGAAGAAGAAAGTTCTATATGAACTATCCGGCCAGTACCATAGAGAGCTGGGATCCGAGATATTCGGTAATAAGCTCTAAACCTATACTTGATGGCATAAAGATGTCATCTGATTGGAGTCCGAAACTTAAGATCATGTTTCAGGTGAGAAGATTATTCCAGGGAACCAGGATCATGAGAATCAGACTGGGATATGAGAAGTTTGCTGCATTGTTTGAAAAGTAGTGCCCGGCACACTACATTTAATAGATATATATCCAGGAAGGGAGTTTTTAAAGTTGGAAAAGAAGATTATGTTGGGCAATGAAGCGATTGCCCGCGGCGCTTGGGAAGCAGGCGTCAAGGTATCATCAGCATATCCGGGAACACCTAGTACAGAGATGAGTGAGAACCTTGTTAAGTATGAAGGAGTTTATGCGGAGTGGGCACCTAACGAAAAGGTTGCTGCAGAGGTTGCTATGGGTGCATCTATAGCAGGTGTAAGAGCTATGTGCGCTATGAAGTGCGTAGGTCTCAATGTTGCATCTGATCCGCTTTATACAGCATCATATATCGGAGCAAAGGGAGGACTGGTATATCTTGTAGCTGATGATCCGGGTCTTTACAGCTCACAGAACGAACAGGATACAAGAAGAATTGCAGTATCATCACACGTTCCTGTACTTGAGCCATCAGACAGTGAGGAAGCCAGAGTCTTCACAAAGAAGGCATTTGAAATTTCAGAGGAATATGATACTCCTGTAATTCTCAGAACAACTACAAGAATCGCTCATTCTCAGGGTGTTGTTAATCTTGAGGACAGAGTTGAAATTGAAGATAAGGAATATGAGCGTAATCCGGGCAAGAACGTTATGGTTCCTGCAAATGCAATGGTTCGTCATAAGTTCGTTATCGAGCGTGACAAGCGCCTTGCTGAGGATGGTGCTTCAGAAAAGTTTGCTGATATCAATAAGGTTACATACGGCGATTATAAGGATGCAGAGGGCAAGACTCTCGGATTCATAACAAGCGGTATCCCTTATCAGTATGTAATGGAGGTTTTCCCGGGAGCAAGCGTACTTAAGCTTGGTATGGTAAGTCCTCTTCCAAAGAAGCTTATAGAGGAGTTTGCATCAAAGGTTGACAAGCTCTATATCATAGAAGAACTTGAGCCTGTTATCGAAGAGCAGGTTCGTGCATGGGGAATCGCATGCACAGGTAAGGATGTATTCCCACTTGATGGTGAGTACAGTGCAAATATGCTCCGCGAGAAGATTCTTGGTCAGGATCTCGACCTTGAGCAGCCGGCAGCTGTTCCTGTTCGTCCACCTATTCTCTGCCCTGGATGTCCTCACAGAGCTACTTACAGCGTTCTTAAGAAGCTTAAGATCCATGCAAGCGGCGATATCGGATGCTACACACTTGGTGTGGCTGCGCCACTTTCAGTTGTTGATACAACACTCTGTATGGGTGGTTCTATCTCTATGCTTCATGGTATGGAGAAGGGCAAAGGCAAGGATTGGGTTAAGAACTGGGTTGCTGTTATCGGTGATTCAACATTCCTTCATACAGGTGTTAACTCACTCATGAACATGGTTTACAATCAGGCTACAGGAACAGTTATCATTCTTGATAACTCTACTACAGGTATGACAGGCCATCAGAATCATCCTGCTACTGGAAAGATGCTGAACGGTGAGACTACATATGCCATTGACCTTGTAAAGCTCTGCGAAGGTATGGGAATTAAGAACGTACGCGTTGTTGATGCCTTCGACCTTAAGAAGCTTGAAGAGACAATCAAGGAAGAGGTTGCAAGAGATGAGCTTTCAGTTATCATCTCACAGTCACCTTGTGCACTTCTTAAGAGCTATCAGCCAAAGGGCAAGTGCCATGTTGATACAGAGAAATGTATGAAGTGCGGACAGTGTCTTGTACCTGGATGTCCTGCAATCAAGAAGGACAAGGAGACAGGCTTCTCCGTAATCGATGAGACTATGTGCAACGGATGCGGTCTGTGCCAGCAGCTTTGTCCGTTTGACGCTATTGAGCTCAAGACTACGAAGTAGTCTTGCGCGAGCGAATGCGAGCCTGCAGCCGCAGTGCCGTGCAGGCACATGCGTGCCTGTACGGGCAGGCGGCGTTTAGCAGGCAAGCAGAGTTTTTGAAAGAATAAATGAGAGGATAATAACAATGGCAGTTACAAATATAATGATAGTAGGTGTCGGAGCCGTATTCTTGGCGGTCTGGCTGAGACAGCAGGTTATGATGTAAAGCTTTCAGAGGTTCACGGAATGGCACAGCGTGGTGGTTCCGTTGTAACTTATGTAAGATATGCAACAGAGGGTGAGGCAGTTACAGAGCCTATCGTAGAAGAGGGCTGTGCAGATGTACTCATCGCATTTGAAAGACTTGAAGCAAAGAGATATGCTCACTTCCTTAAGAAGAACGGCGCTCTTATCGTTAATGATCAGAGAATCGATCCTATGCCTGTAATCACAGGTGCAGCTGAGTATCCTGAGAACATCTTAGAGGAACTCCGCCAGAAGTACAGTGTATACTCAATCAATGCTATGGAGAAGGCTGAAGAGCTTGGCAACACAAGAGTCTTCAATACAATAGTTCTTGGTATGGCTGCACGCCATATGAATTATACAAAGGAACAGTGGATAGAGGTAATCAAGGCCAAGGTTCCTCCAAAGACAGTTGATATCAACCTTGCAGGATTTGAGGTTGGATATAACAGTGTAGATTAAATGTAAAAAGGGGATATTTGAGATGCCTATTACCGAACTTTTGGAGAGAAATGCTAAGGAATATGCAAACGACGTCGCACTCGTAGAGCTTAATCCTGCTATACAGGAGAGAAGACGTGTGACATGGAGAGAGTATGAACTTATGGAGCCGAATCCAAAGTCTCCATACAGAAGAGAGATTACATGGAGTGTCTTCAATGAGAAGGCAAACCGTTTTGCAAATGTGCTTTTAAGCCGTGGAATCAAGAAGGATGACAAGGTTGGTATCCTTCTTATGAACTGTCTTGAGTGGCTTCCTATATACTTTGGAATCCTTAAGACCGGAGCTCTTGCAGTTCCACTTAACTTCAGATACGATGCAGACGAGATTCAGTACTGCGTTGATCTTGCAGATGTAAACATACTTGTATTCGGACCGGAATTTATCGGCCGTGTTGAAGAAATTGCTGATAAGATCAGCAGAAACAGACTTCTCTTCTATGTTGGAGAGAACTGTCCTTCATTTGCAGAAGATTATAATGAGATGGTTGCTAACTCAAGCAGTGTAAGTCCTGACATAAAGCTTACAGATGATGATAATGCTGCAATCTACTTCTCATCAGGAACCACAGGTTTCCCTAAGGCAATCCTGCATGAGCATAAGGCACTTATGCACAGTGCAAGAGTTGAGCAGGCACATCATGGACAGACCAAGGATGATGTATTCTTATGCATCCCTCCTCTTTATCATACAGGTGCTAAGATGCACTGGTTTGGTTCGCTTATTTCAGGAGGAAAGGCTGTACTTCTTAAGGGTACAAAGCCTGAAGATGTACTTGATGCAGTCAGCACAGAGAAGTGTACTATAGTATGGCTTCTTGTTCCATGGGCTCAGGATCTTCTTATTGCTCTTGAGGATGGAAAGCTTAACAAGGATGATTATGCTTTAGACCAGTGGAGACTTATGCATATCGGTGCACAGCCGGTTCCTGCAAGTCTTATCACACGTTGGAAGAAGATGTTCCCAAATCATCAGTACGATACAAACTACGGCCTGTCAGAGTCTATCGGACCAGGCTGCGTACATCTCGGTGTAGAGAATATAGATCATGTAGGTGCTATCGGTGTTCCGGGCTACGGCTGGGAGTGCAAGGTCGTTGATGACGAAGGTAATATTGTACCATCTACAGATAGTGAGAGAGTCGGAGAGCTCTGTGTTAAGGGCCCTGGCGTTATGATCTGCTATTATAAGAATCCTGAAGCAACAGCAGAGTGCATGAAGGATGGATGGCTTCTTACAGGAGATATGGCTAAGTACGATGAGGATGGCTTCATCTGGCTTGTAGACAGAAAGAAGGATGTTATCATAAGTGGTGGAGAGAATATCTACCCTGTACAGATCGAGTCCTTCCTGATGAAGAATACAAAGATTCAGGACGTTGCTGTTATAGGTCTTGCAGATACCCGTCTTGGAGAAATCTCAGCAGCTATCATTCAGCTTAAGGAAGGCTGCGAGGCAACAGAGGATGAGATCAACAACTTCTGTCTTGAGCTTCCAAGATATAAGAGACCTAGAAAGATCATCTTTGCAGATGTTCCTAGAAATGCAACAGGAAAGATTGAAAAGCCGCTTCTCAGAGAGAGATATGGTGCTCTTAACCTTGTGGCTCATGAGAATAAGTCCTGATAAGTCCTTGTAAAACAAGAAGAAACACTGGTTAACTTTGGTTAAATGTTATAAAAAAACCAGTGGGAAATAACGAGTTTCCGAAGCACGCAAGCCCTAGTTTGCGTGCTTTTTTGATGTTTTTTATCAAAAATCGTACCTTTGGGGTATTGGGCAAAGTCACGAAATTGAGAAAAATGCACAATTTTACTAGGCTTTTTTGTAGCATTTTGTTATAATAGCGTCGTGGGTAAAATATATAAGTGGGTTATATATTATAGAACTTTTGGGGTTGTTTGATACATATATGTATAAGTGAAGGTAAGAAGTGGTTCAGACCGTGGAGAAGGAAGGTTTGAACCACTTTTTTCATTTCAATTAATAATATCTTTAATTGTAATTATCCCCTGATTTAGTTTATAATTTTTCATAGCTTAAGTCTTTAGGAGAGGAAATCCATGCTTAAAGCAGAAAATCTTGTAAAAAGCTTTTACAGAACGGAAGCTAAAGGTAAAAGAGTCGAGTTCAATGCGGTTGATGGAATATCCATCTCGGTCGAAAAGGGAGAGATTCTCGGAATCCTCGGACCGAACGGTGCAGGAAAGACGACTCTTCTTCGTATGCTTGCAGGTCTTATGGTTCCGACATCCGGAGATGTATATGTCCTGGATGCAGAAGAAAATGCAGCTAAAGACAGCCGCATTGTTAAGAGACGTATAGGATATCTGTCAGGCAATACCAAGCTCTATGGACGAATGAGTGTAAGAGAGCTGCTTAAGATATTCGGTACCATGTATGAGATAGATGATGAGGAGCTGGACAAAAGAATAGAAAAGATCACAGAGGTTCTTAATATGGAGAGCTTTGTGGATAACAGGATAGAGAGACTCTCTACAGGTCAGACCCAGAGAGCATCCATTGCCAGAACCATTATTCATGATCCGGATATTTATATCTTTGATGAGCCGACTCTCGGACTTGATATCATCAGCAGTTCAGCCATAATCGAGTTTATGAAGAAGGAGAAGGAACGGGGCAAGACCGTTATCTACTCTACTCACTATATGGAAGAAGCTGAATATCTGTGCGACCGTATCATCATGCTGAATAAGGGAAAGACCATCTGTAATGCTTCCCCTGAAGAACTGAAGAAGGAAAACGGCGTAACGAATATGAGAGATGCATTTTACCGCATCATAGAAAGTGAGGGTATAGGCTATGAGGTATAAAGTAGTTAAGACCCTTATAAAGAAGGAACTTCTGGATGTCATCCGTGATAAGAAGGCCGTAGTAATGATGCTTATCGTGCCTCTTGTTATATATCCGCTTATATTCTTCGGGACCATGGCGGTCATGACAGCTATCCAGACCGGAATGGAACAGAATGAGTATAAGGTTGCAATCCAAACAGCTGATGGCTGGGAATGGTATGATGCACTTATAGATGCTATTGATAAACATAATTATCCGGAAACAGATGATACTTCAAAAGAAGCTGAAAAGATCGATCAGCTGAAGGTTGTAAGAACTGATGAAGAATGGGATTATGATAAGGGATATAAAGCTCTTCAGGCAGAAGAGATAGATGCTTATGTCATGATCTCAAGTCAGGACATCGATGCCAGACCGGTATACAGGATAATCTATGTTTCATCCATAACGAATTCCACTTACGCGGCGGATCTTCTTAAGGACATAATGAATAAGCTTAACCGCGCCGAGTCTGAAAGGCTGATCAGGGATAACGGCATGGAGCCGAAACTGATCCTCAGTCCTATCGTGATAGATTCGAAGGATATAGCCAGTAAGGAGCAGACTACGGGAAATCTTCTGGGTATGGTTCTTCCGATGCTGCTTATAATAAGTCTTCTTATGGGTACTATGTACCCTGCGATAGATACGACCGCAGGTGAGAAGGAGAGAGGAACTCTCGAAACGCTTCTTACTCTTCCTGTCAGCAACAGAGAGATCATAATCGGAAAGTTCTTTACGGTAGCGATAATAGGAATTGCTTCGGCGCTGCTGAATCTCTTATCAATGGCGCTTATGGGCATATACATGATGAAGCTTATAGGAGGACTGGGCATCACTACTGAGCCGGTGAACCTGGGAAGATTTATTCCGGCCATCATAGTAACAATCCTGGCAGTCCTGGTGTTCTCACTCTTTATCAGTGCGCTGACCATGTGCATCGCTGCATTTGCGAAGTCTTATAAAGAGGCGAACAATTACATAACACCTATGACACTGGTGGTTATGCTTACAGGATACATTGCATTTATTCCGAATATCGATTTAAACAGAAAGATGTCACTGGTTCCTGTAGCAAACATATGTCTGCTTGTTAAGAACATACTTAACTTTAAGTATGATATGTCGATAATCGCACTGGTTCTGATCAGTAATGTAATCTATGCTATCCTCGCAGTGCTTTTCCTGGGACGTGTATATAACAGCGAGGGAATCCTCTTCGATGAGGGACGTTCAGGCATACAGCTCTTCGAAAGAAGAAGCAACATGACTAAGGGAGGGGTTCCGACTACCGGAGATGCCTGGTTCCTTATCTGCGTTGCATTTATGGCAGTCATCTATCTGGGAAGCCTGCTTCAGCTGAAGCTGGGTCTGGGTGGAGTTGCCGGTACGCAGCTTATAATCCTGCTGCTGCCGCTCCTGTTTATAATATATACGAAAAGAAGTATCAGAGATACCTACAGCTTTAAGAAGGCAAAGGTTTCGTCGTTTATTGCAGGCCTTCTTCTGGGATTTGGAACGATGTTCCTTGGAATACTTCTGACGGTATTTACCTCAAGTCTGTTCCCTGCTGATGCAGAGACAGCCAGTGAAGGATTGGGCAGTGCCCTTTCCGGAAGCGGATTCTTCGCTACACTTTTTGTGGCAGCCGTTATGCCGGCGGTGGGTGAGGAAATGATGTTCCGTGGATTTATACTGGCGGCATTTAAAAAGAGATATAAGATTACGACAGCAATCCTGTTGGTTGCAGTTGTATTCGGTGTATATCATATGAGCGTAGTGCGATTCTTCACCACAGCTCTGCTGGGTGCTGCACTGGCACTTACAGTTTATTATTCGGGAAGCATATTCCCGGCTATGCTGATGCATTTCTGTAATAATGGAGTAGCGGTACTTCAGATGTTCTATCCGGAGTTCTTTATAAACCATGTTCCGATCCTCGGTGAGGAGAAGCTCAGTATATCATCTGCTATAATATTATTTTTACTTGGTACGGTACTGGCAGCTGCCGGAATTCTTCTGCTCAGAAGAAACCATAGAGGAAAGGAAGTTTAATGAGGTCTAGACAAGATAAGATAAAAAGCCTGCTTATAATATGGGCGATTTTTCTGATATTCTTAGGTTGTACAATATTTGTTCTGGTAAAGGCGATAATGTCCGAGATCAATAAGGTGGACAGCGCTGTACATGTTAATCTGGCGGCGGAACTGGATGAAACCATTCCCTTCGATGCGGATTATTCTATTAAGGGCATGATAGAAGATAACTACGTGAAGTATCTTCATATGGCTTATATCGTATTAGGTGAATATCCGGACTGCAGGCTGGTCAAGATCAGTGCAAATGTAGCCCGCAACGATTATAACTGGAAAGAGGAGTTCTACTGTCCTGACGGCGAACTCTACTGGAGAAGATATAAGGATGGAAATCCTGAGGGAAGGATAGCCATAGATGTTTCCGAGTATCAGAATAATATAGACTGGCCTGCGGTTAAGGCTGCAGGTGTCGATGTGGCTATAGTAAGAGCCGGATACAGAGGATGGGGAGAATCAGCCAGACTTGTGCCGGATGCAAACTTTGATCAGAACATGCAGGGTGCTGCAGAGGCGGGAATAGAGACAGGAGTATATTTCTTCACAGAGGCTGTAAACCGTGATGAAGGAGTGGAGGAAGCAGAGTATGTTCTCTCCATGGTGCAGGGCTATAATGTGACCCAGCCGATCGTAATAGATACGGAATATATATATGACACAGAAGGTGTAAGAGCCAATGATATATCAGCAGAAGACAGGACTGCTGCAGTGGTGGGCTTCTGCGAGACAATAAAAGCGGCCGGGTATACGCCGATGATATACGCCAGCCGCGATCAGTTTATATTTAATCTTGATATCGATGCCATAGGAGATTACGAGTTCTGGCTCGCCTGCTATGATACACCGAACTTCCCTTATCATTCCGAGGGCTACCAGTACTCACCTTACGGACTGGTAAGCGGAATCGAAGGAAATGTAGATCTGGATGTGTGGATGAGATAACCGCATCCACGCCGGACGTCCGGCGGAGCACAATCAGCGCTCCATCAGCCATACATAAGAAGTATATGGTGCAAGTTCGGAGCCGCCTCCGAAGTCGTGCTTTGTACCTGTAAGCAGTTCATCTGCCATGCCGCAGCCTGCATCAAAGTGTGCAGTAAATGGCTGGTCAGAGGCGTTGATGGCAACCAGGATACGCTCGCCGTCTACACGACGTTCGAATATACACTGATGATTAGTAAGAACAACAGATCTGAAGGAACCATAGTTAAGAGCGCTATGGTTCTTTTTTATTTCAGCCAGACGGGCTATGTGGTCAGTGAGGCTGTTCCATTCAGGTGCCTCAAAGCTTGGACGGAGTGCGGGATCCCCTTCTTCCTTGCGGGCTTCGGCGCCCCATTCACTTCCGTAGTAAACACATGGGAAGCCCGGCATGCCGAAGGCAAGAGTATATATGAGCGGAAGATGATTCTTGTTTGAAAGAATGCTGGCTACGCGGGTTACATCATGGTTATCCACAAAACTCATAAGGTGCATGTTCTTGTAACGGCACCAGTCCTCCGGACCGAACTGCTGCATAAGTGAATGAATGATCTCAAACATATTCATGCAGTTAAAGCTGGAGAAAAGTCCTTTGTAGCAGGCATAGTTAGTGCAGCTGTGAAGCATTCCGTCATTAACAAACTGAGCATAGTCACCGTGGAGCAGTTCTCCGAGAAGGAGGAACTCAGGCTTGATGCCGTTTGCCAGATCGCGGAGACGGTGTATGAAGTCTCTGTCGAGACAGTAAGCTACATCAAGTCTCAGACCATCTATATCAAAGTAATCAACCCAGTAACGGATCTTATCGAAGATGTGTTCCACTACATCGTTGTTGCGAAGGTTGAGCTTTACAAGGTCGAAGTTGCCTTCCCAGCCCTCATACCAGAAGCCGTCGTTATAGTTGGAGTTACCGTCAAAGGAAAGATGGAACCAGTCCTTATATGGTGAATCCCACTTCTTCTCCTGAACATCCCTGAAAGCCCAGAAGCCGCGCCCTACATGATTGAATACACCATCGAGCACGACGCGTATACCGGCCTCATGAAGTGCTTCCACAACCGCCTTAAAATCCTCGTTAGTTCCAAGACGTTTGTCTATAAGTCCGTAATCGCGGGTGTTATAACCGTGAGTATCGGACTCGAAAACCGGCGAGAAGTAGACTGCATTTGCTCCCAGTTTCTTTATATGAGGGATCCAGTCGATAACCTTGAGTATCCGGGATGTAAGTATCCCGTCGTTTTCAAAAGGTGCTCCGGTGAATCCCAGCGGATAGATCTGATAAAATACTGATTCTTCAAACCACATACGTATTTCCTCCCTGATTTTAAGGTCTGATATATTATACTCCAAATGACATTAAATCGCTATAAAATCGAGAACTTTTGCCTTGTAATGAAGGACTCTATTTGCTACAATTTATTACGTTCGATGGGTTAGAGATACAA
>ONEC01000049.1 GCA_900316715.1 uncultured Eubacteriales bacterium
GCTATATCTACATTGTCATTAATTACAAAAGGAACGTTATACTCTGCACAGAGTTTCTTTATCTCCTTTGCCTCTTCCAGGAAGCTCTCTTCATCAAGAGTTTTTTCTCTCAGCTGAATAAATGTAGCCCCGCCATCAAGGCTTTCTTTTACAACTTCGGTAAGAGTTCTTCCATTCAGCCAGTGACGGTCAGTTACAGCATAAAGTAATAAATCTTTCTTATCTAACTTCATATTTAGCTCCTTTTTCCAAAGTTTCTCCATCCATATTATATATAGCGTCGATGATCCTGTTTCTGTATGTTGAGTTGCCGTCACCTTCCTGCATATGTGACCAGCCTATCTCACCTGCAAGTCCCATGGTACATACAGCAGCTGCGGCAGCTTCCACCTTGTTGTCAGGGTTAGCTACAACAAATGCTGTGGTAAGACCTGAAAGCTGACATCCTGTTCCTGTTATTCTTCCCATTTCAGGACGGCCGTTTCTTATTACGAAGCATTTCTCTGCATCACTTACAAGATCGATGGCCCCTGTAATAGCTACAACAGTACCTGTCTTCTTTGCGAAATCCTTTACAAATCTTACGGCACTGTCCAGGTTTTCTTCTGTTACTGCGTCAGCCACATCAGCATCTACGCCCTTTGTTGTTCCGCTTCCGAGAGCAAGGGTTTTGATCTCAGATATATTTCCTCTGATAACAGTAAACTTGATCTCATCCATAAGCTTAACTGCTGTTTCTGTACGGAGCTTGGAAGCACCTGCTCCAACAGGATCAAGAAGAATTGTGTGGCCAAGCTCTGCAGCCTTTCTTCCGGCTCTGAACATTCCCTCAATTGTTCTCTGATTAAGTGTTCCTATATTGATGTTAAGTCCGCCGCAGATAGTTGTGATATCTTCCACATCCTCCGGCTCATCAGACATGATCGGACTTCCTCCTGAGGCAAGAAGTACGTTAGCCACATCATTTACAGTTACATAGTTAGTGATGTTATGAACAAGTGGTCCATTCTTTCTTACATTTTCAAGGCATTCTCCCAGCATAATGTTCTCCTTCCTTTCTTCATGCAGAATTCTGTCTGCACATGCTGTCTTTGTTCAATAAATAAAATGCAGGCATGCCAATCAAAACATACCTGCACTAAAAGTTCAAATATATTCCCTACGTTGGCATTATCCAAATCAGGTTATGGGTCCAGACAAAACAGTCTGTTCTCAGCCATCTTTACGACAGCTCCCCTTTTCGAGAGGAATTATACACCTTTACCCGGCATTATGCAATCTCTGCAATTTATTGATATTACAAAATCAGGATGATATAATATAATTTACAAATTTTTCCAAATATTCGGAGGAAACAAGCGATGATTAAAGATGATTGTATATTCTGTAAGCTTGCTAACGGAGTTTTCCCAACAAACAGTATATATGAAGATGATGACTTCAATGTTATCCTGGATGCAAGTCCTGCAAACAGAGGACATGCACTTATACTTCCAAAGCAGCACTTCGATAATCTCCACACAGCAGATGACGAAGTACTTGCAAAGGTTATGCCTCTTGCAAAAAAGATTGCAGCTGCTATCAAGCAGGTTACCGGCTGTGACGGAGTAAACATTATCCAGAACAATGGTCCTGCAGCAGGACAGACAGTATTCCATCTTCACATACATGTAGTTCCCAGATTCAACGATGACTTCGAGTTTGAATGGCCACACAAGAGTTTTTCAGATGAAGAACAGGCCGCTACAGCAGCAGAGATTGCAGCTGTATTAAAGGGGGAATGATCTATGCCAATCACGGCTACAGTTAAAAAGTATAAAGACGAGGACGTTATCGTCCTTAAGTCAGACTGTTACGAAGCAACTATTGCTCCTTTTATAGGAAGCAACGTTATGCGTATGCGCAACAACGAGATGGATGTAGAGTTTTTCAGATATGATGAGAATCTCACTATTGAAGAGCTTAAGGCTGAGTCTGTTATATATGGAATGCCTACACTCTTCTATGGCAACCGTCTCGGTAAGGGCGTGCTTAGAGCATCCGACTATACTTATCAGTTCACTCCAAATGATGCCGAAGGCAATTACCTTCACGGTTTTCTTCATACAAGACAGCATGAGATAATCAGTACCGAAGTACGTAACAGCCAGGCCATCGGAAAGACCAGATATATTTATGATGAGAAAGATCCGCTGTTTAGTGTATTTCCTGTAAAGTTCACTGCAGACTTTACATTTACACTGAATGATGACGGACTCTACTATGAGGTAACCATTACAAATAATTCTGACAGACAGCTTCCTTATAGTATCTGTAATCATACATGTATATGTGCTCCATTTACCAGTACTGGTAAGGCACTTGATACAAGGATCTTCGCATCCATCGGTGATGAAAAGTGGCTTCTTAATCAGTTCTGCCTTCCTACAACTGAAACTGCTCCTCTTGATAATCATGATAAGCAGTATCAGACCGGTTCAATGGTACCTGTAGAACATGTAATAAATAATGATATTTATCCATCTGTTATTGCTGATCTGGACGGCGTGCCATTCAGAGGCGCCATCATATCAGATCTTGCTTCCGGAAAAGAAATCTTCTATGAAGTAGACGATGCCTTCAAATTCTGGATTTTTTGGAATCATGACGGCGACAAAGGATATATATGTCCTGAACCGATCACCTGGATGATCGATGCACCTAATCTTCCTCTTCACAATGAGGAATCCGGTTATATCGAACTTGCTCCGGGCGAGGCAAAGACCGTAAAAGAACACATTTACAGCAAACAGAAAATATAATTAAGATATGGCGTGAGCACCTAATTCTCCTTGAGTTTTAGGTGCTCTTATACTATAATTCTATACATCTGTTTAATCAGATGGGTTTATATTTATTAACAAAAAAAACAGGAAGGGAAGGTAACAAACTTATGAAATTTGGTTTCTTCGATGATGCAGCCAAAGAGTATGTCATCACATCTCCAAGAACTCCTTATCCATGGATCAATTACCTTGGAACAGAGAGTTTCTTCTCACTCATTTCAAACACAGCAGGAGGATATCATTTCTATAAAGATGCGCGTATGAGACGTATCACAAGATATCGCTACAACAACGTTCCGGTTGATGTAGGTGGACGTTATTTCTACATTAACGATGATGGTGTAGTTTGGAATCCGGGCTGGTCACCAGTAAAGACAGAGCTTGACTTCTATCAGTGCCGTCATGGTATGGGATATTCTATTATCACAGGTAAGAAGAATGAGCTGAAGGCTGAAGTTACCTTCTTTGTTCCTCAGGGATACAATGGAGAAGTTCAGAAGGTTGTTCTTAAGAATGAAGGAACAACACCAAAGAGTTTTACTCTTTTCTCATTCCTTGAGTGGTGTCTGTGGAACGCTGAAGATGATTCAACTAACTTCCAGAGAAACTTCAATACAGGTGAAGTTGAGGTTGAGGGTTCTACTCTTTTCCATAAGACAGAGTATAAGGAGCGTCGTGATCACTTCGCATTCTATACAGTTAACAGCGATATAGACGGTTTCGATTGTGACAGAGAGAGCTTCCTTGGTCTTTACAACGGATTTGAAAGACCTGACGTAGTATTCGCAGATGCTTCTAAGAATTCAAAGGCTGACGGATGGTCACCTATCGCTTCACATTCACTTAAGATTTCTCTTGCTCCTGGCGAAGAGAAGGCACTTGTATTCATTCTTGGTTATGTTGAGAATGGTGCAGATAAGTGGAATGCTGATGGTACTATGAACAAGTCAAAGGCTTATGACATGATAGCTCAGTTCGATACAGCAGATAAGGTTGACGCTGCATTTGCTGCAAACAAGGCTATGTGGGATGAGCTTCTTTCAAAATACAATGTTGAAACACCTGATGACAAGGTTAACAGAATGGTTAACATCTGGAATCAGTATCAGTGTATGGTTACATTTAATATGTCAAGAAGTGCTTCTTACTTCGAGTCAGGTATCGGACGTGGAATGGGATTCCGTGATTCTAACCAGGATCTTCTCGGATTCGTTCATCAGATTCCGGACAGAGCTCGTGAGAGAATTCTTGATCTTGCTGCTACTCAGTTCGAAGATGGTGGATGCTTCCATCAGTATCAGCCTCTTACAAAGAAGGGTAACGATACTCTCGGCGGTAACTTCTCAGATGATCCACTTTGGATGATCATGTCAACAGCTGCTTACATCAAGGAGACAGGTGATTACTCAATCCTCGATGAGCAGGTTCCATATAGAAATGATGAGTCTCTGGCTCAGTCAATGATGCATCACTTACATCAGTCATTCTACAAGGTAGCTAAGGAAGTTGGTCCTCACGGACTTCCGCTTTCAATGAGAGCTGACTGGAATGACTGCCTGAATCTTTCATGCTGGTCAGATACACCGGGTGAAAGCTTCCAGACATATACATCACCTAAGTATGGTGATAAGGGATTCTCAGATGTTGCAGAGTCTATCTTCGTTGCAACACTCTTCACTTATGCAGGTCCTGACTACGTTGCACTCTGCAAGTATAAGGGCGATGAGGAAGAGGCTGCTAAGGCTCAGGCTGAGATTGACAAGATGAAGGAAACTATCAAGAAGTTCGGTTGGGATGGCGATTGGTTCATCAGAGCTTATGACGACCTTGGACGTAAGGTTGGTTCTAAGGAGAACGAAGAAGGTAAGATCTTCATCGAGCCACAGGGCTTCGGTATCATGTCAGATATCGGTAAGGAAGACGGTTGGGCTGAGAAGGTTATCAACTCTGTTGAAGAGCGTCTCGGATGCAAGTACGGTCTCGTACTTAACAACCCTGCTTTCACAAAGTACTATATCGAGTATGGTGAGATTTCAACATACCCTGCAGGTTACAAAGAGAATGCCGGTGTATTCTGTCATAACAACGCATGGATGATCTGTGCAGCTGCTTATGCAGGATTTGGTAACAAGGCATTTGACTGGTACTCAAGAATAGCTCCTGCTTTCCTTGAGGATATCTCTGATCTTCACAGAACAGAGCCTTATGTATACGCTCAGATGGTTGCCGGTAAGGATGCAGGACGTCAGGGTGAGGCTAAGAACTCATGGCTCACAGGTACTGCTGCTTGGAACTTCGTAGCTATCAGCCAGTATATCCTTGGTATCAAGGCTGACTGGAACGGACTTAAGGTTGATCCTTCTATTCCATCAGAGTGGGATGGCTTCAAGGCAACAAGAAAGTACCGCGGTGCTACATATGAGATCGAGATTCAGAACCCAGATCACGTTGAGAAGGGTGTTAAGAGCGTAACTGTAGATGGCAACGCTGTTGATGGATGCGTGCTTCCTACATTTGCAGACGGAACTCACAAGGTAGTTGTTGTACTTGGATAATTAATAGAAATGTTTTAAGGCCCGGAACTCCCGGATGTCGCGCTTCACCCGGCGTAATACGCCTCTGAAGCACGCACCGGCTCGTTCCGGGTCTTTTGTATGCTTATGCTATTCTACTATTAGCAACAATTTCAGCATTTTCAGGCTATTTTGTTGTTTTTTCTGGCTTGTAGACGCCTTATTCCTGCGACTTCAGCAACATTTTTCGGCTTTTCATGCCTTTTTGTTGCTTTTTCTGGCGTTTAGGCGCCTAATTCCTGCGACTTCAGCAACATTTTTCGGCTTTTCATGCGTTTTTGTTGCTTTTTCTGGCTTGTAGACGCCTAATTCCTGCGACCTCAGCAACATTTTTCGGCTTTTCATGCGTTTTTGTTGCTTTTACCCTATAACAATGCTCCCCTGAGATGACATACGAAACGGTCACTCAGGGGCTCTTTTTTTGTAATTGTCAGGATCACATTTATCACTGCAGATTCAACTTCTTATTAATGATATGTGCATTCATCAGAACCGCAACTACAGAAATAATTATATGGCCTATCAAAACAATCAGTGTCGATTCGATAGCGATGTCTGTCAATGTTGCATCTTTAATATGAGCCACTTTTTCCTGTATACCGAGATAACGATATTTCATGGCATAATTTATCACTAATATTGAAAGTACAACTCCTACCAGTACAAATAAGATTGTTATAGCAGTCGGAACAGTTCTGTTATCTGAACTGTTCATATTCCTTTCTTCTGCCCTTGCCACATCAAAATCTCTATAGAATGTCTTGAATACTTTTATAATCTCCCCAACCTTCTGATTATCATTGAAATATATCCTGTCCGGAAGATAAGCCACTATACCTTTTGTTTTGCTCCCTATCTTATTACCGTCTATCTCAATTTCTCCTTTTGAGTAAGTGAGAAGACCTGCAAGAATCTTAATAAGTGTCGTTTTTCCACTGCCGTTCGGTTCCAGAAGGCCTATTATTTTTCCCGGTTCGATCGTCATATCAAAATCATCAAATATCATGTTTTTTCCGTATGACTTTTGTAATTCTCTTATACTGATTAGATTACTCATATACTTCCTCCCGTCTTACTCGGATTCTTCTTTAGGTAATCCTTGGTCTTCTTTACAATATCCTCATCACTGAATCCGAGATCATACATATGTTCAGTAAACTTTTTCATCACCTCATCGCAGATCTTTTCTCTCACGCTGTCATCAACCGTTTCGGCAACAAATCTGCCCGATGTTCTCTGTGAATAAAGAATACCCTCACTTTCAAGAGTCTGAAGTGCTTTCTGCATTGTATTCGGATTAACACCTGCTTCAATTGCAAGTTCTCTAACCGGAGGTATTTTGCTTCCCGGACTTAACACACCGCTCACAATATCCTTTTTAATCTTATCTATTATCTGCAGATATATCGGCGTTTCATTTTCAAACTTCCATGCCATTTAATAACTCCTCTCAGATACTCAGGAATGTCCCTACTATGTTGATAAAACTATATACAAAGTCCCAATTAAAAAACTGTATTATTGTACTATTCACTTAGTACAATAATACAGTTTATGTTTCATGTCAAGATTTGATTTTAAATACCAAGGATCACGTTCTCTCCACCCGGAATCTTTACAGCACTTCCCATTTCGGGGCTGTTGTCGGAGAGCATCATTATCCATACATCCGTCGCATACGGATTATAAATATGAGTCCCGTCGGCCGAGTATATAAGCCCTCTTGCCGCCTTCATATAATCTGCTATCTCGATATTTGTCGCATACCAGATATCATCACGCCCCGACATATATTCGCAGAAGTTTTCAATTACACTCAGGTTGTCATCCCTGTCAAATTCGTAACTGTGGCCCCATACATAGAAGAGCTTCAGATATTGAGGTTTCTTAAACTCCGCGAACTCCTTTGCCTTCTCCATCAGATCCGGAGCACTGTGATGACAGGTCGGATGCCACTCCAGAAAATCATCCGGCAGTTCAAAATCTCCGGTCGACTTCGTCGTCCTGGCATATGCTATTCCAAGGTCCTTCAGTATTCTCTTTACCCTTTCGTCATATGCACCATTCGGATATGAATGTCCGCGCACTATCCTTCCGGTCAGCTTCTCGAGATTCTTTCTATCCTCCATGATCTGCATAACGATATCTGTATCAGCGAGTCTTGTAAGCGTCGGATGTGTCAGCGAATGCGTTGCCACCTCATGCCCCGCATATAATTCTGCTGCGGCAGCTCTCATCTCAATCAGCTCTTCATCCATCCAGCCGGAATTAAGATGAAATGTGCCCCTGATCCCGTATCTGTTAAAAATCTCTACAAGTTGTCTGTCCCGGCGTCTTCCGTCATCATAACTCATGGTGAGTGCTTTGGACTTCCCGCCGGGGAATGTAATATATGAAAACATGCCGTACTCCTTAAATATTTTTCTTCAAAAAAAGTGTGGAACTCTGCGTTTCCACACTCCGTTTATTTGTTGCTTTACATAGTGAATTCCACTATCAGTCTTACCTTATCATCCACGTCCTTTAAAACAACGATAGGTTTATCTTCCTGCTCTGCCGCCAGACATGGATATAGAACATCATCCTTCACTGACTGGAGCTTGTATTCCGCCCTGAAGCTTTTCAGCTTATCCGAATTCATGCGAAATCTTTCCGGAAGTGCAGTCATCGCTATCGCTATATACTGCCCGTTATTTACGTGATGATTCGTATCTATATACTGATCTGTAACAGTTACCGGCTCGCACTTAATAAGTTCTGTGTCCTCAGGAAGTTTTATCCTTCCCTTCTCAAACTCCTTATCCAGTGGATCAGCCATTCCATAAGCCTCAAACTCTTCTTCCGGTACATTCTTCTCCGGAATTCCCTTCTCAATATTTACATATGCCCATTCGGAATATGCATATACAAGAAGTTCACCGGTCTCGGCATTCTCTATGGTAAAGTTACGCTTGCCCACGAAGAATCTGAACCCGCAGGCCCAGGTGGTTACCTTAATGTTCTCGCAGTACTTCGGTTTTCTGTCTATTTTTATCTGCCAGCTTGTCAGCATCCATGCTGTCTTATGATCGTTCAACCAGTCTATTCCGACTCCTCTGTCCTCTGCTTCAAAGGTACAGCAGTCCTGGAAATAATTTATTATAGAAAGCAGTGATGCAACTCTGTTCTGTGTTATCTCGCTATATCTTACTCTTGTCGTATATGAATACATGTCGAAACCCTCTCGCGGACTGTTAGTCCTCTACTCCAAGTTCCTTGAGTATTCTTATAAGATCTTCTATAGTATCAATCTCAGAGCTGAGTCTGTCAGACGGAATCTCAACATTGAACTCTTCCTCAAGTATTACAACCAGCTCATACAGATCAAGCGAATCCAGTGCAAGGTCGTCCTTAAATGAGGTGTCCGGTGACAGATCCTGTGCCTGAATAGAGAGGAAATCTTCAAGTATCTCAACAAGTTTATCGTATATCATGTATATACCCCCTTAGATGTCTACGCTGAATTATAGTGTGTCTGATATGAAATAAATATAACTACATATACGAAATGTGTCAATCCTTCTGATTGTTCATGAAGCAAAAATCCTTCCGATCATTCATGAAGCGGGTACTTTATTCATACCTCAAGGCATCGATAGGCGAAAGTCTTGCTGCTCTTCTTGCAGGATAAAGACCAAAGATTACTCCCACCAGCATAGAAAAGACAAATGATACGATTATCGCTGTTATCGGCGGCCTTACCACAACTGTAATGAAGTTATAATCCGTAGACGCAACTATTGTCTTTGCCACCACAGATATGAGCGCTCCATTCATGAGTCCCACCAATATTCCGATTATGCCGCCCATGGAACATATAAGTACCGCTTCAACTAAGAACTGTTTCTCGATAACTTTATTCTTTGCACCAAGAGCTTTTCTTATACCGATTTCCTTGGTTCTTTCCACTACACTTACCAGCATGATATTCATAACACCGATACCGCCAACAATAAGCGATATAGCGGCTATAACTGATATGGCAATCGTTATTACATTCAGCATCTGCGTAATCTGTGTAAGCTGCTTCTCCAGAGATTCGACTTCCATGCACCAGCCCGAACCCGCTTCAATCAGATTGGCGTCGAACCAGGCCTGTGTCTCTTCAATGATCTTATCAGGATCCACATCCGGCTTTGAGACTATATTAAAGTAATATATTTCCCTCTCACTTCTGCCAACACCTGCAGTTTCATATACGTAGCTTATCGGAATATAGATAGTTGTCTGTATATCCTTTTCTGCTTTAGCTCTGTCACTCATTGAGCCCATCTTTGTTGCATTATATTCATAGACTCCGATGATATAGACATCCAGCTTCAGTCCATAACCCATGTTAAGAGTTATCTCTTCACCTATAGGGTTTCTGCCCTCCAGCGCATACTTCACAAAAAGGTCTGATACAACAGCAACGCATCTTCCATCATGACTGTCGTCGATATTGATATCTCTTCCCTGTATAATATCTGCACCATAGGTCTTAACCACGCCACCGGTCTCGCCTATAACATTATACTTAACTTCCATTCTTCCGTTATCATAGGTGCCATCTCCCAGATAACCCTCAGCAGAAACCTCATTTATATCATCTTGAAAATCCTCATAATACTCATCCAGCATATCAAGAGTTACTCCCGGTATGGTGGAGTAATCATAATCATCATAATCACCATTATATGAAATGTATGCATACAGAGTATTTACACCTGCAAGGTCATTGATAGACTTTGCTATGGACTGCTTAAGCGAAGTACCGATAGTTGATATCGTAATGACCGCGCTGATACCGATTATGATACCCAGCATGGTAAGGATAGAACGCATCTTGTTGGACTTTACACAGGAGAAGGCCAGACGCAGATTTTCTCTAAAATTCATGCTCCGCACCTCCCTCAAACGCTGCAGTCCCGGCAGAATTCGCCTTATTATCCCTGTCGGAAATGATACGGCCATCGCTGATGGTTATTATCCTTTCCGTCTCAGCTGCCAGCTCCTTACTGTGAGTAATGAGTACAATGGTCTTTCCCTGCTCTCTGTGCAGCTTATGAAAGATATCCATTATGAGATGTCCGGTCTTAGAGTCCAGCGCACCTGTCGGCTCATCTGCAAGAATGATTGACGGATCACAGGCCAATGCCCTTGCTATGGCAACTCTCTGATTCTGTCCTCCGGAAAGCTCGTTGGACATGTGATCCCAGCGTTCCGACATACCCATCATTTCCAGAAGTTCCATCGCTCTCTCTCGTCTCTTCTTACGGGAGACTCCGCCGTACATAAGCGGAACCTCTACATTTTCAAGAGCTGTAATTCGAGGGATCATACAGGAGTTCTGAAATACAAAGCCAATCTCATTATTCCTTATCTCACTGAGCTCTTCATCATCAAGAGTTGAGATGTCACTGCCGTTAAAGAAATACTCTCCGGATGACGGTCTGTCGAGAGCTCCCATTATATTCATCATGGTACTCTTTCCGGAACCTGACTCTCCGACCAGTGCCACAAACTCTCCCTCCGCTACAGTCATACAGACATCATAAAGAATCTGGAGCTCATTTTCCTGGCCCTCGTAATAACTCTTATTAATATTTCGCATATCTATTACGTTCATGGTCTGCCTCGTAACCTTAGGTTCTTTACTCGTCTTCAGCTTCGTCGTTATCGGATCCATCCCTGTTCTTCTTAACAATAACGGTTATCGGGGTGCCTTCGACAACTTCCTCCGGATAGGTTATTACTATATCTCTCTGCTCAAGTCCTGAAACGATCTCTGTATAGTAAACTCCGTTTTCTCCGATTTCTACCGGTGTCTTTACTGCAGTATAACTGCCCGGTTCTGCTGCAGGCTTTGCAACATAAACGTACTTCGCGCTTCCCTCATCTATTATACTTGTATATGGAACAGATAATCTGTCACCGATTTCATCTACTACAATCTCAACCTTTGCTGTCATTCCAAGCATAAGGCCGTTATTCTCTGTAACATCTATAACAGCTCTATAACCCACTGAACCATTTGCATCAGCCACTGCCGCATATCTTCCTACTCCGCCGGATGCTGCTTCTTCATTGGCCTTAAATCGATATACCTTTGATACAACGCCCTTTGCTCCAATAGAATCTATGGTATCAGAAGATATCCTGACCTCCTGGCCTTCCTGGATCTTAAGTATATCCATTTCCTTGATGGAAACCTCTACACGAAGGTTCTTATCATCTTCGAGCTGCATGATATTTCCCTGCACAGGCATTCCTTCTATAGCCTTGATATCTGTAACCAGTCCATCCTGTTCTGCACGGATAATGCTGTTTCCTCTTTCTTCATATGCTGCAGCAAGCAGGGCCGCCATCTCTGAATATCCGCCCGCCTGAATCTTCTGAAGTTCCAGCTGATCACGGGCATTCTGAAGGCCTTCGCCGCTGGATGCCACAAGTTCATTATAATTATCTACTGCAGTGTCATATGCTGTCTTCATCTGATCAATTGATGCTATATCAGATGCATAGCTAGCAACTGTATTTCCAAGCTCTTCCAGATCTTCCTTCGCCTTCATCACTTCAACTTCCAGCGCAGTCTGTTCTGTCTTCATCGCATCTGTCAGCGATGCTGTTGTTACACCTTCAGCCTCCAGCTCAGCCTTAAGTGCCTTATATATCTCTTCCTGTTTCTTATACTCCTCCAGTGCCAGGTCATACACTGATTCAAGTGCATCTCTTCCTTTTGCGGCGTTTGTATATGCACGTCTTGCGTTCTCAACAGCCTTTGCAGCTGAAGCTATGGCTGCATTCTGAGATCTGCCGGCATTCTGGAGTGCATGGTTCGACATTTCCAGCTGCTTAGCCTGAAGTCTGTCTGAATCAGAAGCCTGTTCCTCAAGCTTGCTGATATTCTTATCTATCTCTGTAGTATCAACCTCACAGAGCACATCACCCTTCTTGACACTGTCTCCCAGTTCAACCTCAACAGTCTTTATCGGATAAGGAAGCGTTGTTGTAACCACATCAATATTCTTGCTTACTACAACTCCTTCTGTAGTTACATAGTCTGACATATCGTGAAGCACGTACTCCTGTGCCGACACCGGTGCCTGCGGTACCTGAACAGCCTCTGTTATAAAATGCATGCACGCACCTACTCCACATCCGATAACTGCAACAAGGATGACAAGTATTATTATCCACTTCACTGCCTTGCTCTTTTTCTTTTTACTCTTCTTCTGCTTTTCCATTCCGGCTGCTCCTTACCCCAAAATACAGTTCTGACGTCACAGGCAAAACTCCTCAGACAAGTCCTGCCATAGAGCCTTGTAAACCTGACATGTTTCGCCACAAACCAAGATTAATCTTACCATACATTTAACGGAAACTAAATAGCAAAAACAGTCAAAAATGCACTGCAAAAACGGCAGGTGCCAAACCATCCAAAAGCACCTGCCGTCCGTGGCATTATTATCAATCTTTACTTATTCAGAAACTACTCTGAGCATATCATGATATGCCTCATATATTCTTTCATCATATCCGCTTACTGTCTTTTCAATCTTATCTTTGTCATCGATCGTGCCTACAATACCTCTGTCAGCGAGCTGGCACATAATGTCATATGCATAATGGTAATCGCTGAGGTACTTATCGCTCCATGCACTTGTACTGTCGCTATTTCCCTTAAAGAGGGTTTCAATATGTCCATCCTTAAATGTAACCTCCATATCCATAGCGTCATCACCCTGCTTGTAGTAAACTCTGTAGGACTCAATATCATCCAGAGTATATTCTGTCTTTGTTCCGTAATTATTTACTGTAATTGTATTCTCTGTCAGCATTACATTGTTGTTTTTATAAACATATGTATATATAGCGGCAGTTACAATTAATGTTGCTATCGAAACTATCATCAGTACATTTCTTACCTTAACCCATGATGATACAAGAAGTTCCTTGTCAGTATCTGTAAGAAAGAGGCAGAGTAAAATGGCTGCAACAAACATAATGATCATGAATATACCTGTATTTGAAGTAAAGCTTACAGGAACACTATCATCTATACCCTTCATAACAGTATTGGAACTGAATAATGCAAGGGCAAGAGTTCCCAGCATGATGAAAGAAACACCTACTACGAATATACGGGCAAAACTATATATACCATTGAAAAGTCCATACACAACTTTTCTTCCAAGTCCAAAACTATGATCAAGCTCATAATCAGCCACAAAATATCTCATCAGAACCATAAGTCCCGGAGCTGCCAACATAACTCCCACAAAGATTAAGGCATGAGTCATTGGAAACACCTTAAATGCACCTGCCACACCTAGAAGCACTGCTGATACAATCTGAATAGGAACCAGCTTTATATAAAGTGCCTTGAAGTACAGTCCCATATTGAAGCTATTGCTCTTCATAATTTCAGTAACAGTCTCATTACGAAGAAGTGCCAGATCTTCAGTTCTATCCATGTCCTTTGAGCCATAAAACTTACTGTATTTATCTATATACATATTTACAGCTATTAAAAGGAGCATAACTGCAATGGCAGTATTGAAACCATCCAGCTTTTCAAGTGTCACAGATTCAGACTTAGTGGTTATACAGAACATAAGAACTGAAGTTATCCAGGTAAATATCCAGCCGAACAGCTGCCTGTTGCTTTTTCCCATATATTTTCTAAAGTTTTCAATTATCATCTTATCCATAATTCTATCCTTTCAGATTCCCCATTAATGTCTGAAAATATCTCTCAGCTGCGCGTCTCCGTCTTCACCCAGAACCTCAAATCTTGTTCCGCTGGTAATAATCCGTCCGTCTTCCATAACATTTATATAATCCACCATGTCTGATATTTCATCCAGCAGATGTGTACTCAGCAGTACTCCGATCTCATTATCAGATACACCCTTCTGAAGAAGGTCCAGTATATCTATCTTAAATACCGGATCAATATTCGCCAGCGGCTCATCGAGGATTATATACTTCGGTCTTCTCGCAAGGGCAAATGCAATCTCTACCTTCACCTTTTCTCCCTTTGAAAGTGAACCAAAAAGTGAATCTCTTACTCTGTCTATTCCTGCAAGTTTCATAAGACTGTCGAAGTAAGTCTTATCAAATGAAGGATACAGTCCCGAAAGCATCTCTATGTTATGATCTACGGTAAGTCCTGCCAGACACCAGGTTTCACCAACATAGGCAACGTTCTGTCTGTAGTCAGCAAGATTCTTTTTTGTTACCGGATTTCCGTCCCATAGAATCTCACCGTGACGCGGCTTAAGCATTCCATACATGAGTGAAAGCAGTGTCGTCTTACCGGCTCCGTTCTTTCCCAGAAGACAGGATATATATCCTTTCTCCAGCTTAAGTGATGCATCCTTTACTTCAAACTTCACGCTCTTTTTCACGCCGGTTCCATATCTATATTCCATATTTTTTATCTCTATCATGATTCCGTCCCCTTCGATATTCATTTCCTATTTAATCCCAGAGAATGCTCAGCATATCCACTGCTTCATCCTTTGTCATACCCGAAACCTTTGCTGCATCAACCCATTCAGCCAGTTTTTCCTCAAGTCCGAGAGTTTTCTTCTCCTTCATATATTGCAGATCAGGATTATCAACATAGAAGCCCTTACCCTGAACCGAATATATCATTCCTTCTTTTTCAAGATCTTCATAAGCTCTCTTTACAGTAATTACACTGATCTTTGAATCCGCCGCCAGAGTCCTGATGGAAGGAAGGCTTTCTCCCTCCTTAAGAACGCCGCTAACGATCATGTCCTTAATCTGTCTTTCTATCTGTTCATATATAGGAAGGCCACTTTTAGTCTGTACGTTTATATTCATGCCATACCTCCTTTTGCCCGCTGTATCTTCTCTTTGTCTGATTCAAAGTCTAAAAATTTCCAGTTCTTGTATATCCTGAAGCAGTTGATTATCAGCAGAAGTGCTGCTGCAAGTATAATCGCAACATGTATCCATTCTATACCTACATTATTGAAGAAACCGCTGTTAGGTGACTTCATTACCTCAATCGCATATACAAAGCATGTTATCATTGAAAACATATTGGTTATATATAATACTTTGGGCATAGACTTATATGCTTTGCCTTTCTTCTTTTCAATCACCTGATCAAGTAAGTTAAAGTATATAAAAGTCATCTGTAATATAAAGAATGCTATGTACATATATGGTCTCTTAAGAATAACTTCCGGTAATACAAAAGGTGTTTTAAATATAAATCCCAGTGCATAGCTTGTAAGTCCAAGTATTAAGTACCTCAGCCATACCATATTTACTCTTGTAAATCTTCTCGCCTTTAACTCAGTATCTGTAAATGGAATGATTCTTTCTGCTTCAGTCGAATAGGTAAAACCTATTGAAAATGCCTGTGCTATTGTCATGAAGCACCACTGTGAACATCCTGAATATAATATCAGTGCTACAAATAATATTCTGAGCAGCCAGAGTATAGGTCTTTCTCTAAATGCTATTCTTTCCTGTCTGAAATAATCTTTAATATGTGAAAAATTTCTCATTGTCATGCACTCTCCTTTTCTATGAAGTACATTATCTCCTGAAGATCAGGAAATCTGAGTTCGCCAAGCATTTCAGCCGGAAGGCTGTCCTCAAATCTTCCATCTTCCTTATAAAGCATATATTCATTATGAGATTCTCTGATTCTTGAACCTCTTAACATTTCGCTTGGAATATTTACTGCTGCGTTCTTATCAACTGAGATAAGAATCTTTCGTAACCGGAATCCTCATCTCGTCCTATCCAGAGCAGCTGATCTGCTATATGCTCCAGCTCTGTGACCAGATGACTGGATATGATAACTGAGCTTGTCTCATCTTCTACAAAGCCTCTTACCTTATCGTAGAAGTGATCTCTGAACTCTGCATCCAGATTACCTGCCGGCTCATCCATGATATAGAGCTTTGCCGGATAGCTTTCTGCGAAAGCAAGCTGTACTCTGAGGAGCTGTCCTTTAGATAACTCGGTAAGTGTTTTTTTCTTCGGTATCTCGTATTCCTTTAAAAGGTTCTTGTATTTATCCAGATCAAAACCTTCATAGTAGAATCCGTATTTCTCACCCACCTCGTAAGTACGCATATTCATATTGAATGGGCAGTCCTGAAGGATGTATGCCAAGCTTCCCTTATACTCTCTCATGTTCTTCATGAAATGCATGTCTCCCAGCCATATATCTCCTGCATCCTCAGGGCTTATATCCAGCCTGTAGCTTCCAAGAAGACTTCTCAGAAGAGTGGTCTTTCCTGAACCGTTAATACCGATAAGTCCAAGTATAGTTCCCGGCTCAATTTCAAAACTGATATCCTTTAATGTATATTTATCAAGCTTCTTTGTAAGATGCTCACATTTAAATACTGACATAACTTCAACCTCCCTGTGTATAGGTTTTTCCCTTGTTGATATATACAGTATACACAGTTATATACAGTGTGTCAATATTTAAATTTTTCAACGCAAAAAAACAGTACTGCCCAATCCTCTGAGCAGTACTGTCTTCTTAGCTTTTCTAAATTATTAATCTGTCTTTGACTCGGTTATTATGCCAGTTTCTTGAAACCGTAAATCTGATATTCTTCATCCAGCTTCATAACACATGGAACAAATGTTCCTGACTGAATTCCCTTTTCACTGAGCTCAGATGATGATATCTTAGCTGTCTGACTGTAGAATTCATTTCTCGGCGTATTGTGGAAGATTATGAACACCTTTGCCTTGGAACCGTTATCCTCGATATCAGCAACATATCCCTTTGTTGTATAAAGGTTCTTTCCTTCTTTAGAAGGTCGGAACAGTTCTGCCTTTATCTGGTGTCTTGCTTCCTCAGAAACCTTGGTCATAAGTTCCTCAAGATTGGCGTTTTCCCTCTTTGCGAAAAAGTAGAATCCTACGAATAATATCGCGCAGGGAATCATCGCCCATGGTAAATAAGCCAGCATATTTATCCCCCTTTAATAAATAATACTTATCTGTCCATCCCTTAACCATTGCAGTCATTCTAGCATTATTTTATTAAGGTGTCAAAATGATGCCCCTTAAGACTTTATTAAAACTTAATGCTCAAGACTTACAACTCCACCGTCTTCCCCAAGGAACAATATCATTCCATCCATTGGAAGAGGAATCTCACTCTTTTCATCTTTTCTATGTGTGGTATATACCACAGCACCATATTTGTTATATACGATTATATTACTGTTTTCAGGTCTGTCCGCTGCAGTAATTGTGCTGTTTGCTAAGTCATCACTTATCTTATACCAGGAAGCTTTATCTGATTTCAGCTCGACTTCCGTTACAGTTCCGTCCATAACCGGAATGCTCTTTCCTGATATATAATGTCTTCCTTCGTTCGTAGTAAAACTTAAACCCTCTTCAGTCTCCGTTACTTCTATATCTATCAGATCTCTGTTAGCAGATGATGGTATAGTCTGAAATGCACCTGCATGTTCTGTATCCTCTATCCGTATTAACCTGCTTCCCTGATTATTCGAAACAAAGAAGGCATATCCAGGCATAACTTCCGAAGGCACTACATAAGTAGTTGATGACATATCATAGCTTGCCGAATCATATCTTTCATTTACCAGATAATACTTATCTTCTGCATATCCTGCCCACGCTGTCATAACATCTGAAGATACAGGATTCTCCGTCATTTTTTCCGCTGTATAACCGCATGTATCCTTTGTTCCGATTCCCGGATAAACACTTTTACTTTCTATTCCTATGTAGATGCTCCCCTTTGCATCCTTTACAAAGGTCAGAATTTCCGCGTTACCGGCAGTTCTTGCATCGGACACATCCCCGTCCATTACGTCATCTGAAAGCTCTGCAAAACTTCCCTCTGTTGTCAGCATATAGTCTGTGCTTCTGGTTCCGAAAGCACCACTGTACTCTATATGCATATATTTATGATCCGGAAAGCTTATCTCTCCGATTTCACCGTTTGCACTGAATGAAAATGCATAGTATCCCGCATACTCATCATATTCAGCAGGTATCTCAGAAAGAAGCTCATATTTCACCGTTTCAGGGGCACTTATCTCAATCCCCTTTTCTTCCATAACGATCTTCATAAGTTCCTCTGCCATCAGAGCATCCAGATCACTGCTTCCTTCATTGGATATTACCGCAACACTCACTTCTTCCTCAGGAGCAACATAGAGAAATGTATGGTTCTGCAGAGCATCGCCGCCTTTTCCGACTACCTTTACACCGGCTTCTTCAAACTCCGGCTTATCTACAATATCCCAGCCCAGGCCGCTCTTATCACTGAACTTATCTCCGCCCCATCTTTCCGACATAGCATTCTTTGATTCATCAGAAAGGATAGCATTATATCCTGTGAAGAATCCCGCTCCGAAATTTGCCACATCTGAGGCAGTTGCATATATACCGCCTGCACCTATCTCCAGACATATTCCGTTATCATAATGTATAAAATTCCGATAAGTCGGGATAAGCAGCGGATTATCATAATAGTTTGCTCCGGTTCCGGTAGAGAAACCACCTGTCGGTTCTGCAATATACTTGGTTATATATTCCGTATATGACATGCCGCTTACATGTTCAACTATCTGCTCTAAGAGATCAAAACCATCATTACAGTAAGCCGCATACTCTCCCGGCTCAGCCTTAAGTCTCTGACCGGACCAGATATCCAATATAGAGTCATGTCTTATGCTGTTTCCATCCTCATAGAGGAATCCGTTACTCCATACAGTTCCCATCATGCCCGATGTATGATCCATCAGCATTCTGACTGTAATCTTCTTATATCTTTCATCTGCCAGTCTGAATTCCGGAACATAATCTGTAACAGGGGCATCAAGTTCAACCTTTCCTTCATCCACAAGCTGCATCACCGCCGCTGTTGCATATACTTTACTTACAGAACCCACGCAGTAGATATAATCTTCATCTTTTTCACCCGCTATTTTCTCCTCACTGTCACTCTCTGCGGAGTCAGATATTTCAGGTTCTGCTTCTTCTGCGGCGTCAATTGTTTCAAGTCCTGCTTCAGATTCCGCTTTAAGCCCTGTCGAAAAACTTCCCGGATAAGCTCCACCGGTTCCAAGCATCCCTGCTAAACACAGCGCCATTCCTATATATTTAACATTCTCCATCATCTATTCCTTTCACCATCTTCCATCTGTTCCAGTCCAACTTCCAGCTCCAGACGCCGTGAATAATCGTCTTCCCCACACTGGTTTCCTTACTCTGTCATCAGCTCAGTAACTGATATCTTCTTGATCTTTCCTGCACTGATATAAGTTACTGCATAGCAGAATACTGTCATGATCAAAGCCGATATTATAATTGCTGCTATGTTTGTATCAGCGATTGTTCCAAAGATTGCTCCCCAGAAAAACTTATCAACACCTATTGAACAGAAGACTGCTATTATCATTGATATTATGCATGCCGGCATAAACTTTATAGCCAGCTGCTTCATAAGATCCTTGGATGAATATCCCATACCCTTCATGATACCCAGCTCCTGTCTTCTCCTCTTAACATTTGAAGATGCAAGATTTGCAAGTATTACTGCAACTATGATAGAAACCAGAATCGCAGACATAAGTGAGGACATTTTTACCGCCTGTGCAATGGCTGACATCTGATTCTTGATCATTCCCTGAAATGATTTAATATCCTTTATCTTATAGTTTCTGCTGTTTCCTGTTATGAGTTCATCACCTACACGAATAGCATAATCTACACTTGTCACCCCGTACTGGGAAATCATGATAGATATTTTTTCATCTGCAGCGGCACGGATTCGTGCTTCAAGATTATCTGAAGAACTTTCATCATTCATACTATCCTCTGCACTTTTTCCATATACGTCGTAGAGCTTTTCTTCAAATTCCTCCAGCGTAACATCATCTTTAAGATAAACAGCTACAGCATTCGGTCTTGCCTCAGGAACTATCCTCTCATAGCCTTCAGCGGTAATATAACAGATTGTTCCTGAATTCATAAATGAACTGATAATACCTGTAATGGTATAGCTCTTATCTATTCCATTATGGGTAAGCTTCATACTATCACCAACAGATAAGCCTTCTTTCTCCGATCTTGTCAAAGTGATCATTATCTCATTATCATGTTCCGGAAATCTGCCCTTGTAAGGATGTATATCCCGAGATTCATTATAGTCGTCATACACTATAAACATTGCCGGTTCCTGATCCTTGATATTGATCTGCGGATAGCCATAACTTATAATCGCATTATCAACTTCCGGGAGATCAGCGATTTCTTCCTTCATGGCATATACATCCACTCCATCCATTGTTCCCACTGTTACTACATCTATGTCAATACCCATCATAGCTTCGATTCCTTCAGAGCCATTTTGAAAAAATGCTACTGTTGCAATACTGAAAAGAACTGCCGTTCCCGCCAGAATCATACATGCCATGATTCCGATATTGGTCTTAAAATCATTCAATATACTCTTAAATGCAAGTCTTATGTTTATATTCCCTTTGGACCTTTCAAGGGGAAGTAGATTTTTTCCAAAATGATGTGTTTTAATACCACGTCTGAAGGCTATAACCGGAGGATATTTTTTAACCGACCTTGTTTTTAAAAGTGCAAACAATGTAATTATACTTATTACTATGCATGCAACTATAACAGCTTTTACTATACCTGTTCCGCCCTTTGCCGTACGGCCCATCATTACCGCTATGCCCGAATTAATAATCGGTGTAGTGAGACACGCTGATATTCCACCAAGTACCGCTCCGATGCCTCCTGAAATAACGTATTCATACAGATATGAAAATGATATCTCCTTTGACCTGTATCCAAGAGCTTCCAGAACACCTATCTGCTGTATCTGATCTTCAATATCATTGCTTATCTTATGTCTTATCACAAACAGCACTGCAATAAGTGTAACAACAGATAATCCTATGATCAGCATCAAAAACAGTTCCAGATACAGCATTTCTGCCTGTTTTTCCATATCTATCGAAAGATCCATATAATTTGATGAAATATCTACAGATGATACCTCCTCGCATCTTCTGATATAAGCTGCCGCATCAAAGTTTTCACCTCTGTCAAAACTGAGAGCAATGTAGCATTTATCACTGTAAAGCATTGATAAGAGATCATAATCCTCATCACTGACTATGGTTTTAAATCCATAACCATCATTATTTCCGATACCTGTCTGATAAAAACCCACTATTTCAAAAGGATATTCCGTACCATTTTTGATAATAGTGAAAGTTTCTCCCACTGAATATCCATATGAATACTTGAATATTCCCGGCAGCCATATTGGATGACTCGCACTTGCCGCTTCGTCCTTTGACACAGATTCTATCTCTTTAAACTTTTCAAGCTTCTTATCATTTCTTTCTGTAATAAAATGCATATTATAGCTTATTTTTTCACCGTCCCTGTCCAGTGCATCTGTGATATCAGAAAAGATATAATTAATCTCTTTTATATTGGATGCACCAAATTCTTCTTCAAGTATTTTACTGAATTCGTTTCGGTATACATCCTTTTTTATTACCAGTATTCCATTTTCTGCACCAATCTCACGAAGACTGTCATCAAAGGTCTTACTGATCTTTGATGAATTGATAACTACCATAGCAAGCAGCATGGTTGTTATCAGTGTAAGAAATGCGACCACAATCGCTTCTTTCTTATTCTTCTTTAAATTAAATAATGATAATCTTAAAATTTTCATCTTACCATCCCATCTCATCCAAAAACTTCTGAAGCCCCATACGGCGCAGCTTCATATCATCTGTTCCATAAACCGGCATCCTGTATTCTCCCTCAATCCCTCCGTCTCTGAGGAAGATAACTCTTGTTCCCCTGAGGGCAGTCTTCAGATCATGGGTTACCATCACGATCGACTGACCGTTCTTATGTACCTCTGAGAAGATATCGAGAACATCCTGTCCTGATGCGGAGTTAAGCTGTCCTGTTGGCTCATCTGCAAAGAGTATCTTCGGATCATTGATCACAGCTCTTACTATTCCGACACGCTGTGCCTCACCACCGGACAACTGGCTAGGATACTTGTCCCACATATCCTGCTCTATTCCTGTCTTCGTAAGAAGGTTCTTAGCCTTAAGCACCAGTGCCGGTGAATTCTTCTGTACTATGAGAGCTCCTGTAAGTACATTATCAAGCACTGTCTGATTCTCCAGAAGATATACACTCTGGAATACAAAGCCGCAGTTGCCGCGTCTGAATACAGCCAGTTCATCATTTGAGAAATTCTGAATCTCCTTATCTCCAAAAAATATCTTTCCCGTTGATGGCTTATCCATTCCTGAAAGTGCATAAAGCAGTGTAGACTTTCCGGATCCGGATGCTCCCATTATTATCGTGAAGTCGCCTTCTGTTATTTCCATATCAAGATTCTTGATTACATGCTGCTGTCTTCCTCCATTTGAGAATGACTTACAAAGCTTTTCTGTTCTGAGTATGCTGTTCATTTTTATCTGCCTCCATACAAAAAACCAAACCATATACACTACATTTCATTTTCTGATTGTAGTATATATGGTTCTCACATTATCTTCTTTGTCAAAGAATTATTAAATTCTTATCAAATTCTTAACTGAATAAAAAAATCAATCTTTAGGTTATCTTTAAGTTGGGTTTAACTTATCTAAAACACCGGGCATTATACTTGCCTCATAAGAACAAAGAAGTGCAAAACTTCAATAAGATATAAATCGGAGGTCAATTAATTATGGAACTTTTTATTAACAAGATTATCAGCAGTATGGTACAGATCGTATTATTTACAGTCATTCCTTTTATATGGTGGCTTGTAACAGCAAGAAAGAAAGAGAAGTTCCATTCATGGATCGGTTTAAAGAAGCCGGCAGGCGGAATGAAGACAGTACTTGCAGTCATCGGTACAACAGCTGCATTTCTTATAATAGGTGCTTATTCACTCTACATTGTAAAGGATATCGAAACAGCAACATCAGGCTTTAAGGGACTTGGAATGGCGGCTGTTCCTGCAATACTTGTATATGCTTTATTTAATACAGCTCTTCCTGAAGAGATCATCTTCAGAGGATTCTTACTTAAGAGAGTACAGAATAAGTTTGGTTTTAAAGCTGCAAATGCAGTTCAGGCTGTAATATTCGGAATAGTACATGCAGTTATGTTCTTCAACCTTGTTGGCATGGTTAAGGCAGTTATCATCCTTATTTTCACAGCTATGATTGCATGGGCTATGGGATATATCAATGAAAAGAAAGCAAACGGATCAATCATCCCAAGCTGGATCATTCATACAATCGCAAACATCTTCTCAGGTGTATGTGCAGCATTCGTAATATTCTAAAGATACATATTTTTATATAAACTTTTCTATTATACTCTGTTCTACGACTTTCTTTCCAAGCAGGGTTATGGCCTGCTTCGGACATTTATTAATACATCGATAACACATGGTGCAGCGGTCACCTGAAACTGCTGTTTTATCAACTATAGTTATATTGTCCATAGGGCATAGCTTCTCACACATTCCACAGCCTACACACTTGGAAGAATCAACTTTTAAGTTTGAGGAATATTCCTTTGTCTTATGTCCGAAGTATAACCTCTGTCCAAAGAGCCCGGCCATCTGATACAGCGGTCCTATTCCTTCCTGCGTCGGCTTGCCTGCTTTAAGCAGTCTTACGGATTCCTTGATCTTTCTTTCTGCGTTCTTTACAAGTTCCTTATTTTTTTCCAATGGACGCTTTAATGCTTTTTCATCTCCTATGCTGTCCGGCATCTTAAGATGAAGGCCGCCTATCACCTTTGCTCCATAAGGCGTCAGGAGACGCCCTAAACTTCCGGAACCATCACCACTGAAGAGCCCCATGGTGGCAATTGCAAAAATCTTCTTATTTTTCCATATTCTCTTATTGTCTGTAATAAAGTCCCTAAGAATCTTCGGTACTGTACTGAACTGAACCGGATACGCTATCACTATAGTATCCGCATCTGCTATAGCCTTCTTCACTTCAGAATCTTCTATTGAAAGTACCCTGCAGTCTTTAGAATATTCTTTACAGAATGTTTCAACTGCATACCTTGAATTTCCTGTCCCGCTAAAATAAATACCTGTCATTAACTGCTTCAACCTTCCTGCACTAGTAAATTTCCCTCTTATCAGCTTATCGGAATCAGCAGAGTTATCGTAAGTCCATCCCCACTGCTTTCCGGAAGCATCTCTCCATTCATCTTCTCCATAAGCATCTTTGCGATATAGAGACCGAGACCGCTTCCATCTTCCTTACTCTCTGCCCACTGCTTTCCACGATAAAACTTATTGGCAATTAGACTCAGCTCATCCTCCGGAACTCCCGGACCATGATCCCTGATCTTCATTTCCAGAAATTCCTGTTCTATCTTATAGCTGATATCAATACGGGTATCAGCATACTTATATGAGTTGGAAATAATATTTCCTATAACCTGACTCATACGCTTGCTGTCAATATGTATTATGACCTCCGGTATTTCCGAAGATACTGTAAGTCCTCTGTCATCATACTTCTTTACGATATCAAGAAGCACCTTTGACTCCTCATCACAGCAGTTAACCTTAAACTCGCCCAGATCATCCAGTGTAGATGAGAAGAGATCACTCACCAGAACATCTATCTGGTCAGCCTTCTTATATATGTTATCGAGCTTTTCTGCAACCGCTTCATCCCCTGCTCCAATATCTGCCTGTTCCAGCTTCGCCTTCAGAAGTTCTGTCGTAAGCTTGATACCGGTGATCGGAGTCTTAAGATCATGGCTCAGGGATGCCACAAGCTCCCTCTCCTTCTTCTGAAGAGCAATCTCGCGCTTCCTTGATTCAGACAGCTCCTCTCTCATAATATCAAAGCTCTCTGTGAAGGCACCGAACATGTTGTTCTTCTCCATCATAAGCGGCTCATCAAGATTGCCTTCTGCCACACGTCCGGCAAACTTCTGCATGTTCTTAAATGGTGTAACGATACTTTTACGAACATACTGTCCATATAGAACCGCAGCCACGATAAGCACTGCTCCGATAATACCAAGACCTGCCGCCATCTTATATCTCAAGCCCCGGTATTCTCTCATGCCATCATATATCACAACTACTGTGCCGCATACTCTCGAATCCTTCGTAATATAAGAATACGGATATCCTCTTTTTATAGCCTCTTCCAGCGTAACTTTATCCGCATCGGTCACTCCGGTGCTGGAATATAAAAGATTATTTTCCAGTCCAAGAATCACAAACTCTTCGTCATAATCCTTGCTGTTCAAAGCACCCAGATCAGTCCAGTTATCCGCCGAATCTCCGGCTATATCACTCAGCGTGAGAATTGCACTGCCTCTTTCCTCATCGCTATAATCCTCACGACCGGTATAGATTATAAATGCAGCTAAAAGAAGAAAGAATACTACGCCGAGACATATAACTACTCTGTAATAGTTTTTCATCCCACTTCCTCAATTATATATCCCACTCCCCAGATGGTTTTAATCACCTGCGGATCCTTCGGGTCATCTTCAATCTTCTCTCTTAAGTGTCTTATATGTACAGCAAGGGTTCCCTCACCTATAAACTCATCATCCCAGACATTTTTCAGAAGCTCGTCCTTCGTCACAACTCTGCCTGAATTCTCCAGAAGATATACCAGAAGCTTATACTCCATAGCCTTAAGGCTGATCTGATCTGCACCTGCCTTCAGCTTATGGCTGCCCGTATCCAGACTTATCTTATCAGTCAGACTGACAATACCTGTAAGCTCTGATTTAACCTTGCCATCGGATGCCCCGCCTGCTGCATTTCCATCTGCAGCTTCAGCAGCTTTCTGCGCATCTTCCTTTGCCTTTTCATATCTTGCAAGAACGGTCTTAACCTTTGCCATCAGAATGCTCAGGGTATATGGCTTCTTGATATAATCATCACCGCCGATATTAAGTGCTATAAGTACATCGTCATCACTGGTTCTCGCACTGATAAAGAGAATAGGCATATCATAATCTTCTCTTACTTTCTTGCAGAGTTCAAAGCCTGACTTATCCCCGAGATTAATGTCCAAAAGAAGCAGCGATACCATGTTCTTCTCCAGAAAGTCTATCGCCTCGTCATACCCCGTAACAAAGGCAGTCTTCAGATCAAACATATTGAAATATTCTGCTGTAGACTGTGCGATCACTATATCATCATCGATTATTAAAACCTTATAACTTTCCATCCCCATTATCCCCTCAAAAATAGTCTTACAGATTCTAAGGTATCATATTTCCCACACACCCTCAAGTACAACGTACAGGCCACTCACTGCGGCTGTTCCGGGGTTTAAAAAAGGATGCCTCCCTGTAAAACAGTGAGACATCCATATCCAACGCTTTATAGCATAAACAGCAGTGCGATAATCGGCAGTGCCTTTCTATAATCCTTATTTACAAACAGGTATGCTGCTCCAAACAGGAATCCTCCAAAAGCTGACAGAAGTCCGATTCCCAGATTACCCTTTGTAAAGATATGCATAAGTCCCCATGTAAGTCCTAAGATAATACCTCCATAAGGAAGCTTCTCATTCTTAAACCATTTCTCACATGCAATCTGTCCAAAAACAATTACCAGTGAGATCAGAAAGCCCTCTGCCATATAATAGATATATTGGAATGAGAACAGCAGCGGTCCTCTTGAATGCCATTCCTTAACAACCTTGAAACCATTCCAGTCGAAATACTTAGCAGCAATATTTACAGCAAAGCATATAACGATTGCTATATACTGCCATGCTCTCATTTTTTCGCGATGTTTCCATATATCATAACCGGTTGTCTTTTTACCTATATGGATAACCAGTAAACCTGCTGCCACCCACAGTATTATCGTAACTATCCAATGAATGATACTCTGTGATACCGTGAGATTCTTCGTATCAAGTCCGAGTTTGCCTTCAATAAATACAAGCAGTAATTCAATAGCAAATGCAGCGCACGCATATAATGCACACCATAAATAGTCAAATCCCGTAACTTTTTTGTTTTCCATTTTGAAACTATCCTCCCCAGTCTTTACTATAATGTTTTAGTTTCGTATATTAATATAACTTGTTAAGTGTAACATCTCCTGAAGATGTGTCAATCATAACTTTATTTGTACCCTTTCCACACTTATATGTATCACCCTTCTTCTCAAATGGAAGATCATATGAGATATCACCGCTTGCTGTATCAATTTCTGCTGTAATATCTGCATCTTCCGGAAGATATACCTTTACACTTCCTGATGATGCATCAATCTTTGCTGTTTCTGGTACAGCTTCGAGATGAAATTCATTACTTCCGCTGGATGTATCTGCATGAATATTCCTGATGCTCTTTGCATTTACATAGATACTTCCGGAGCTTGCATTTCCTACAAACTTATCTGTACTTTCTATATCTAATGTGATGCTTCCGGATGAAGTATCAGCAAGGATTTCATCACTGTTTCCTGTCTGAGTAAGATTAATATCTCCTGATGATGCATCAAAGTCAATCTTCTTTGCTGAGCACTCTGCTTCAACATCACCTGATGACATATCAAAGACAAGCTTGTCGTATTCTATTTCCTCAGGAACAGTAATCTCAAGCTGCTTGCCCAGGTTATTAAGATCAAGTCCCTTTCCTGATTCACAGAACTTAATGTGAAGTGTCTTACCATCAACCCAGGTGTGAACCTTTAACTTATCCTTCAGATCCTTCTTAGCTGTTTCTTCGATTGTGATCACATCTGTATCTGCCTGAACAAACTTTACATCGCCTGAGCAGTAATCAATATCGATCGTATCAATGTCATCTGAAATCTCTATATCTCCAGCCACATACTTATCAGCGTGATCATATGTATAAGATGACCTCATTCCAAAACTGAATCCACATCCGTTAAAATTCGCCATTGCTGCGATAAGCAATGCTCCACATAATAAACCCTTAGAACTCTTTCTCATGATTTTTATCCTCCATCGTATTTATCTTTCGGCCCACTTGTTCGGGCTCATTTCCTTTCGATGGTGATAATTTATCATCGTGAGTTTAAATAGTCTTTTAAAGAACATTAAAAGTAGATTAATTAATTATATCTTTCTTTACCTGTAACTCTGCAATTGATACATAATGCTTTATCATAAACTCTTCCGGTGCTGTATCCATAAGCATCTGCATATGTTCATTATCCCAGCCCTTAAGTTCTTCTTCATTCATGGAAGCTCCGACTCCGCGGCAGGCTCTCATACGTCCATGCCATCCTTCTCTGGTGAATGGAATATCCACCCGGAATTCTTCCCGCTTTATAATATCAAAATGAGTAAGAAACTCATCAGGAACATAAACCGGATGTACTGTATCTCCATACGCATTCCAGACCGGATTATATTTTAATATAATCTCTTCACTTCGACCTGCAATCGGGTCTTCATAAGGAAGCCAGCCCATATAAAGTATTAAGATTTTTCCCTGTTCCTTAAGTATCTTTGCGAACTTCTCTGTTATAGCCGCAGCATCAAGATACCATATACACTGACATATGGTTATAACATCAAATGTTTTGTCAGGATAATCTATCTTTTCAGCAGGGCATGTATAGAAATCAATATCCATCCCCTGCTCTGCTGCAAGTCTTTTTGCCTGTTCTATCTGGTTTTCGGATATATCGGTTCCAACCCATTTTCCGCCAAACTGATACATGTTGCGAGGGAGAACACCTGTTCCTGTTCCGATATCAAGTATCTTCTGACCATCCTTGCATAAACCAAGATCAAGGATATATTGATAGAACTCCTTTGGATAAATATCTCTGTACTTCGCATAATCCTTCGAAGTATTACCCCAGTCAAATGATTTTCCACTATCAATGTTTGAAATCTGCATGTGTCTTCCTCCTCTAGTAATGCTCTAATCTTCATGATATTCTGCAATGCTGCACCACTGATTCAGAATCGGCATCAACGCTTCATAATCATCCTTATTCTTAGTTTCTGCCAGAATCATTTTTCTATGTTTTTTAGTTTTAATGATAACAAGATAGGTTGTCCAGCTACGGCGTCTGCCTGCTCTCGGCTTTTCAGTATGATATTCTTCATCGATTTTGACACCGGCAATATCGCTGTAATTGATCACTACCAGGCCCTTCTTTAATCCGATGAGAGCACTTGGCGTTGCATAAACCTCCAGATTGTCTATCCACTGTGTAAACGGATGATTGGCCAGATCATTGATCTCCCTTATACTATATCTCTCGCCGCTGCAGGCATATCTAAAGCATCTTATTGCATTATGTATTCCTGTATTACAAACGCCACACAGTCCAACAATTAAAAACATGGTTCCGAATACAAATCCAATTAAATGATTTTCTTTCATTTCATTCCATAGACTGAACTTAGTACAATCCAGATAATAATATGCATATTCTTCATCTTTAAGAGTATCCAGATATCCTATACTTTCATAATACTCTTTGATTTTCCTTCTTACCTGTTCATCGGAAACACGTATCCTTTTTATCTTTCCTCTAAGTTTTACAGGCTCATCTGCACCGGCTATTGCTCTTCTGTTTTCAATATTAGCAGCCAGTATATGATCATCTCCCACCTTTAGATCATAGTACGGTTTCCATGCTTCCTGAGGAGGATCTGTAACTTCCACACTGTAACACTTGTCATCAAGTTTCTTTGGAAAATCATTAAATGGAATAGGGGTTTCCTTGTGCATATCGATAATAGTTCTGATAAGGCTGATCAAAATAAGAATAACCGCAGCCAGAAAGATGATACCTACAAGTTTTAAATCAGATATAACTTTCAGTCTCTGTTTACGGATACGCTCATTTGTATAACCTTTTGTATAAGCTGCCTCTTTAAGTGCTGCCTCTTTTGCTTCTCTAACCTTTGCTCTCTCATCAGCCTTCGCTTTCTTCTCGGCCTTTTTGTGTTCCTTCTCTGCTTCCGTATCTTCTTTCTTATCGACAAATATTTTCAGAACAACTGCCAATGCGAGCATGATTCCGCCCAACACAAACATAGTTACAGCAGTTCCCATGATCGTACTTGGATAATCATCAATATAATACTCATCCGGATCATCAGGATTATAATAGATGACCAGTTCATCACCCTCATCGCCATAACCCTGTCCTGTATAAAGAGTTTCTATATTAAACCGTCCGTCTGTCTTCACTATGATTTTGTTATAATATTTCTTATATTTGCCGGTACTAAGATACTTTCCCTCAACGGTATCCTCTTTATGCGTATCACCTGTTCCCTCATAATCAACTATACCTGTAGTTGTGGCTGAACAATCTTTTTTAATCTCCTTATAAGACATTAACTCCACAACACCAATTAAGGCGATCATCAGCGCAAATATAACCATGATAGTAAGCAAGGTTACACCCTTCTTTTTTGATGGCTTAGCAGATTTTTTATTCATAATCCTCATCTCTGAAATTCTTAGATTTGAGTATGGTATACCTGTCCTTAAAAACCTCTTCGCAGACCGCAAGTTCCAGCTCTTGTCTATGGCAGAAATGGGAAAGCATATCCTCCTCACCTGATAATCCATTTAACTTTGCAAACGGCGATTCATTGAAGTAATTAAGCATCAGCGGAAACCACAGTTCATTTCCCTGATCATCTGATCTTTCTTTTCTGATCACATTGATATTTGAACGTATATCATCACTCATAAGATATAATATATGATAATCCCGATCATTCAAGACTTTTTTTATTTCTCTGTAAAACCCGATAATCTCCTCGTCGGATGCATTCTGAAACAGTATCATATCCTCAACTATATTCTGAAAAAGGGAGCATTCAAAAATATTACTATCAGTTTTCCAATTGGCATAACGCTTAAGAATAATATTTTTAAAGTCTTCACGAGATATACGATTATTGTAAATTTCGTATTGCTCCAGATCCTTGTGAAATCCCGGAATATCCGTGATTATCTGTGTGTAGCAGACTATCACATGCTCGTCTTCCACATGACTCTTCAAAGCCAGCTCATCCTTTATATCAGCATATTTATCCAAAATTGAGGGATATATATCTTCAGGAACATAAGAACACCAGGCCAGTTCTACAGGATTATAATCTCCTTCATGAAATACATTATAATCCGGATGTTTATCCGACAATTTTCCGACCAGGGTACTTTTTCCGCTTCCCTGCAGTCCTTCAACAAAATAATTCATATTTACCTCATCACTTCAAATGCCATATCATACATATCCCTTGCATCTATTGTGTTACGTATGTAATTAGGATTATCCGGTTCATATCTTACATACTTTTCCACCTCTTCAATAAGGGCAAGGTAAGCTACCGCACATGCATATCTTATTTCAGTTTCTCTGTTAAGTTCTAAAGCTTCTTTTGCCGTCTTGTTGTAGATATCAAGCTCTTTTTTCTTATCCGTAAGAGGAATCTTCTGTCCGTTTCCAACCGTTATGAAATCTGCCACAGGATCCCCCCAAAAGCCTCTCTCCGGATCGATCCATATAAGCCGGCCTTTATTATACAGGATATTGCTATCCCATAGATCAAAGTTGACCATACAGCAAGGAGCCTTCCTTAAAACCTCCTCATGCCTGTCTATAAGCCTTATAAACTCTTCTCCGTCAGGAGTATCATATCCGATATCCTTACAGTCCTGCACAAGTCTTCCAGCCATTGAACGCAGAGCCTCATACCAGGAGTCATGCAGGCCTGACTGTATATAACCGTATCTGTCATTCCTGATCCCATGTATCTTGGCAAGCATACCGATTTTTTCAGCCCGAACCCTCTCTGCCTCCTCAGGTGAAAAATCACATTTCCACAGAATCTCCCCCTCCATCATTTCCATAATGAAGCAGTTGCTCTTTATAATCTTACATGAAGTATCAGATGCATATATTTCAGGGCACAGTATGTCTGTATATTTCTTCATCAGACCATACCAATACACCTCTGACTCCATCATATTATTTTCGTAGCTTAACACAGCAGCATCCTTAGGAGGTGCAATCTTAAGAACGTAATCCTTCTCATTTTCACACGTTACCTTATAGGCGGCATTGAACTCACCATCTCCAAGATGAGCCGTGCTTATAACCCTGCCGATTCCTCTGCTTTCAAACAGACTGCATATCTCCTCCGCTGCAGCCTGATATTTAGTTTTGCTTTTTATCATATTCCTGTTCCTCAAGCATTTTCTTTATCATCTTGTCAAAATCTGATTCTATCGGTTGAGTCTTAGTGAACTACTCCGACTTATAGAAGTCGGAGCTTCCTGCTTCAACCACTACTGCGCTGGCTACGATGATACGTAACGGCTCGTCTTACACAGTGTCCACAGGCGTATAAGTTTGGGCTATTCCATCC